>NZ_JBLVOC010000011.1:63661-151767 GCF_053543575.1 Glutamicibacter sp. AGC84
TGACGCGGCGGCCCGTCGTGCTGCCGGCGGCTGGCCGGCGAAAGCTGCTAGGCCAGGCCCAGCGCGCCGGCGACCTCGACCACGTCGAAGGCCACCTTCTTCGGCGCAACTTCCGAGCCGTCGGCCTGCTTCAGGGCCCAGTCCGGGTCCTTCAGGCCGTGGCCGGTCACGGTGATCACGATCTTCTTGCCGGTCGGCGCAGTGCCGGCGGCGTGGTGCTTGAGCAGGCCGGCCACGCCGGCTGCCGAAGCTGGCTCCACGAAGACGCCTTCGCGGCTTGAAAGCCAGCGGTGGGCTTCGAGGATCTGCTCGTCGGTGACCGAGTCGATCTGCCCGCCGGACTCGTCGCGGGCGGCTTCGGCCTGTTCCCAGGATGCCGGATTGCCGATGCGGATGGCGGTGGCGATGGTATCCGGTTCGGTGATCGGGTGGCCGGCCACGATCGGGGCGGCCCCGGCGGCCTGGAAGCCCCACATGACCGGGGTCTTGGTGGAGACCGGCTCCAGTTCCTTGCCCGCTTCATTGGTCCACTTGGAGGAATACTCCTTGTAGCCCTTCCAGTACGCGGTGATGTTGCCCGCGTTGCCTACCGGCAGCAGGTGGTAATCCGGGGCGTCGCCCAGGAAGTCGACGATCTCGAAGGCGCCGGTCTTCTGGCCCTGGATGCGGGCCGGGTTCACCGAATTCACCAGGAACACCGGGTAGTTCTCGCTGAGCTTGCGCGCCACTTCCAGGCAGTTGTCGAAGTTGCCGTCGATCTGGATGATGTCCGCACCGTGGGCGATCGCCTGGGACATCTTGCCCATGGAGATCTTGCCATCGGGCACCAGCACCGCGCACTTCAGCCCGGCCTGGGTAGCGTAGGCGGCGGCCGAAGCGGAGGTGTTGCCGGTGGAGGCGCACACCACGGCCTTGGCGCCGGCAGCCACCGCGGCGGTCATCGCCATGGTCATGCCGCGGTCCTTGAAGGAACCGGTCGGGTTCATGCCCTCGACCTTCAGGTACACCTCGTTGCCGGTCAGCGCCGACAGCGCCGGGGCGTAGACCAGCGGGGTGCCGCCCTCGCCCAGGGTGATGACCTTGGTGTTTTCGTCTACTGGCAGGCGATCGGCATATTCGCGGATCACTCCGCGCCACTGGTGAGCCACGTTAATTTCCTTCAACTCGCATAACGGATAGAACAGAGTGCACCGCGTCCAGCGCGGTCAGCGCCTCGACGGTGCTGGCCAGGGCCGCTTCGGTGCCCTGGTGGGTCAGGATGCGCAGCTGCGCGCCGGCTTCGGCGTCCACCTGCTGGCTCATCGACTCGATGGAGACCCCGTGCTCGCCGAAGACGGTGGCGATGGCTGCCAGCACGCCGGACTGGTCCTTGACCGACAGGCCAATCCAGTAGCGGGTGTCGATGGCCTCGAAGTCCAGCATCCGTGGCGCCTGGTTGACCGAGCCGTTGGGCAGCGGGGCTCCGGCAGCGATCTGGCGGGCCACGGCAACGACGTCGCCCATGACCGCCGACGCGGTCGGGTTGCCGCCGGCTCCAGCCCCGTAGAACATCAGGTCGCCGGCGTTCTGCGCTTCGACGAACACGGCGTTGAACGCGCCATGCACGGTAGCCAGCGGGTGGCTGCGGCGCACCAGGGCCGGGTAGACGCGCACCGAAATCCCGGCTTCGGCCTGCTCGGCGATGGCCAGCAGCTTGATCACGTAGCCGGCGGCAGCCGCGGCCGCGACATCGGCGGCGCTGACTTCGGTGATGCCCTGGGTCCAGACCTGGTCCGAGGACACGGTGGTGTGGAAGGCCAGCGAGGCCAGGATCGCGGCCTTCGCGGCGGCATCGTGCCCGCCCACGTCGGCGGTTGGATCGGCTTCCGCATAGCCCAGCGCCTGGGCTTCGGCCAGCACGTCGTCGAACGCGGCACCGGTGGTGTCCATGGCGTCGAGGATGAAGTTGGTGGTGCCGTTGACGATGCCCATCACCTTGGTGATGTGGTCCCCGGCCAGCGAGTCCGCAATCGGGCGCAGGATCGGGATGGCCCCGGCCACCGCGGCCTCGTAGCGCAGCTGGGCGCCGTTGCCGGCAGCGATCGCGTTCAGTTCGGCGCCCTTGAGCGCAATCAGCGCCTTGTTGCCGGTGATGACGCTGGCACCCTTGGCAAGGGCGGCGGCGATGTATTCGCCGGCCGGCTCCATGCCGCCGAGCAGTTCGATGACCACATCGGCCTGGGCGATCAGCCCGTGGGCGTCGGTGGTGAAAAGCTCCTGGGGCAGCACTGCATCGCGCTTGGCATCCGGGTTGCGCACGGCAATGCCGATCAGTTGCAGGCCGGCGCCCGAGCGGGCAGCCAGTTCGTTTGCATCTTCCAGCAGGATCCGGGCCACCTGGGCTCCGACCGTGCCGCAACCCAGCAGGGCTACCTTCAGGTTCTTTTCGCCGCTCAATTAAACTCCCATGTCACGGGCCAACAAGTCTGTTTCCGTTTCCCTGCGCACGATCAGACGGGCTTGGCCATCGCGTACCGCTACCACCGCGGGGCGGGTGAGGTAGTTGTAGTTGCTCGACAGCGCCCAGCAGTAGGCGCCGGTGGCCGGAACGGCGATCAAATCGCCGGCCGCCACGTCATCGGGCAGGTAAACGTCCTTCACGACTATGTCACCTGACTCGCAATGTTTCCCAACTACACGAGAAATAATTGCGTCGTTTTGCGTCATACGGCTAGCCAGCACGGCGGTATATTGCGCGTCATAGAGCACCGGGCGCGGGTTGTCGCTCATCCCGCCGTCCACTGAAATGTAGCGGCGCGGGTGCAGGGCTCCGGCCTCGTCTTCCACCTGGACGTCCTTGCGCACGCCGGCCTCGTAGAGGGTGAAGGTGCTCGGGCCGGCGATGGCGCGGCCCGGCTCGATGGAAATGCGCGGGCATTCCAGCTCGAGTTCGGCGCAGGTCGCCGAGACCACTTCGGCCATCTGCCCGGCCAGCTTGGCCGGGGTGGAGGGGTGGTCCTCGGAGGTGTAGGCAATGCCGTAGCCGCCGCCCAGATCCAGCTCGGGCAGGGAAACACCATGAATCGAGCGGATCTTGGCCAGCAGGCCGAGCATGGTGCGGGCGACCATTGCGAAGCCTTCGGCCTCGAAGATCTGCGAGCCGATGTGGGTGTGCAGGCCCAGCAGGTTGATGTTCTGCGCCTCGATCGCCTGGGCGACCGCACGCAGCGCAGGAGAAGTGCCGGAGGCATCGTCCAGGATGGACAGCCCGAACTTCTGGTCCTCGTGCGCGGTGGCAATGGCCTCATGGGTGGAGGCGTGCACGCCGGGGGTAATGCGCAGCATGACCTGCGCGCTCTGGCCCATGGCGTCAGCGATCGAAATCACCCGGTCCAGCTCGTCCAGCGAGTCGATGACCAGGCGCCCGACGCCCATTTCGATGGCGCGGGTGATCTCAGCAGCCGACTTGTTGTTCCCGTGCAGCGAGAGGTTGGCAGCGGGCACCTTGGCGGCGTTGGCCACGGCCAGTTCGCCCCCGGAGCAGGTATCCAGGCGCAGGCCCTCGTCGGTCACCCAGCGGGCCACCTCGGTGCACAAGAATGCCTTGCCGGCGTAGTAGACGTCGACTCCCCCGCACAGCTGCCTGAACGCGTCGTCGAAGGCGGTCTTGAAACCCCGGGCGCGGGCGCGGAAGTCGTTCTCATCGAGCACGAACAGCGGGGTGCCGAACTCGGCGGCAAGCTGGGAGACGGGAAGGCCCTGGATGGACAGTTCGCCGCCAGCCTCGCGGGAAACCCCCGAAGCCCACTCGATCTGTCGAAGTGCGTTGATGTTTTCCGGGAATTGCAGCCATTGCGGGGCTAGCGGCGATACAGCCATAAGGTCTTACATCCTCTCTGGGGCGGAAACGCCCAGCAGTTCCAATCCATTTGCCAAAACGGTGGTGGCGGCGTCGTTCAGCCACAGGCGGGTGCCGTGCACCGGCGCGACCGCTTCACCTTCGCCCACCGGGGTGATGCGGGTTGCGGCGTACCACGAGTGGTAGGCGCCGGCGACCTGCTCCAGGTAACGGGCAATGCGGTGCGGTTCGCGGAATTCCGCGGCACCGGCAACCACCGACGGGAACTGGCCGAGCACGGCCAGCAGCTCGTTTTCGGTCGGGTCGGTCAGCAGCGCGGCATCGAAGCCGTCACGGGTCACGCCCTTGGCGGCGGCATTGCGGGCCGCGGCGCACGAACGGGCATGGGCGTACTGGACGTAGAACACCGGGTTGTCATTGGTGTTCTTCTTCAGCTGCTCGGGGTCCAGCGCGATCGGCGAATCAGCCGGGAAACGGGCCAGCGAGTAGCGCAGCGCGTCGGCGCCGATCCAGTTGATCAAATCGCGCAGCTCGATGATGTTGCCCGCGCGCTTGGACAGCTTGGCTCCGTTGACGGAGATCAGCTGGCCGATCAGCACCTCGATGTTCTTGTCCTTGTCATCTCCCGCGCAGGCGGCGATCGCCTTCAGGCGGTTGACGTAGCCGTGGTGGTCGGCGCCCAGCAGGTAGATCTTCTCTTCGAAGCCGCGGTCCTTCTTGGAGAGGTAGTAGGCTGCATCGGCGGCGAAGTAGGTCGGCTCGCCGTTGGCGCGGATCAGCACGCGGTCCTTGTCATCGCCGAAGTCGGTGGTGCGCAGCCAAACCGCGCCCTCCAGATCGAAGATGTGGCCCTGTTCACGCAGGCGTGCCACGGCGTCAGCCACCGCACCGCCCTCATGCAAGGTGGTTTCGGAGAAGAACACGTCGAAGCTGACGCCGAAGTCGGCCAGGGTGGACTTGATGTCTTCGAGCTGCGCCTTGTAGGCGGCGTCGCGCAGGGCAGGAATTGCTTCTGCTTCGTCCAGCTCGCGCAGCTGCGGGGCTTCGGCCAGGACCGCGTCGCCCAGTTCCTTGATGTATTCGCCCGGGTAGCCGCCCTCTGGCACTGGCAGGCCGTGGATGCGGTTGTACACCGAACGGGCGAAGACGTTCATCTGGTTGCCGGCATCGTTGATGTAGTACTCGCTGGTCACCGAAGCGCCCGAAGCGCGCAGCACACGGGAGATGGCATCTCCCAGCGCGGCCCAGCGGGTGTGGCCTATGTGCAGCGGGCCGGTGGGGTTCGCGGAAACGAATTCCATGTTGACCACGTGGCCGGCCAGGGCCTCGTTGCTGCCGTAGGCGGAACCCGCCTCGACGATGGTGCGGGCCAGCTCGCCGGCAGCGCCGGCTTCGAGGGTGATGTTCAGGAAGCCGGGACCTGCGATGTCCACGGCGCCGACTCCTGGGACCGAAGCAAGTCGGGTGGCCAGGATCTGGGCGAAGTCGCGCGGGGCCATGCCGGCCTTCTTGCCCAGCTGCAGCGCGATGTTGGTTGCCCAGTCGCCGTGTTCACGGCTTTTCGGGCGGTCCACGCGTACGGTCTCTGGCACCTCGACGGAGATTTCGCCGGCGGCTACGGCTTCGGTGAGGCATGCGGATATTGCTGCGGAGAGTTCTTCAGGAGTCACCGTTCAAGAATACCGGCAATTGCCGTGCTTCTTCAGCATTCATGACTTGCATCGCCTGTGAGACTGGCCCAACCCGGTGACTTTTGCAACACATGCGTGCCAAGGTGCTGGAATTGCGCAGATCAAGTGACGACCTGATAGTATTTTTCCTGTTGCCCAGCAACACGCCTCTGTAGCTCAGTGGATAGAGCGTCTGCCTCCGGAGCAGAAGGCCGAAGGTTCGATTCCTTTCAGGGGCACCACCTAAATTGCAGGTCCTGGTTACCAGGGCCTGCTATTTTTTTCGCTCTTCTTCTCACGCCGCAGCTCGCGCGAGGCCACGAATCTTCTCCGTTCAGCATTTTCTGGCAGCTTCCCCGTCGCCACAACCTTTAGCTTCGGCTAGGCCCTAAACTCGGATAAACCAACAAGCGCTTAAGGGCACCATGAAAAAAACCATTCTCATTACCGGAGCCAGCGACGGGATCGGGGCCGCATCGGCCCGAGAACTTTCACGACAGGGGCACCAGATTGTCGTTGTCGGTCGTTCGCAAACCAAAACCCAGGCCATCGCCCATGAGCTAGGCGCCAGCTATTTCGTGGCAGACTTCAGCCAGCTCGCACAGGTACGCGGCCTGGCCACGCAGTTGCTCCAGAAGTATCCCCGAATTGATGTGCTGGCTAATAATGCCGGCGGGATCAAGGCAGAGCGCGAACTGACCGTGGATGGATTCGAAAAGACTTTCCAAGTCAATCACCTCGCGCCCTTCCTGCTCACGAATCTGTTGTTGCAACGACTAATCGATTCGGGTGCCACGGTCATTCAGACCGCCAGCATGGCTGCGCGTCTCATGGCCAAATTCGACATTGCGGACCTACAGGGCGAAAACAGCTACTCACCGAGGGCCGCCTACGGCAATGCAAAGTTGGCGAACATTCTGTTCACCTCGGAATTACAGCGGCGCTTTGGCGGTTCCGGGATTAACGCCGTGGCGTTCCACCCCGGGATCGTTGGCACCAGTTTCGCCTCGGACTCCAAGGGGTTATTGAAGTTCCTTTACCACGGTCCGCTTAGGCGCTTCTTCACGGTCGACTCGAGCAAGGGTGCCGACCAGCTCGTCTGGCTTGCGGAGGCGAAGCCTGGCGTGCAATTCGAACCGGGCGCCTACTACGAGTCGGGAAAGATCGCATCGAAGGTCAACCCGCTGATCCATGATGAGGTACTAGCGAAGCAACTCTGGGACCGCTCGGCGACCTTGCTTCAAATCCAGAACTGCACATAGGGGATCTCGGAGTCGACCCGACCGGCCTATTCGGGAACTACTGCCGGCATGGACCGGGCTCGTCACCAATCCGAGATGGCGATACCCGCATCAAATTGCCCGCGGCCGCTAACTGCCCACCGCTTGATGGAAAGAGCGATACGCCATCCACTCGACACTGAATTCGCATCGCTGCCATTCAAGAGTTCCTCGGCAAACTACCCGAGCGAAAACGCGGGAAATCGAAGTACTCTCATGAACTCTTGATTTTATCCCGCTAAAAGATAATCTTGACACATGACGAAACGCCTCTTTGGAATCATTTCACTTGCTTCTGTGATTGCTTTGGCACTGTCTTCATGCAGCCCTTCGACTTCCCCTGAGACAGCGCTTGGAGAGATTCCTTCGTCAGATACGTCGGCCAGCACCTCGGAATCGCCAGATCCCCTAAAGAAGCATGCCGAATTCCTCGCCCAGAGCGAAGACTCCTTCCAGATTCTCAATGAAACTCATTCCGTGGGCTCGACCACTCTGCGCCTCGGGGATCTTCCCGGAGGATTTGATTCAGTTGGCTTCATAATTTCATGTGATGCAACGTCCCCTTGGGAGATTATCCTGCTAGGTGGATCAAAAACCGGTGCGAGTGGTTGCGATTCGAATTCAGAAATATATACGAGCCTTTCTACCCCGGCACATCAAATCAACACCAATGAGGTACAGCTCGAATTCAAAGTGCCGGTGGGAGTCTGGGTCACTGTTTATGCCACGAATGAAGAATAAACAGGCGTTTCCGATGTTTCATTTGGACACTAGGCGAAAAGCCTAAAGACATCGCGCGGCAGCTGACTGTCCGCGCTAATGATTCGGCGAAAGCCTAACCGGCATTGCCGAGAGGGAACCAAAGCTCCACTTGGAGCAATAGCCGGGGAAATTTCGCTTTGTATCGCGCTTACGAGATACCCGGATGCCAAGAATCCTGAATCACTAGAATTGCAAAGCTTAGGGATCAACCGTGGATGACTGGGATGCCGGATGCTCGGGCGCAGCAGGATACAGTTCCTCCGGTAGCCCTATAGTGAATCCTTCCTCACGGATACTATGGCCACCGACCCACAGTGAGTGCCGAGCATACTGGTTACCGTCAGTCAGGTGAACGGATACTGCGCTTCCAAACTGCTCTCCAACCACGACCGACACATTTTCAGGTGTAATGCCGTGGTTCTCTAGAATCTGCCGAGTCTGGCTGACCATCTCGTCATCCAGGTTTCCTCCTGGAAATGGCGAAGTAACCCGGCAAACTCCAGTGCGATCGCCAGCATACGCAGCAACTACCAATTCCGTGCCCGCCTGCTCTAACGAGCTGACGGGTTTGCGGCCATCGCAGGTTTCATCGGAGTATTTCCCAGTCAAAGAGCAACCCGACAGCAATCCAGTGATGAGAGCCAGACCGACGACTCCTGTCGCTGCAGCTATGTACGCGCTACGGGTTCTCAATAGTCCACCATTCGTTTCGCAGAAGGTGTTAATCCTAGGCAGGTTTATAGCAATGCATCTTTAACTGCATGAATATTTCTCAAATTCATATTGAGTATCGAAGATCAGCTGCATGAGTAAACCCATTAATGCCACCTACGATGCCAGAGCTGCGGCCGCGCATGTCGCGCTCTCTCATGAGCTAGCAGTTGAAACGGCAGAAATCGAGTCTTCTAGCATGCCGTACCTCGTGAACTAGGATCTTGACAGCGCAGGCAGGCCGACAGGTGTAGAACTGATCCATCCTGCTGGTCACTGCCCCAGCCATCTCCAGTCTGCTGATCGCCGGCAATGCACGTGCCGAGGGGGCTCTATCGCCGTTGCGGGTACCAATGGACAGGACAGCAAGTCATCGACCGGAGCTCGGGACGCGTCGAGCACCGCCTGCGCAAACCGCTGCCTTAAACCCGACAGGCCCCGCACCCATCGGGTGCGGAGCCTGCACGGATACTGGCCAGCTGCTACTGCAGCATGGTCTTGTCATCGAGCTGTGCGCCCTTGATCTTGCTGAATTCCTCCAGCAGGCCCTTGACGGTCATCTTGGACTTCTCTTCCTGGTCCAGGTCCAGGATGATCTGCCCGTCGTGCATCATGATCAGCCGGGTGCCCAGCTGCAACGCCTGTTCCATATTGTGCGTCACCATCAACGTGGTCAGCTGGTGGCGTTCGACAATTTCCTTGGTCAGGCGCGAGACCAGCGCGGCACGCTGCGGATCCAGGGCCGCGGTGTGCTCATCGAGCAGCAGGATCTTGGGCTTGGAGAAGGTGGCCATCAGCAAGCTCAGCGCCTGGCGCTGGCCGCCCGAGAGCAGGCCCACCTTGGTCTTCAAGCGGCCTTCCAAACCGAGTTCCAGGCTCTTGAGTTCCTCGACGAACAGCTCGCGCCGCTTGGAGCCTACGCCCAGGCCCAGGCCGCGGAAACGGCCGCGGGCGTAGGCCAGAGCCATGTTCTCCTCGATGGACATGGTCGGCGCAGTGCCGGCCATCGGGTCCTGGAATACCCGGCCGATGTACTTGGCGCGGGTGTAGTCGGCCATCCTGGTGACGTTCTTCCCCGCGATGGACACCGAACCGGCATCGGGCTGCAGCTTGCCTGCAACCATATTCAGCACGGTGGACTTGCCGGCGCCGTTGGAGCCGATGACGGTGACGAATTCACCGTCCGACAGGTTCAGGTTGATGTTGCGCAGCGCCTTGCGCTCGTTGACAGTTCCCGGGAAGAACGTGCGCGACAGGTTCTTGATTTCAAGCATTGGTGCGAACCTCTTCCTTGGTTTCAACTGCTGCTGGGGTGCGCTTGAAGTTCTTGATGATCTTCTGGAAGCCCTTCCACTTCGGCAGCAGCAGGGCGACGACGACGAGGACCGCGGAGATCAGCTTCATGTCGTTGACCTCCAGGCCTGCCGACAGGGCCATCTGGATCACCAGGCGGTAGATCACTGCGCCGAAGACCACCGCGATGGCGGCCAGCCAGATGTAACGCTGGGTGAAGATCGCCTGGCCGACGATGACCGAGGCCAGGCCGATCAGGATCAGGCCGATGCCCATGCCGATATCGGCGAAGCCCTGGTACTGGGCGATGACCGCACCGGACAGCGCCACCAGTCCGTTGGACAGCGCCAGGCCCAGGATCTTCTGGTTGTCGGTGCTCACGCCGAAGGAACGGATCATTTCCTGGTTGTCGCCGGTGGCCCGCATGGCCATGCCCAGCTCGGTGTGCAAGAACCAGACGATCGCTGCCACGAAGACCAGGCAGACGGCAAAGAGGATGGCCACCGACGCCCATGAGCCGAGCAGGCCCGAGACGCGCATCGGGCTGATCAGGGTCTCCTCCCCCAGCAAGGGGGTGTTGGCCTTGCCCATGATGCGCAGGTTGATCGAGTACAGCGCGATCATGGTCAGGATGCCGGCGAGCAGGCCGTCGATCTTGCCCTTGGTATGCAGCAGGCCGGTAATGACACCGGCAACCATGCCGGCGAAGAAGGCCAGCACGGTGGCCAGCCAGGGATTCATCCCGTTCACGATGCCCACCGAGGCGACGGCGGCACCGGTGGTGAAGCTGCCGTCGACAGTCAGGTCGGGAAAGTCCAGGATACGGAAGGTCAGATACACCCCGAGCGCCATGATGGCGTAAATCAGGCCGAGTTCAACCGCTGTGATCATGTGTGGATCCTTGAGTTGTAAGTTTTGCAGGTAATCACGACGAAAGGCGAGGCACCAGGTTATGCGCCTCGCCTTGCGTCGGTAAGTTGTTGCCGGGGCTTAGTAGACCTCTACGGCTTCGGACTTCATCTCGTCGGTGAATTCGATGCCTGCCTTCTTGGCGGCATCTTCATTCAGGTAGAGATCGACCTCGGAGATGGTCTCCACCGGCAGGGTTGCCGGCTCGGCCTCGCCCTTGAGCAGCTTCACGGCCATGGCAGCGGTCTGCGCGCCCAGCTTCTCGTAGTTGATGCCGTAGGTTGCGGTAGCGCCGCGCTTGACGGACTCGCCGTCAGCCGAAATGACCGGCACGCCGTTCTTCTCGGCAACCTGCAGCAGGCCTTCCAGGGCGGAAACGACAGCGTTGTCAGTCGGAACGTAGTACGCGTCGACATCCAGCGAGCTGGCGGCCTGCTGGACTTCGCTGGACGCCGAGACTGCGGCTTCTTCAATGGTCAGACCCAGGCCCTTGGCTGCTTCCTTGGCCATCTTCACCTGGACTGCGGAGTTGGCTTCACCCGAGGAGTAGACAATGCCGACCTTCTTGGCATCGGGCACCAGGTCCTTGAGCAACTGCAGCTGCTCGTCGACCGGGTTCATGTCCGACGTGCCGGTGACATTCGCGCCCGGAGCTTCATTGGAGGCGACCAGCTTGGCATCAACCGGGTCGGTCACAGCGGAGAAGAGCACCGGAACCTTGGTAATCGCCTGCGCCGCAGCCTGGGCCGATGGGGTAGCAATTGCCAGCACCAGGTCGATATCCGAATCAGCGGCGAGCTTGCCGGCAATCGAGGTGTTGGTAGCCTGATCGGTTTCGGCGTTGTTCTCGTCGTAGCTGATCTTCTCGCCGGTGTAGCCGGCTTCTTCCATGCCTGCCTTGAAGCCGGTGACCACTGCGTCCAGCGAAGGGTGCGAGACGAACTGGGAGATGCCGATCTTGACGGCCTCGTCGCCGCCCTCCGCGGTGCCCTGCTCGCCACTGCCGCCGCAGGCGGTCAGGGCCAGTGCGCCAGCTGCTGCGATGGCAGCGAATTTCATGGCGGTGAAGCTCTTCATTGAAGTTCCTTTCAAAGTTCCCTTGCGAGTGATTCCCACCGATAGCGCGGAAGCCTGGTTATGAAGCGCAACTGGTGCGCAGCATGCGGGAACCGTCCAGGCATCACATCGATGATTACCCCCGATCTTACATGTGAACGACCTCACCTTGCCTACAATCAAGGTCGATTCCTAGACGTTTGCATCTTGATACGGATTCTTGTGGACACAAATGCTCCGCCGGGAAGCAGAATCTGGAAGTTTTGTATTTACCGGCCCGAACTTGTCGACAATTGCTTGGACAATCTGAAAATTTGACTCATGGAGCAATGCGTCCGGGAGCACATTTCCTACCCCGAATCGGGCTTCGGCCCGGCGGCCACCACGAAAATGCGTGGCGCGAATAGAATGGGAACATCATGGCGCTCAGCATTACATATCCCGAAGCCCTTCCCGTTTCAGCCCGCCGCGAGGACATCCTCGCCGCGGTCCGCGAAAACCAGGTCGTGGTAATCGCCGGCGAAACCGGTTCGGGCAAGACCACCCAGCTTCCCAAGATGCTCATCGAGCTCGGCCTGGCCGAGAAGGGCATGATCGGGCACACCCAGCCGCGCCGCCTGGCCGCGCGCACCGTGGCCGAGCGCATCGCCGAGGAAATGGGCACCGAAATCGGCGAGGAAGTCGGCTTCCACGTGCGCTTCACCGGCGAGGTTTCGCGCAAGACCAAGCTGAAGGTGATGACCGACGGCATCCTGCTAGCCGAGATCAAGCGCGACAAGCTGCTCAAGAAATACTCGGCGATCATCATCGACGAGGCCCACGAGCGCAGCCTGAACATCGATTTCCTGCTGGGCTACCTCAAGCAGATCATGCCCAAGCGCCCCGAGCTGAAGATCATCATCACCTCCGCCACCATCGACCCGCAGCGCTTCGCCGAGCACTTCGGCAAGCCGCTGCCCGGCGGCGGCGTCGAGCCTGCCCCGATCCTGGAGGTTTCCGGGCGCACCTTCCCCGTCGAATTGCGCTACCGCCCGCTGCAGGCCGAGCTCGATGTCGACGCGGACGAGGCCGCGGAGAACACGCTGGAGGAAGAACGCGACCCACTGGATGCGGTCACCGACGCGGTCAAGGAACTGAGCGGCGAAGCGCCCGGGGACATCCTGATCTTCTTCTCCGGCGAGCGCGAAATCCGCGACGCGGCCGAAGCCTTGCGCGCCATGGTCACCGCCAATAAGCGCCTGCCGCGCTATGAGGTGCTCCCGCTGTTCGCCCGGCTGTCGCTGGCCGAGCAGCACCGGGTCTTCCACCCCGGTGGCGCCCCGCGCATCATCCTGGCCACCAACGTCGCCGAGACCTCGCTGACGGTGCCGGGCATCAAGTACGTGATCGATACCGGCACCGCCCGCATTTCGCGCTATTCGCACCGCACCAAGGTGCAGCGCCTGCCCATCGAGCGCGTTTCGCAGGCCAGCGCCAACCAGCGTTCGGGACGTTGCGGCCGCGTGTCGGAGGGCATCGCCATCCGCTTGTACTCGGAGCCCGACTACGAGGCGCGTCCGGAGTTCACCGACCCGGAAATCCTGCGCACCAACCTGGCCAGCGTGATCCTGCAGATGATCTCCATGGGCGTGGTCGCTTCGGCCGCCGAGGTGGCCAGCTTCCCGTTCGTCCAGCCGCCCGAAGCCAAGGCCATCACCGATGGCGTGAACCTGCTGCGCGAGCTCGGTGCGCTGGAGCAGGACAAGGCCGCGAAGCTGACCGAAACCGGCAGGGCGCTGGCGGTGCTGCCGCTGGATGTGCGCCTGGGCCGGATGATCGTCGAGTCCGCACAGCGCGGGGTCGCCAAGGAAGTGATGGTGCTGGCTGCCGGGCTGAGCATCCAGGATCCGCGCGAGCGTCCCAGCGAGGAAACCGGGCAGCGTGATCGTGCGGTGGAGCTGCATAAGCGCTTCGCCGATGACAAGTCCGACTTCATTGCATTGCTGAATTTGTGGGCCTACCTGCAGGAGCAGCAGAAGGACCTGTCCTCCTCCGCTTTCCGCCGGCTGTGCAAGAACGAGTTCATCAACTACCTGCGCGTGCGCGAGTGGCAGGACCTGTTCACCCAGCTGCGCCAGCTGGCCAAGCCGCTGGGCATCACCATGGCGGCCGCCCCGATCGACCCGGCGGCCAATGAGGACCAGGTGCACAAGTCGCTGCTGTCGGGCCTGCTGGGGCACATCGGGCTCTACGATGAGCGCAAGCGCGACTACCTGGGCGCGCGCGGCACCCGTTTTGCGATCTTCCCCGGCTCGGGCCTGTTCAAGAAGTCCCCGACCTGGGTGATGTCCGCCGAGCTGGTGGAAACCTCGCGGCTGTGGGCCCGCACCAACGCGGCCATCTCCCCCGAATGGGTGGAAGAGCTGGCTCCGCACCTGCTCAAGCGCACCCACTCCGAGCCGCACTGGTCCAAGCGCACCGGTTCGGTCATGGGCTACGAGAAGGTCACGCTTTTCGGCCTGCCGATCATCCCGCGCCGCCAGTTCCACTACTGGCGGGTGGATAAGGACCTGGCTCGCGAGCTGTTCATCCGCCACGCGCTGGTGGAGGGCGATTGGCGCACCCACCATAAGTTCTTCGCCAAGAACCGGGCGCTGCTCGAAGAAGTCGAAGAGCTCGAAACCCGCATGCGCCGCCATGACCTGCGCATTTCCGATGAAGACCTGTTCGCCTTCTACGATGCCCGGGTGGGCGCCGAGGTCTACTCGGAGCGCCACTTCGACCGCTGGTGGAAGAAGGCCCGCGCCACCGATCCCTCGCTGCTGGACTTCGACCCCGAGGCGCTGCTGGCCGAGTCCGATGCGGTTGACGAGGCCGCGTTCCCCACCACCTGGCAGCTGGGCAGCATCCACTTGCCGCTGTCCTACGAGTACAACCCGGCGGCCGCCCCAGGAGAAGGCGATGGCGTGTCGCTCACGGTCCCGGTGGTGTTCTTGAACCAGCTGGATCCCGCGCGCTTCGCCTGGCTGATTCCGGGGTTGCGCCACGAGCTGCTCACCGCGCTGATCCGTTCGATGCCCAAGGCCATCCGCAAGAACTTCGTGCCTGCCCCGGACGTGGCGGCCAAGGCGCTGGCCATGCTGGAGGCGGACTTCGATCCGGCGGCCGATGACCTGGCCGATTCCCTGGCCTTGGTGCTGCGCCGGCTGCGCGGCATGGTCGTCGAGCCTTCGGTCTTCGACTTCTCGACCCTGCCTGCGCACCTGCGCTTCGGCTTCACCGTCACCGATGCTTCGGGGAAGGCGCTGGGCAGCGGCGATGACCTGGCCGCGTTGCAGTACAAGTTCGCCGCGGCCAACCGCGCCGCGCTGGCCAGCGGGGTCAACTCCCCCGGTGCCGCCACCGGCAAGCCGGGCATGCCTGGCAAGCCTGCGGCCGCGTCGAAGGCGCAGTCCAAGAAGAAGGGTGCCGCGGCCACCGCAGCGGCGGCCACCGGCGCCTGGGACCAGAAGTCGCTGGATCATTGGCCGCAGCTGGAATCATCGGGCGATACCCTGGGCGATACGCTGCCTGCCAAGGTCACCACTACGGTGATGGGCCAGCAGATCACCGCCTATCCGGGGCTGATGGACACCGGCGAAAAGGTCGACCTGAGTGTTTTCCGCACCCAGGCCGAGCGCGATGCGGCGCACCGCACCGGTGTCATCCGGTTGCTGATGCTGCGCTTGCCGCCTGCCGGGAAGTTCGTGATTTCGCACCTGAAGAACGCTGAGAAGCTGGTGTTCACGCAGAACCCGCACGGGTCCATCGAGAAGCTGATCGCCGACTGCACCATGGCCGCGGTAGACCAGCTGGTGCCCGAGAAGCTGCCGATGAACCGCGCCGAATTCGAGGCGCTGTTCGAGACGGTGCGCGCCGAGCAGATCGACACGGTCTTCACAATCACCGCGATCGTGGCGAAGGTCTTCGGCTCCTCGACCCGGATCAACAAGGATCTGAAGAGCACCAACTCCCTGGCGATGTTCGCGGCAGTCACCGATATCCGCTCGCAGCTCGAGCAGCTGATCTATCCGGGCTTCATCGCGGCCACCGGGGCAGCGAACCTGATGCGCCTGCCGCGCTACGTGCAGGGCATCGAGAAGCGCTTGGAGAAGCTGCGCGCAGGTGCGGTCACCCGTGATTCCCAGGCCCTGGTCGTGATCCAGAAGCTGGAAGACGAATACGATACCGCCCTGGATCGGGTTCCGCCCGGAGCCCGGGTGCCGGCGGACTTGGCCCAGGTGAAGTGGATGCTGGAGGAAATGCGCATTTCGCTGTTCGCCCAGGAGCTGGGCACCGCCTATTCGGTCAGCGAAAAGCGCATCCGCAAGGCGATCAAGGATTCGCTGGCGCAGCTATAGCGGCCAGCTGAGGATCCCAACGTAGACGGCGGTGCCGCCCAGCACGCTGAGCACCGCATTGGACTTGAGCAGGTGCAGCACCACGGTGGCCGCCAGGGCGGTGGCCACCGGCCACGCCACGGCCGGATCCGCAATGCCGGCAGGCACCGTGGAAGCAACCAGCACCACCATGATTCCCAAGGGCATGCGCAGCGCCAGGTAGTTGATGAACGCGTTGCTGCGCAATTTGGCGATGAAGGCGAAGGGCAAGGCGCGCAGCCCGAAGGTCACTGCGGTGCTCAGCGCGATGGCCGAGAAGAGGTAGAGGCTATCGGGCATCGGCTGCTTCTCTCGCCTGCTGCCCGCCGGCCTGCTGAGCGGTGCCGGTGCGCCGGCGCAGCAGGTAGGCCACCAGCCTTCTAACCAGATACCAAGGTCAGGCCCCAGCTTTGTAGGCAAGTGGCTAAGGCGGCGAACTGTAGAATTTCGTAGCAGATACAGCTGGAGAACGATAGAACCATCCTGGGGAGACAGTGAACGAACCCATAAAGCACCACTACGTGCCTCAATTCCTGCTTCGCAATTTCGCGGATTCAAAAGAGAAACTGTCTGTCCACCGGATTGCAGATGATAAAAACTTTACGTCTGTAGTTTTAAAGACAGGGCAAATCACCGATGGCCATACTCTGTATGGTGATCATTTCGGCCCGTCTGGACGAGACAGAGTGACGTTGGAATCAGCCATGAGTGCTCTAGAAGGCGAAGCCGCAACAGCAATTAGGGATATTGCGGATTCCAAAGCACTAGAGGTCACAGGCGAGCAGAAGCTAGCGATTTGTTGGCTTGTAGGGCTACAGATTCGCCGTAACCGATTCCAACTTGGATATATTGCAAGTGAAGTTCGGAAGCAAAGCATGGATCACATGTCCGACAAGGACTTCCAAACTGGAATGCTCGTTGCGGCCCTGTTCTCATTTCTGGAGGGATGGAAGAATAGGAATAACCCCCTCGCAAGACCGAAAGAAAAATGGAATCCCTTCGCTGGCTATGTCCATGAATTTCGTTGGGACATAGTGAGGTATCAAAAACCTAGTCTCGTCGTTTCAGACACTTTTGCCGCCCAGAGTGGGATCCGGCATGAAATCCGCAAGGACTACAGTCCGACCCATCAACGCTGGGGACAGCACGGTTTCATTGTCCCCCTCGGAAAATGCGAGCGAATCACGATTCCGCTCAGCCCAACCGTGGGTCTCTACCTGCACCGCTCTGAGGATCGCAAGAGACTTAAGGCTGATGATTTCAATCGATACACAGTGTACTCATCCCGAGATTTCGTTGCACACCATGTTGATTGGAACAGTTCTAATGCCCATCTTTACAAGTTGATGACTGAACACCTTTGGATGCAACGGATTCTCAGACAGACTATGCCTGACTCTTTCTAAAAGGCGTCATTGACCTCTAGCCGCCAGCTTCCCTACCTGGACCGTACCGCAGTTATACCGTTAAAAAATCCGTGCGCGGTAGTGGTAAGCAACGCCCGCGGCCATTATCCAACGGCCTTTAGAGGAGAAAAGCCAGCCCTGGCTACGGAATCCACACAACGGGGCGGGCAGTTCCCGCTCGACGTCGGAGAGAACGATGGAAGGGAGTCTTACCTCTTCCGGCGACCCATACATACCCAGTTGCCTGGCAACGTAAGGATGCGGGCGCTTGCTGTGCGGCCGGTAATTTCAAACATGCGGTTCCTCCGATGATACTTGCGGACCTACGGAAACAATCATCCGGAGTTGTGAGAAATGTTGTGCATAAACTGTCGTCTCTGTCGACGTCCGTGAGAGTCTGACGAAGAAATGTATATTCCGCATCAGCACAGATAGATTCAGTTGCATAACTAGCTGTAGCTAGGCTGCTGAGAGGGAACACATTGTCAAAGAGACGTAGTGAGTCATCATCGGACCCATCGCCAGAAACAGCTGGCAACGCTGTTCCGGCACAATTAAGCTGGCGTACACTTCAAGACCTATCTCCCCGTTACGTTCCCTCGCTGCATTCAAGCTACCTACGTGCACTTTTGGAAGGCGTCGAATCACGGCGCGCAACGAATATTGCACTTTCAGGGCCTTACGGTGCAGGTAAGAGTAGTGTCTTGGAAGGTCTAGCGAGCCGCTACCCTGAGCAGACAGTCCAGGTGTCGCTGGCGACCGTGCGATCTGCGTATGCAGGCACTACCGAAAAGCCAGCTCCTGATGTTTCTGTGAACGACTTGCAGAAAGAGATCGTCAAGCAGATTCTCTACGTCCTTGATCCTGCAAAGACTCCAGCTTCTCGCTTTGCACGGACGAGTAAATTCCGTTGGTTCAAGAGCAGTGGCATGGCGCTTCTAGCAGGAGCTGTTGGGGTAGCCGTGCAATGGGCAATCACACTCGCTGTGGCATTGATCAAGCAGGATACGACACTGACTTGGCGTCCTGACATCTATGTCCCCACCTTCATTTGTGTTGCCATGGTCACCCTCCTTCTCCTGAGAGTCACAAACGGTCGATTGCGCATAAGCGATCTTTCGGCAGGCTCTGCCAAGCTCACACTCGCCGACAAAGACGGCAGCTATTTCGACGACTACCTTGACGAGATCGTCTACTTCTTTCAAGTGTCGAAAACGCGCATCCTCATTCTTGAAGATATGGATCGATTCAACAATGTCGAAGTCTTTGAAGATCTTCGTGCGCTTAATGTGTTGCTCAACCATTCAGCACAGCTGAATAATAAACGACGTCGCGGAAAATTTGGGGTATTTTGGGATCGGCTATTGAGACGCCGTCCCTGGAAAGAAAATAAGCTCGATCTTGAAGGATTGGAAGGGCTAGAACCGGTACCTTCTGGTTTTTATGAGGGGCCGATCGTCTTCGTCTATGCCATCCGCGATTCCCTGTTTGCGAATACTGTAGAAGCTACTGACGACGTAAAGCATGACGCGTTTGCGCGAACAAAGTTCTTTGACTTGATCATCCCTGTCGTCCCGTTCGTTACTGAGCAAAACGCGAGAGGTGCACTCAAATCAGAGCTCGAATTACTCGTTGGTTCCTCTGAGGAGGAGTCTGCGGGCAGTCAGGCGCGTCCTACTGATGATCTAGTACGTCAGATTGCGCAGTACTTTCCTGACCAGCGACAGATCCGCAATATACGTAACGAGTTCGCGATGTACCGGGACCGGCTCTTGCAACCGGGAAACCACCCTGAAGAACTCACACCTGACAGGCTTCTCGCACTCGTTCTCTATAAGAATCTCGAAGTTGCGGACTTTGAACGGATTCGATTGGGCAAGAGCAAACTCCATGCGGTTCAAACTCTTGGAAATGCCTTGATTGAGGAGAACCTGGCACGTATTAATCTTCGGCTTAGTCACCCATCTGAAGAAGCCCAACGTGCCCAGGCTGCTGCGTTGGCCGAGCGTTTAGCCAAGAGGGGCGGAGCCTTAGGAATAACGTTTGTTAACGTTGTTCAGGGTAACGGCTACAGGCATACGACTTACCCGCCAAAGTCAGCCAAAGAACTCAGTTCTATCGACCTATGGAGACGTGTCGCTGCTGGCGAGGGAATTCACATCAACAATGGAAGTACGTTGAATCGTGACCAACTCGAAACTGCATTCGACGTGTTGTTGGACTTCGCAGAGAAGACGGCTGTACCGCTCACGTGTGAGGAGCGGACGAGACTGGAAAGGGACCGTGAGGAGTTGGAAGCTGCTACGTGGCGGCGGCTCTGGGATCTTCCGCGGTTTACGCTTAGATCCGATTCAGTCCCATGGGACAAAACCGAAGCTGCCGTAAACAAAGACGACTTTTCCAATGGGCCCCTATCTTTCGCGCAGATGGTTCGCGTCGCCCTTGGGGAAGGACTAACATCAGAGCTCATTGCTGATGGGCAACTTACGAAGAACTTCGCGCTCCTCAGCGCCCACTTCGACCCTCAGTTCCTTGGTGTAGGGGCACAAAACTTCATCCAGACCTCCATAGGGAGTCCGCGCCGCTCTCCGTTAGCACCTGTGTCTGCTCAAGCTATTCGAGAAATCATTCGAGACCGTACACCGCTGGTACTTGAACGCGCAGGTATGGTCAATATCCATGTCCTACACCATCTGCTACTCGAAGCTCCTAAGGAAACGCATCGAGTGATTAACCAGTTGCGGAGCTGGACACCAGATGACGCTACTTTCATCCGCGACTACTTCACCCGATACGGAACCGACACGAATCTTGTTGCGCTGAAAGAAGCTATCGCGTACCTTGCTGGACTAACAAGCGAGATGATTCCAGCCATCGTGAACGACGAATCGCTCGCTGAAGACCGAAAGATCGCACTGTTCGATAGCGCACTCGGACAAGTCCAGGAGGAGGACTTTTCGGATTCTGTCGCAGGGAACGAGCAAGTGCGACGTTTCGCGCAGCAAAACCACGACGGATTGAATTGCTTGACGCAAAATGACTCCGTCAGCGTCGCAGGAGCCATGCGCTTGGCAGAGCTGCAAGTCAAGATCGACGACCTTAGTCGGCTTTCAACTCCAGCCCGCGCCATTTTTGTTGAACGTGGGCTATTCTCAATGACAGCTTCGAATCTCAGAGCCGTTACTGGGGCTGAAAAGACGGCTTGGGTGACCCTGGAAAGGCTGACTTTGGTTCCTACTGCCTATAGGTCGATCTTGCCAAGAATAGAGGAGTACCTTGGACTACTTGAGCGTCTCAGGAAAGATGAAAACGCGGTGGAGCTTTTTACTGTAGAGAACGCTTCAGCGCTGGCAAAGGTCCTGAGCGACCTGGAGAGTACTTTAGGTGAAGATTCGCTACCTGTGCTCCGCCGAGTAGCATTCTTTGCTTCGGCATCGGTCAATGTCCCGGACATCGCAAGCTGTTCTACCACCATTCAGGAAGCGTTACTTCTCGAACATCGCGTAGCCATCAGTACCGGTAACCTGTTGGCTCGGTTGCAGTCGAGCGAAAACCTCTCCGAAGGGGTTGCGACAGCGCTTCATGATCAGCCGACGATCGAGATCAGTGATGACTTAGATCTTTCCAAGTTCGTGGCAGCTGCGCTTGCCTCAACCAAGCAATATCCGACGTTGTTGACTAGTGAAGTTATGATCTCGGTCCTTGAGCATCTGCGTGAGCAGTTCGAGTTTCCAGTTGAAGCACTACTAGAAACCGCATCG
Source organism: Glutamicibacter sp. AGC84 (assembly GCF_053543575.1). NCBI lineage: Bacteria > Bacillati > Actinomycetota > Actinomycetes > Micrococcales > Micrococcaceae > Glutamicibacter > Glutamicibacter sp. AGC84. Next base: position 84,745 of record NZ_JBLVOC010000011.1, read on the forward strand.
GGCGTTGCGGTTCAAATCATCAACGACGAATGGGCAGATCTCACGGTACTCCGTGCTGTCTCAGATAGCTCGCTTGATTGGAGCGTCCGAGAAGCCATGCTCGCGGGAGAACCGGTCCCAAATGATGCGGAAGTTGGAACGCTGGTTGGTCCTCAAGACCTAGCCGTCTTCCTAAACTGCCAATCAATTAAAATCGAAGTGCGAACATTCGTGAAGTACCACCTTCAGGGCCTCCTTACTGCGCCGCGTGCTACTCAGAACGCTGAAACCATCGTGGAATTTTTCAACGATCATAACCTCGGTCTAGAACTCAAATACATTCACGAACTCGCAATTGCTGGTGCTTCACGAACTGGCTTGCTTTCACTATTAGTGAGGAATCCGGCGCGAGTAACTTTCTCGGCGGATCCAGTAACGACCCTCAAATGTCTAGGTGGCGAATACGCTGCGATCACTAACAAGATCGGGCCGTCACCCAAGTTTGCTCCCACTCCGGAGAACGACGCATTTCTCGAGATGCTGGCAGAATTTGGTTTGCTGAGGCGCCTTGCACCTACGCAAGACGGAATGCTGAGCATTAGACGTATCGGTCAATAGGTCGAGGCTCCCCACACAAAAGATGTTGTTGTCCCTTTCGCTGGGCTCAAAAACTATTTTGTCCACACGGAGCCAAGGACTTGCACTTCGCTCCAGATGGGTCCGCCGTCAAGTTCCGTTGTCATGCGGACTTCCAGCCTCCTGCGCACACGCTCTGAACCGTCAGCTTCGTCGCACGCGATCACCAGCGCATCATGAGCTGGGAGCCACAACCGTGCTGTCGGGAGATTCTGATCCAAGCATCGTCAATGTCCAGAGCCGTTTCTACAAATAAGTCGCCTGTAGACAGGAGATCGGTCAATTTTCCAGTGAAAAAATCGAGACTGCACGCAGTCTAGATGAGAGCCCACCGTTCTTCCATACCGGTCGGGGCGACCGCTTCGCTGATCATCTGCCGGAAGAAAGCCACTTGACCGGAGGGGCGCATGGGCAACTGGTGCCATTCCGATCAGTGCCATAGCTTCGCCGCTGAAGGTTTGGCGGCGTCAAAGCCGAGCTTGTAACGGACTGTACCTAGCTTGCCTGACCGCGTAGACGGCCTGTTGTGGTCTGCGTAGCGCCCGTTTCGCGCTTGAAGTCGCCGTATCCCTATCCTGCCAACGCCAAGCCTGCTCGACGTCCATCCTGGTCCATGCTACGTCAGAGCGGTCATCCGTGAAGAATCCGCAGGTCCGGCGAGCGGTTTCCGCCGCCAAGAACTTCGCCGTAGCTGCGGGTGTGGCGATCACCTGCACGTCATCTTCGTAGATGATGGTGCCCGGAGCACTGCTTTCCAGCTTCTCCCAGCCGATCAGGTGCGCGTCGAGCAACCGCAAATACGGCTCGACGCGCTCCAGCAGGTGCTGCGCGCTGCCCTTGAACCACGCCACGGCCCCGGGGTTGACCGCATGATCGTAGATTGCCCGATGGGTGCGGCTCGGGTTCGGATAGGCAGCGTCGTACCAGTCATTGCCCGCACGCCAGATGGCGTGTTCGGCGGCGCTCAGCTTCCCGCCGTGCCCCAGGGAATTGGCCAGCGCGAAAATCCCCAGGTGCACGCCGCGGTGATTGGGCTCGGTGCCCTGGTAGCGGATGAATTGCACCGGCTAGGCCTCGGGCACGAATTCCCCGTGGCCATCTTCGCGCAGGCCCGCGCGAAGCGCTTGCGCGTTCTTGTCCATGGCCGCCGGATCCGGGTTATCGGCCGCATTGGACAGGTCGAAGTCCGCCAGCGAGTTGGTCGGCCAGACATGCACATGCAGGTGCGGCACCTCGAATCCGGCGATCATCAGGCCCGCGCGCTGCGCGGAGAACACGCGCTTCTGGGTGCGCCCGATCTTGGCCGCGACCAGGGTCAGATGCGCAACCAGCTCGTCGGAGGCATCGGTGAACTCGTCGATTTCCTCGCGCGGAACCACCAGTGCGTGCCCGTCGGAGAGCGGCCCGATGGACAAGAACGCCACGCAGGTTTCGTCCTCCCACACGAAGCGGCCCGGGATCTGCCCGTTGATGATCTTGGTGAACAGCGTACTCATTGCTGCCTTTCTTGCTCGATGGCTGAATTCTAGTGGCGGTGCTTCTCGTCGCTCGTGGCGACCGGCGCATCCGGGTAGGAGCAGTATTCGGACCAGCTGCCGGGGAAGAGCCCCAGCGGGATCCCGGCACTTGCCGCGGCCAATACCTGGTGCGCCGCGGTGATCCCCGAACCGCAGTAGGCGGCCGACCCCGGCCTGTGGGCACCCAGCGTCACGAAGCTGGAATGCAGCACCTCCGGCGCCCGGAAACGCATCTGCGCGTCGAGGTTGTCAGTGGTGGGACGGTTCAGCGCACCGGGAATATGCCCGGCCACCGGGTCGATGGGCTCCTCGATGCCCAGGTAGCGCGCGGTGGCCCGCGAGTCGATCAGCGTGCCGGGCAAGGTGTCCAGCTCCTCGTACTCCACCACCGGCATCCGGCCCCACGACAGCGAAACGCTGCCCTTGGCGGCCTGCTCGTAGCCCAGCGCCAGCTCTCCGCCGGCGTCCGTCCAGGCCCCGAGCCCGCCGTCGAGCACCTGCACTCGGTCGAATCCGGCATGGCGCAGCAGCCACCAGGCCCGGGCCGCGGCGAGGGCTCCGGAGTTGTCGTACGCCACCACGTGGCTCTGGGCGTTGATGCCCCAGCCGCGCGCGGCCTGCTCGAAGTCCGCCGGCAAAGGCAGCGGGTGGCGGCCGGTATGCTCGCCCGGCGCACCGGAAAGCTCTTTTTCCAGGTCAGCGAACACCGCGCCGGGGATATGCCCGGCAGCGTAGCTCTGCGCCCCGTCGTCGCGGCCCAGGACCCACCGCACATCGAGCAGCACCGGCTGGCGCCCGGCGTCCAGGATTTCGCGAAGCTGCGCGGCGCTTATCAAGGGGTTCATTCGTTGGTGCCTCCCAGCAACTCGTCGAGATGATGTTCGATTCCAGGTTCCAAGCGCACATAGCTGCATCCTGCCCGCTGGGCGATCGCGCCGAGCTGGCGATCGAAAAGCCCCAGCCCGTTGGCGTTGAGCAGCCCGTCGTGGATCGGCATCCAGCACTTAGCATCCACGGCCACCGCGAAGTCGGCAGCCTCGGCCATCTTGCCCCACGGGGCCATCACCGGCAGCAGCAGCACATCCGGCTGCGCCCCCACCGGCACCTGGTAGCTGTCGCCCGGGTGGAAGACCTCCAGCTGGCCTACCGCGCGGTCCCCCAGGAGGTAGCCCACGTTGGCAACCACTGCAATGGAATGGTGGATGGTGGCGTGGGTGCCGCCGAAAGTCCGTACGCGAATGCCGCCGACAATGAAGTCGGCCCCGGCTCGCACCGTCACCACCTGGGATTGGGCCGCTGGCGGCAGCTGGTCGCGCATTGCCTGCGCCAGCGCGGCCGGCGCGTAGAGCTCCAGGATGGAATTCGCCTCCAGCGCGGCGGCAATGGCCGGCTGGTCGGCATGGTCAGCATGCTCATGGGTGACCAGCACGGCATTGATGCCGTCGAACGCGTCGTCAAGCTGCGAAAATCCGCCCGGATCCAGCAAGACCTTGCCGTCGATCGTGCTCGCTTCCAAGGAGGAATGGCCCCTAAGTTTGATGCGCATATCCTTAGCGTAGGCTCAGCGCCCCGCCCATGCCAGAGCCAGACACGCATTGCAACGCAAAGTTGGCTAAAATTGAGGGAAACCGCAGGTGATTGGCCCAGTTCGCTGGCACATCGCCGGTCCGCAACAAACTCAAGGAATGGTGCACGTCGATGTCCCAGCCAGAAACCCGGGTCACCAAGCAGCGCCTGGCCGTCACCGAGGCACTGGGCGAGGTCGATGATTTCGCCACCGCCCAGCAGCTGCATCGCTGGCTGCAGGATTCGGAGAAGAAGGTTTCGCTGGCCACCGTGTACCGCCTGCTGCAGTCCATGGCCGACGATGGCCTGGTCGATGTGCTGCGCAGCGGAGATGGCGAAGCCCGCTTCCGCCAGTGCGTCACCGAGGTCCACCACCATCATCTGGTCTGCCGCGTTTGCTCCAAGACCGTCGAGGTACTAGCCCCTTCCGTCGAGCGCTGGGCCGCTCGGGTTGCCGCGGAGCACGACTTCTCCGATCCCGAGCACACCGTGGAAATCTACGGCCTCTGCGCCGACTGCCGTGCCAAAGCCAAGGCTGGCGCCCCCGCTGCCTCGTAGCCCTTTCCGCTGCCTGGACCTGGGTCCAGCGGACTGTTCGGCACCCCAAGAATTCGGCAATCCCCAGCTGAATTATTCGAAGACATATTCGAACAATGGGCGTATACTAGTACTATGTTCCAAGCAAAGGCGCACGGAAACAGCCTAGCCCGCCCAGCAGATCAGCCGGATTTCGAATCCCACCTGATCCAGCTGCAGAACGACCTGTCTTGGTTCCATGACCACGGCGGCAAGGCCGCGTGCGCCCGGGTGATCGAGTCCGTCGAAGGACTGGTCTCATCCTTGCGCTATCAGCAAGCCGGCCTGGCTCACCAGTTGGAGAAGGAAGTCCTGCGCGAGAATGAAGAGCGCGGCACCAACATCGATGACCAAGTCCGCGGAGCGGCCAGCCGCGTTGCCATCGCCCGCAAGCAGACTCAACGAGGTTCCAGGAACTACCTGGCCAATTGCCGCATCCTCTTCGAGGACACCCCGAATATCGCTGCCGCATTTTCCCGTGGTGAATTCACCGAAGCGCAGATCAATGCAATGCTCACCCCGCTGCAGGAAGTCCGGCCATTGCGCCGCACCGAGTTCGATGCGATCTACGGGCAGAATCCAGACATGTTCGAATCCATGGGCCCCAAGCGCATCAAGGAAACGGTCACCAGCTTCACGATCAAGTACGCATCGGATCGGGAAGACAAGAAGCTGAAGGAAGCCAACCAGCAACGCTACGTTCGCTTCCGCACCGATCGGGAAGCAGGGTGCGTCTTCCTCCAGGCCCGTCTGCCGATCGTTGGCGGAACCGGATTGCAGATGACGCTGCGAAACCAGTCATGCAGGATCAAGCGCAAGGGCGATGCCCGCACCCGCACCCAGATCCAGGCCGATCTGCTGGCCCGCTACATGTTCTTCGATGAAAACAATGAGCAGAAGATCCACGTCCAGCTCGGACTGGTCATGACCGATAGAGCGCTGTTCATGGGTGATCGCGAACCGGCCTACTTGGAAGGCTACGGCTTCATCCCCGCGCAGACCGCGCGGGAACTCATTGGCGGCCACCAGATTCCCAACGAGCTAACCTTCGCGGAAATGGAAGCCGAACTCACCCCCGAGAATATTGAGCGGATCGAAGTAATGACGGAGATAACTCGCCTCTACACCGCTCCCGGGGACCAGGAACTGATCGCGATGGATTCCAAAGCCCGGATCTTCCCGGATAAGCTCAAGAGGTTCATCGGGATTCGCGATCGGCATTGCCGAACGCCCTTCTGCGACGGGCTGGTCGAAGAAACAGACCACGTGCTCCAGTATGCACGTGGCGGCAAGACGACCGTGGCCAATGCCTCGGGCCGTTGCGCGACCTGCAATAAGGCGAAGCAGGCCGACGGCTGGTACGAGTACACCGCTTTCCGCGATCGGCACTCGATGATGATCTGTCCGGGCTCGGCGATGTCCTACCGATCCACTGCGCCACCGGCAACTGGATTCATGCACAAGCCATTCCCGCAACTAATGCGCGACTCGAAATGGTTCGCTGATTTCAAGGAACGGCTCACCAGGCCCGACGGACCAGGAACTACTGAAACCTAGGCAGCGGCGCGGGTTCTGCCGCGCAGCCCCTCACCTTTGTGCAATTTACCGCACGAGGGCCAGCCCCGGACCCGACAGGCCAACCGCGTGCTTGCCTCGGCCTGAAACCAGCATCAGCAGTTCCAGGCGCGGTCCTGCAATCTGCGGGCCGATGCCCAGCCGGAAGCCTTCGTCGTCGCTGCACAGCTGGACCTTGCTCGCTAATCCCTTGGCACCCCCAACACCTTGCGGGGTGGCTGCCTGGTATTCGATTGCTGGCTCCAGGGATTCTGGAGGATAGGCCCGTTTCAGGCCCACAGCACGACGGATGTCTTCCCCATGGGCAATTTCCTCCACCAACCTGCTGGCAAGCGGAACCGGTGGAGTGGCCCGCAAAGCCGCGACCTCGACGAGCCGGCGCAATGTCCCATCGGGAGTTGCGGCCTTCTCGGCGGCCACGCCATTGTCGTTCTGGCGGTCCAAGCTGAATCCGGCCTTGGCCATCCCGGCAAGCAGGCGGAAGAAAGTCGCACGCGCGTTATCTGCCAAATGAGCAGCCACGTCATGGACGCTCCACCCATCGCACAGGGAGGGAACTTCCCACTGATCCAGATCCAAAGTTCCCAGATCATCGATCAGGGCCAGGCGTTCGGCATGCACCAATGGCCAGATCTCACTGGCTGGAATTTTGCTCATGCTCCAGCTTGGAGGTTCGGCTGCCGGCTAGTCAACCGGGCCCGGAACCAGCGGAGGCGTGCTGGCCGAATGCAGCTCCTAGACTTGGTGGCGGCGAGGGGAACGCACCGCTTCGATTCCGCGGCAGACCACATAGATCACGAACGAAATCGTGGTCACATACGGACTGATCGGCAAGGAACCAGCCAGGGCAAGAAGGATGCCGCCCACGACAGCCAGTTCCGCGAACACGATGGAGAGCACGACGGTGATGACCGGATTGGAGCTCACGCGCATGGCGGCTGCGGCAGGCGTGATCAGCAGCGCCAGCACCAGCAAGGCACCGACCACTTGAATCGTCACCGCTACAGCCAGCGCCAGGATCATCATGAAGACGATGGACAGGCCAGCAGTGCGCACGCCCCGGGCATTGGCAACCACCGGGTCCACCGAAGCGAAGGTCAGCGGACGCCAAATAACCAGCAGCGCGATCACTACCACCCCCGAAAGGACCAGCATTCCTGTCAATTGCACGTCATCCACGGCCACGATCTGGCCGGTCAGCAGGCCAAACTTATTGGCGCTCCGCCCCTCATACAGCGAAAGGAACAAGATGCCCAGGCCAAGGCCGAAAGGCATCAGCACGCCGGTGATGGAATTCCGATCCCTGGCCCGGGTTCCGAGAATGCCAAGGATCAGCGCCGCGATCATGGACCCGAACACCGAGCCAGTCACCACGTCGGCGCCGATGAGCAAGGCGAAGGCCGCCCCCGCAAAGGACAGCTCAGCGATGCCGTGCACGGCGAAAGCCATGTCCCGCATCATGATGAAGATGCCGATCAGACCGCCAACCACGCCCAAAACTGCACCGGCAATCAGGGAATTGGTCACCAGCGGAAGCAGCAGTCCGTAATCCTGGAAGTTGAACGCCTTCTCGATGAGATCCGAAAAGTCCATGTCCTGCTCCTACTTTCCGGTCTCTAGATCGATTTCTTCAACGTGGTCGTGCCCATCGGCTGGCAATGCCCGATTGCCATCGCCCGAGACCACCACGATGCGGCCATTGACCCGCAGCACCTCGACCGGAGCACCGTAAAGTTCGGTGAGCACCGCAGACTGCATGACTTCATCCACGCTGCCCAGATGGAAGCGGCCTTCGGCCAGGTACAAGACGCGGTCGACATAGGGCAGGATCGGGTTGATCTCGTGCGTCACGAAGACTACCGCGCTGCCGCGCTCTGCGGCCTGGCGGTGAATCACTTCGCTGATCGCCTGCTGGTGATTGAGGTCCAGGGAGAGCAGCGGCTCGTCGCATAGCAGGACCCGGGGATCACTGGCCAAAGCCTGCGCTGCGCGCAGGCGCTGCTGCTCGCCTCCGGAAAGGTCGGACACCGCACGGTTGGCGTAGGCGGTAGCGCCGACCAGTTCCAGCAGTTCGTCGACCTTGTTGCGCACGGCCCTGCGGGCCACGCGAATTCCGGGCCGGGTTCCATCCAGTCCCAGTGCGACCAGGTCGCGAGCGCGCAGGGGAACGTTGTCCCCGAAGGGGCGCTGCTGCGGGATCAACCCTACGGCAGCCGATCCCCGGCGCACGGCCTCCCCTGCAATCGAGACCCTGCCTCGATTAAGCGCGGTGGTGCCGAGCATCGTGTTGATGAAGCTGGTCTTGCCCGAGCCGTTGGGCCCTAGAACTGCAAGGAACTCCCCCGCCGCTATGGATAGGTTGAGTTCATCCCAGAGCACGCGGGAGCCATAGGCAAGGCGCGCGTCTTCAAACCTGACGATGGGGGTTTCTGTCATTGACTGCTTTCTGGATTGCGCTGGCTGAGGATGGGCCGGCAACGAAAAACTGCGGCACCCGCAATGGGCGCCGCAGTCAATCGTATCAGTTGCGAGTCATTCGCAATATGCACTCTGGGGTGAGCTTGAGCTAATTTGCCCTTTTTTCGCTGCGAGGCGGGTTGACGCGTTTTCGCGTGGTATCGGTGATTTCACCGACCAGCACCTCGATCACGTCCTCCAGGAAGAGCACGCCGAGCGTTGCCCCCGACTCGTCGACAACCGCCGAAAGGTGGTTGCCTTCCTGCCGCATCGCTTCCAGGGCGGCCTCGATTTCGGTGTCCTGCTCCAACCGGCCCAGCGGGTGCAATGGCAAATCAAGCAGTGGCTGCGTGGAGTGGGCATCATCGATGAGCATCACGTCCTTCACATGCCAGTAGCCCACCGGAACCTCGTTCTTGGTGATCACCATGCGCGAGAAACCGGTCTTGCCGACCTTCTTCTCGAAGGCGCGCGCGGTGGTCTGCCCGTATTCCAAGGTGAACAGGTCATCCAGCGGAACCATGCAGCTGCGCGCGGTAACCGAGGAGAATTCCAGCGCTTTGGTCAAGCGTGCGGCATCGTCCTCATCCAGCGCGCCTTCCTCGGATGAAGCATCGATGATCGATCGGACTTCAGCGGCGGTATACGAGCTGGCCACCTCGTCCTTCGGTTCGATACCGAAGGCGTGCAGCACCAGGTTCGCCACGCCATTGAGCGACGCCGTAATCGGCTTGAGCACCTTGGACAGGCCGACCAGTGGCATGGCCAGCAGCAGCACGGCCTTGTCCGCAACGGAAACCGAAATGTTCTTCGGCACCATTTCGCCGAAGGTCACGTGCAGGAAGGTCACCACGATCAAGGCAATCAGGAACGCTACGGTGTCCGCAGCTGATTCGGCCATGCCGATCATGGTCAGCGGTTCGGCCAGCAGGTGGTGGATCGCCGGCTCCGAAATATTCAGGATCAGCAGCGAGCAAACGGTAATGCCCAACTGGCAGACCGCGAGCATGATCGAAACATGCTCCATGGCGTACAGCGCGATCTTTGCCCGCTTATTGCCCTCGTCGGCCAAGGGTTCAATCTGCGAACGACGCGCACTCATCACCGCGAATTCGCCGGCAACGAAGAAGGCATTGCCAGCCAGCAGCACAATCAGCCAGACCAGGCCCATGAAGTCATTCATTGCCATCCTCCTGCACTGCTGGTTCGAAACGAACCTGCGAGATGCGGCGGCCATCGAGCTCGGTCACCGTGAAGGTGCCATGCTCGGTGGCGACGCGGTCATTGAGTTCAGCCAAGCGGCCCAGTTCGGCGAGCATGAAGCCGCCGATGGTTTCGTAGGTCGACTCTTCCGGGATGACGTCCGTATCGAAGTTCTCGTTGATCTGGTCCGGGCGGTACATGCCCGGGAACAGCCAGTTGCCGTCGGGCTGGGTGACCGCTTCTTCCTCGTCCTCGTCGTGCTCATCGGAAACTTCGCCGACGATTTCTTCGACCAGGTCTTCAAGGGTCACCAGTCCAGCGGTTCCACCGTATTCGTCCATCACGATCGCGACCTGGAACTCGGCGGCGCGCAACTGCTCAAGCAGCACATCCAGGTGAATGGTTTCCGGAACGTACAGCGCGTCGCGGGCGAACTCGCCCACCTGCAGCGCTGCGCGGCGTTCACGGGGCACCGAGACAATTGCCTTGACGTGGCAGATGCCCTGGATTTCATCGGTGGATCCGGTGGTGACCGGGAAACGCGAGAATCCGGTGTCCGCGCTGACCTCGATCAGCTCGGAAAGGGCCGCCTCGGAATCGATGGTGGACATCGAGGTTCGCGGGGTCATCACGTCGGCGGCGGTGCGCTCGGAGAATTCAATGGTGGATTCCACGAAGCGAGCGGTCTGCACATCCAAGGTGCCCAGCTGAGCCGAACGGCGGACCAGCGATGCCAGTTCCTGCGAGGAGCGGGCCGCGGAGATTTCTTCCTTGGCTTCGAGTCCGAAGAACTTGCGCAGTACCGCATTCGAGAAGCCGTTGAGCACGATGATGGCCGGCCTGAAGACGGCGGTGAAAACCAGCTGCGGGCGGGCCAGCAGCTTGCCAACCTTCATCGCCTGGGCGATTGCCATGTTCTTCGGGACCAGTTCGCCGATCAGCATCGAAAGCAAGGTGGCAACGACCATCGAGATCACCACGGCAATGGCCAGCGAACTTGCGGCCGGAATGCCGAATTGTTCCATCAACGGCTCGAGCAGCGCACTCATTGCGGGTTCAAGCACGTAGCCGGTCAGCAGCGTGGTCAGCGTAATGCCCAGCTGGCAGCTGGACAGCTGGGTAGAAAGGGAGGTGAGGCACTGCAGCAGCGGCTTGGCGCCACGCTCGCCGTCATTAACGGCACGCTGCACGGTGCTTTTATCCAGGGCGACCAGGGAGAATTCCACGGCCACGAAGAAGCCGGTGCCGAGAATCAGCAGCAGGCCGAAAAGTATTGAGAGCCATTCCATAGGCGTTTACCGCCGCCTATTCACTGGCGTGCGAAGTTCAGTTCCAGTGCCGACAGGGCGGCAACTAGAAGGCTCCAAAAGGGAGGCGGAACTTCCTGAACATGGACTGTTGTGGCCGGCACTGCGCCCTTGGGCGGCACACCGGCTTGGAGAGTGGGATTCCATAGTGCGAATTAGTCTATCGAACGAAGGGCCATTGCGCACCACTTCGACACATGCTCGCCCAGCGGTGCTTTGGATACGCTGAACGGCATGTTAGGCGCAACACTTTCGTGACATTACATACGTGCCGTGGCCAAGTGGGCGGAAAAGTCACTAGACTGGTGCGCAGGTCTAGAAATCTTGTGGGCCGCAGTGGTCGTATCACGTCCTCGAAAGACCACCGGCTCAAGCTAGAACAACGTAGAAATCAGGGAAGAGGCGTTGCACGTGCCAGAGCAAGCACACCACCGACTTACTGAAGAGTTTGGTGGAAACGAGTGGCTAGTAGACGAGCTGTTCGAACAGTATCTCGTCGACAAGAACTCGGTAGATGAGAAATGGTGGGATATTTTCGAATCTCTCGCCGCCGAAAAGAAGGCACCAGCAGCACCGGCAGCGCAGCCGGCGCCAGCAGCGGCAGCACCTGCCGCTGCGTCTGCAGCCAACGGGCAGGGCGCGCCACGCGCCGCAGCCCAGGCCCGTGCCTCCGAACCAGCACCGGCTGCCAAGGCAGCACCAGCTCCGGCCGCTGAAGCCAAGAAGGCCGAGCCAGCACCGAAGACTGCGCCGATCCCGGCACAGGCTCCGAAGGCTACGCCGTCCACCGAACTTTTCGGTGAGGAAAAGCGCACCCCGCTGCGTGGACCAATGAAGGCCATCGCAACCAACATGGATGCCTCCCTCACCGTGCCTACCGCCACCACCGTGCGTGCCGTACCGGCCAAGGTGATGATCGACAACCGCATTGTCATCAACAACCACCTCAAGCGCGCTCGCGGCGGCAAGATCTCCTTCACCCACCTGATCGGCTTCGCTGTGATCCGTGCGCTGAAGCAGATCCCGTCGATGAACGTCACCTACGACGTGATCGACAAGAAGCCAACTGCGATCCAGCCAGCCCACGTGAACTTCGGCATCGCGATCGACATGCCGAAGCCGGATGGCACCCGCATGCTGGCCGTGCCGAACATCAAGGCTGCCGAGACCCTGAGCTTCAACGAGTTCTGGGCCACCTACGAAGACCTGATCAAGCGCGCCCGCGGCAACAAGCTGACCGCTGACGACTACGCAGGCACCACCGTTTCGCTGACCAACCCAGGCGGCATCGGCACCGTTCACTCGGTTCCACGCCTGTCCAAGGGCCAGGCCGCGATCATCGGCGTTGGCGCACTGGAATACCCGGCAGAGTACCGCGGCTCCTCGGAGAAGACCGTGGCCGCCCTGGGTATCGGCAAGCACATCACCCTGACCTCCACCTACGACCACCGCGTCATCCAGGGTGCAGGTTCGGGCGAATTCCTGAAGCTGGTCGAGTCGCTGCTGCTGGGCGAGCAGGGTTTCTACGACGAGATCTTCGAGCAGCTGCGCATCCCTTACGAGCCGGTTCGCTGGGCCGTTGACAACCAGGTCGACATCGACCTGCAGGTCAACAAGGTTGCCCGCATCCAGCACCTGATCAACTCCTACCGCGTGCGCGGCCACCTGATGGCCGATACCAACCCGCTGGAATACGTCCAGCGCAAGCACCCGGACCTGGACATCAATTCCTACGGCCTGACCCTGTGGGATCTGGACCGCGAATGGCTGGCCGGCGGCCTGGGCGGCAAGGACCGCGGCCTGCTGCGCGACATCCTCGGCGTGCTGCGCGATGCCTACTGCCGCACCATCGGCACCGAGTACATGCACCTGCAGAACCCCGAAGAGCGCGAATGGTTCCAGGCCAAGCTGGAATCCGGCTACGCCAAGCCAAGCCGCGAAGAGCAGCTGCGCATCCTGTCGAAGCTGAACTCCGCCGAGGCTTTCGAGACCTTCCTGCAGACCAAGTTCGTCGGCCAGAAGCGCTTCTCGCTGGAAGGCGGCGAATCGCTGATTCCACTGCTGGATGCTATCATCTCCGACGCAGCCGACGAGCAGCTGGACGAGGTCGCGATCGGCATGGCCCACCGCGGCCGCCTGAACGTGCTGACCAACATCGCCGGCAAGACCTACGCACAGGTCTTCCGCGAATTCGAAGGCACCGCAACCCCGGGCTCGGTCCAGGGTTCGGGCGATGTGAAGTACCACCTGGGCACCGAGGGTTCGTACACCTCGGATGCGGGCAACCAGACCAAGATCTACCTGGCTGCCAACCCATCGCACCTGGAAGCAGTCGATCCAGTGCTCGAGGGCATCACCCGCGCCAAGCTGGACCGCCTGAACCAGAAGAACACCGTGCTGCCGATCCTGGTCCACGGCGATGCCGCATTCGCCGGCCAGGGCGTGGTCTCCGAGGTACTGGCCATGAGCCAGCTGCCCGGCTACAAGACCGGCGGCACCGTCCACGTGATCGTGAACAACCAGATCGGCTTCACCACCGCGCCGAGCTCCTCGCGCTCCTCGGTGTACGCAACCGACGTTGCACGCACCGTGCAGGCTCCGATCTTCCACGTCAACGGGGATGACCCGGAGGCAGTGGTGCACGTGGGCCAGCTGGCCTTCGAGTACCGCCAGAAGTTCGGCAAGGACGTCGTCATCGACCTGGTGTGCTACCGCCGCCGCGGCCACAACGAGGGCGATGACCCTTCGATGACCCAGCCGATCATGTACAACCTGATCGAAGCCAAGCGCTCGACCCGCAAGCTGTACACCGAGGCCCTGGTGGGCCGCGGCGACATCACGCAGGAAGAAGCCGAGAACGTGCTGGCCGAGTACAAGGAGAACCTGGAGCGCATCTTCGCCGAGACGCATGCCGCCCAGACTTCGCCGATCCCGATCATCACCCCGGGCTCGACCATCAACGACCTGGAGAAGCCCTTCGCCCAGGCTGCCGACGAGAACACCGTCGACGGCGCACGCGGCTCGGCCATCACCGCCCAGACGCTGGCGAAGATTGGTGCCGCCCACCTGGATATCCCGGCCGGCTTCACCATGCACACCAAGCTGAAGTCGCTGCTCGAGCGCCGCGAGAAGATGTCCCGCGAAGGCGGCATCGACTGGGGCTTCGCAGAACTGGCAGCCCTGGGCACCTTGACCATGGAAGGCGTGCCGGTCCGCCTGGCAGGCCAGGACTCGCGCCGCGGCACCTTCGTGCAGCGCCACGCAGTCTTCCACGACCGCGAGAACGACACCGAGTGGTACCCGCTGCACCACCTGGCCGAAGACCAGGCACCGCTGTGGATCTACGACTCCCTGCTCTCCGAATACGCCGCGCTCGGCTTCGAGTACGGCTACTCGGTAGAACGCCCGGATGCACTGGTCATGTGGGAAGCGCAGTTCGGCGACTTCGTCAATGGCGCGCAGACCGTGATCGACGAGTTCATCTCCTCCGCAGAGCAGAAGTGGTCGCAGTCCTCCTCGCTGGTCATGCTGCTGCCGCACGGCTACGAAGGCCAGGGCCCGGACCACTCCTCGGCCCGCATCGAGCGCTTCTTGCAGCTGTGCGCCGAGAACAACATGGTCGTTGCCCAGCCTTCCACCGGTGCAAACCACTTCCACCTGCTGCGCCGCCAGGCCTACGCCCGTCCGCGCAAGCCGCTGATCGTCTTCACCCCGAAGCAGCTGCTTCGCCTGAAGGCCGCGGCCAGCTCGGTAGAGGACTTCACCACCGGAGGCTTCCGCGAGGTCATCGGCGATGCGTCGATCACCGATGCGAACGCCGTGGACAAGGTGCTGCTGTGCTCGGGCCGCGTCTACTACGATCTGCTGGCCGCTCGCACCAAGGCGAACGACACCAAGACCGCACTGGTACGCGTCGAGCAGCTCTACCCGGCTCCGGCCGAGCAGATCGCTGCCGAACTGGCCAAGTACCCGAACGCCGAGGTGGCTTGGGTCCAGGACGAGCCTGCGAACCAGGGTCCATGGCCGTTCTTCGGCTTGTACGTTGCACCGGCACTGGAGCAGAAGATCACCTTGATCTCCCGCCCGGCATCGGCTGCGACCTCCGCTGGCAATGCAAAGCGCCACGACGCAGAAAACGCAGTGCTGATCCAGCAGGCTTTCGCCCGCTAGACCGCATCGCCTGAACGCTGCTGGCCAACTGTTGCCGGCGAACTATCCGGGGGTTCCACCTCGGAGGTTCGCCGGCAACAGCGCTTTAACCCCGGTGCTGGTTTTTCGCAGGGAATTGTGGGGTTTAACCAATGACCGCCTCCCCCGATGCCAGCGTTCCGACTGCTAAGGTGGGGAGCGATTCATCATTTTTGAGCCAACGAAAGGTCGCCCAGTTGGAGTTACGCACAATCCGAATTACCGCAATCGGAGATGAGCTACTGGCCGGGCATGGCGACCCGCGGGGCCTGGGCTGGTTCGGCCGCGTCATGGCCCGCACCCAGGATCCGGCCCTGCGCCTGCAGTCCTTCGTCCTGGCTTCCCCGGCCGAGGGATCCGAAGCGCTGGCCGAACGCTGGCTGGGGGAAGCTTCCCGCCGATTCAGCGACCAATACGAAAACCGCCTGGTCATCGCGCTCTCGGACCGCGACGTCGATCTGGATGTCACCACCGCGCGCAGCCGGCTGAACCTGGCCAACATCCTGGATTCGGCCTCGCAGATGAACATCAAGGCCTTGCTGGTCGGCCCGGCCCCGGGCCTGGATGATGCGCGCAACCAGCGCGTGGCAGAACTGAACCGCGTCTACTCGGATGTGGCGCTGCGCCGCAACCACCACTACGTCGATACCTTCACGCCCCTGCGTTCCCATGCCCAGTGGCGTGCCGATCTGAACGCTTCCGGCGGGGTGCCCGGCCAGGCAGGCTACGGGCTGATGGCCTGGCTGGTGCTGCACCGCGGCTGGTATTCCTGGCTGGAGTTGCCTGAGCCAGGCGAGGGCTAGGGACCGCCGGTCCGTTAGGAAAATGGGCCGGAAGTGTGAAAGACTATGAGCCGGCCCGAATTTTCGGGAAGCAATATTGTTCCCTCTAAGGAGTCACCATGTCGAAGCGCGCTCGTAAGCGTCGCGATCGCAAGCGTGGCGGTGCCAACCACGGCAAGCGCCCAAACAGCTAAGCGAAGCGAACAAAAAAAGAACCCCGTACCCTTCGAGACCAACTCGGAAGATACGGGGTTTCTCTTTGCCGTGCTAGTGGCCTGATTCCACGCGGATCTGCGAGATCCGCGCGATGATGCTGGCCTTCAAGGTCTGCGGGGCATGCTCCTGGCAGCTGCGGCGCACCACCGAGCGGATGATGCACTCCAGATCGTACTGCTCGGTGCATTCCGGGCAGCCATCCAGGTGGGACTTGACCTCCTTGAGGTCATCGAGCGTCAGCGCTCCGTCGAGGTACTCGTAGATGCGGACGATGCGGTCATCGGCGCAATCACCCATTGAATTGCAATCCATCTTATTTCGCTCCTCGGTCAGCCTTGGCGGCACTCTTGCTCTGGGTGCCGGTGGCGATCCCACGATCTGCTGCGTAATCGGCCAGCAGTTCCCTCAAGTTCTTGCGTCCGCGATGCAACCGGGACATCACGGTGCCGATCGGCACGCCCAGGATCTCGCTGGCTTCCTTGTAGCTGAAGCCCTCGACATCCACGAAGTAGACGGCCATGCGGAAATCCTCGCCGATCGACTGCAGCGCGGCTTTCACATCCGAATCCGGAAGGTGGTCCAGCGCCTCGGCCTCGGCCGAGCGCAAGCCGGTCGGCGAATGCTCCATCGCCTGGGCCATCTGCCAATCCTCGACCGTATCGGTGGAAGTGCGCAGCGGCTCGCGCTGGCGCTTGCGGTACAAATTGATGTACGTGTTGGTCAGGATGCGGTACAGCCAGGCCTTCAGGTTGGTGCCCGGCTTGTACTGGTGGAAGGCGGAATAGGCCTTGGTGTAGGCCTCCTGCACCAAATCCTCGGCATCCGACGGGTTGCGCGCCATGCGCAGGGCAGCCGAATAGAGCTGGTCCACGTACTGCATCGCGTCACGCTCGAAGCGTTCGCGGCGCTGCTGCTCGGACTCGGAGGCCACATCGGGCAAATTCTCGTCCACACTCTTGTTGTTCATCACTGCCGAGTCTACGCGTTCGAACGGCTTTATGCGCGTGCCAGCGCGGGCCCGGGCCGGCCGCGGTTGCTCGGCGACGGCGCAAGCGGTGCCGCCGGCGTTTGAAGTGTCCTGTCGTATCGTCACAGTAGGTATAACCAGCGGAGCTAAAGCCTTATTCCCGCACCGATCTCGGCTAGAATTAGGCAGTGGGCGCACAGTACTTGCGGTACTGCCAGCGGCCCCGAATTGAAGCCTCGAGCCTAAGGATCTACCAATCAGCACTGCAAGCGCCCCCGGGAGCCCCCTCGATCAGCTGCACGACGCAGAAAAGAACTGGTGGGCAGCGCCCTATGCCGCCACCGGACTGGATGCAACCGTCCCGGTGCCAGCTTCGAAGTCGCTGACCAACCGGTATCTGATCCTTGCGGCCCTGGCCTCCTCGCCCTCCACGATCCACAACACGCTGATCAGCCGCGACACCGAGCTGATGCTCAGCGCCCTGGCCGGATTCGGGGTCGGGATCAAGCGCACCGAGCAGGCCGACGGCTCCACCACCGTGGACATCACCCCGGGCCAGCTGGCCGCCGGACCGCTGGCGATCGACTGCGGCTTGGCCGGCACGGTCATGCGCTTCGTTCCCCCATTGGCTGCCGTCGCCGGCGCCAAGGTGGCCTTCGACGGCGACGCCGCGGCCCGCGTGCGGCCCATGGCCCCGGTACTGGACGCGCTGGCAGCCCTGGGCGCCCGCATCGACTACGCCGGAACCACCGGCATGCTGCCCTTCACCATTGACGCCAGCGAGCTGAAGCAGGATGCCGAAGTGGTCATCGACGCGTCGGGCAGCTCCCAGTTCATCTCCGCGCTGCTGCTGGTTGGCCAGGCATTGCCCGGCGGGCTGAAGCTGCGCGCGGCGCCGGGGCCTATCGCTTCCCCGGACCACATCGCGATGACCGTCCAGACCCTGCGCGATTTGGGCGTAGAGGTAAGCGTCGATGCCGATGCGCGCGGCTGGAGCATCGCCCCGGGCCAGCTGGCGGGCTTCACCGTCACCGTGGAACCGGACCTGTCCAACGCCGGACCGTTCCTGGCCGCCGCGCTGGCGAGCCACGGCACCGTGCGCGTGCCCTTCTGGCCTGCCAGGACCACCCAGGTCGGCGGCAAATGGGTAGAAATACTGGCCGCGATGGGAGCGGAAGTCAGCCACAGCGGCGACGGCGTGCTCACCGTGCGCGGAACCGGAGTCATCCGCGGCATCGACTACGCCGATGCCTCCGAGCTGGCCCCTACCCTGGCAGCACTGTGCGTGCTGGCCGATTCGCCGAGCAAGCTGACCGGCATCGGTCACCTGCGCGGCCATGAAACCGATCGGCTGGCCGCGCTGGAAACCGAATTGTCCAAGGTAGGCGCCAGAGTCACCGCCACCGCGGACGCGCTGGAAATCGTTCCCGGAGCCCTGCAGGCAGCGGATATCGATTCCTACGAGGACCACCGCATGGCGACCGCCGGTGCCCTGCTGGGCCTGGCCATCGACGGGGTGCGCGTGGAAAACATCGCCACCACGGCCAAGACCATGCCGGATTTCCCGCAGCTATGGTCCCGCATGGCGGCTACCGCAAAGGGCCAGGGCTAATGCGCTACTCCGACTACGACGAATCCTCGGTCCGCGTCCGCCCCAACAAGAAGGGCAGCCGTCCGCGCACCAAGGACCGCCCGGCCTACGAACAGGCGGTCATCGGCCGCATCATCACCGTGGACCGCGGCCGCTACACCGCAATCCTGGATGAGGACACCGCCACGGAGCGCATCGTCATCGCCGCCCGGGCCCGCGAGCTGCGCCGCCAGGCGATCGTGCCCGGGGACCTGGTGGGACTGGTGGGCGACACCTCCGGAAAGCCCGATACCCTGGCCCGGCTGATCCGCATCGAAGAGCGCACCACGCTGCTGCGCCGCAGCGCCGACGACACCGACGCCACCGAGCGCGTGGTCGTGGCCAATGTGGACAAGCTGGTCATCGTCGTGGCCGCCGCGAATCCCGAGCCGCGCACCGGCTTCGTGGACCGCGCGCTGGTCGCCGCCTTCGACGCCGGCATCCAGCCGGTGCTGTGCGTGACCAAAGCGGATGTGAAGGATCCGGCCGACTTCCTCAAGCACTACGAGGGACTGGAGTTCCCCGTGGTCATCTCCCGTACCACCACTGCCGACGCCTCCGGTGTGGACGCGCGCGGCGCCGACGGTTCCAGCGCCCGGCTGGATGCCGGCGCGCTGGCCGAACTCGAAGAGATCCTCTCCGGCTGCGTCTCGGTAGTGCTGGGCCACTCCGGAGTGGGCAAGTCCACCCTGGTCAACGCCCTGACCGGTTCGACCCGCGCCACCGGGCACGTCAACGCGGTCACCGGCCGCGGACGCCATACCTCATCCAACGCCCTGGCCCTGCGCCTGGGCGAAACCCCTGGATCCTGGCTGATCGACACCCCCGGCATCCGTTCTTTCGGGCTAGGACTGGTAGACCGGGACAATATCCTGGCCGCCTTCGAGGACCTGGCAGAAATCGCCACCGGCTGCCCGCGCGGTTGCACCCATGCCGCCGGCGAGGCGGGCTGCGCGCTGGAAGCCTGGGCCGAAAATGCCGAAGGCACCCAGGCCGCTGACCGGTTGGCCTCCTACCGCCGGCTGGTCACCACCGAGGAAACCACGCACGAAAAGGAGCTCGGCGCGCTCTAGGCGCCCGCAACACCATGGCTGAATACACCCTGCAGCAAGATCTCGACTTCGCCCTGGCCCTGGCCGGGAAGGTCGACGCCTTCACCCTGGCCCGCTACGGCGCCAACGACCTGGTGGTCGAATCCAAGCCGGACATGACCCCGGTCTCCGACGCCGACCGCGGCGCCGAGCAGCTGATCCTGGCCGAGCTGGCCGCCCACCGCCCCGATGATTCGGTGCTCGGCGAAGAATTCGGCGTGCACGGCACCGGCTCCCGGCGCTGGGTCATCGACCCGATCGACGGCACCAAGAACTTCGTGCGCCGCGTACCCGTCTGGGCCACGCTGATCGCGCTGGAGATCGACGGCGAACCGGTGCTGGGAGTCATCTCCGCCCCGGCCATGACCCGCCGCTGGCATGCCGCGAGCGGCCTGGGCGCGTTCGTCACCGAACCGGGTGCCACCGCCGGTACCACCGCCACCCGCCAGATCAAGGTCTCCTCGGTGAGCGAGCTGTCTGACTCCTCGCTGGCCTACGCCTCGCTGAACGGCTGGAAGGAGGCGGGCAAGCTCGAGGGCTTCCTGGAACTGCTGGATACCGCGTGGCGCACCCGCGGCTACGGGGATTTCCTGTCCTACGCGCTGCTGGCCGAAGGCGCGGTCGATGCGGCCTTCGAACCCGAACTGGAGCTCTACGACATGGCCGCCCTGGTGCCGGTGGTACGCGAAGCCGGGGGCCGCTTCACCTCGGTGGCCGGGGAAGAGGGCTGCCATGGCGGCAACGCCCTGGCCACCAACGGCAAGCTGCACGAGGCGATCCTTCCCTACCTGAACCGCAGCTAGGCAGCGCGAGGACGATGGCAACTGCACGACGCGGGCCGGCCGGGCTGACCACCAGCGAAGAGGACTACCTCAAGGCGGTGTACCTGCTCACCGAATGGGAAGACACCGAAGTGGGCACCGGCGCGCTGGCCGACCAGCTGGGCTTGTCCCCTGCCTCGGCCACCGCCATGGTGCAGAAGCTCGCAGCCAAGCACCTGGTCCATCACGTGCCGCGCGGAGCCATTACGCTCAGCGGCACCGGCCGGCGCGAGGCCTTGCGCATGGTGCGCCGCCACCGCCTGCTGGAAACCTTCCTGCGCGATGAGCTGGGCTATGGCTGGGATGAGGTGCATGACGAGGCCGAGGCCCTGGAGCACACCGTCACCGACCGCTTTATCAACGCCCTGGAAGCCCGGCTGGGCCACCCGCGCCACGATCCGCATGGCGACGCGATTCCCAGCGCGGAAGGGGAACTGCCGGTCTCCGGGGCCATCCGGCTTGACCGCTACTCCGGTACCCGGGCCGTCATCGACCGGATCAGCGATGAAGACCCCCAGTTCCTGCGTCGTGCCGCCGCCCAGGGGCTGGTTCCCGGGGCGGTCATCGAATTGCCGCATCAGCTGGATTTCATTGAGGCTTCGCTGATCTGGGTGCGCAAAGCCTAGCTGCGTGCCGGCTGTGCAAGAATGAAAAGCAGCGACGCGCTGCCAGGTGCGCCCGGCTGCCAAAGGGAGGGCCATTGGAGACACGACCGATCATCCTGGGCATCCCGGATCGCCTCGATCCCCACGTTCTGGACGCAGCCGCAGACCTCGCCGGCGCGCTCGGAGCGCGGTTGCTTTGCGTCCACGTGGATCCCACCCGCTATCCGCTCGAAGAGCTTCCCGATGGCACCATCCGCAGCGCACCGCTGGATCCCGAATCCGGGGACGAAGCAATTGAGCGCTTCCCGGCACGCCTTCTGCTGCAGCTCGAAGCCCAGCTCGGCGGATCGGGGCTGGAATGGCAGGCGCATGCCGCGGCCGGTGGCCCCGCTCAGCAACTGTCGCATCTTGCCCTGCAGCATGATGCGGCGCTGATTGTGCTCGGGGTTCGGGAGCGTTCCATGGCCAACACCATCCGGGAACTGCTCAACGGTTCGGTAGCGGTGCATCTGACCCATCGACAGCGCCATCCGGTGCTCCTCATCCCGCCACGCCGCGCAGAACAGATTCGCAATTCATGACCCGTCCGCTAACACCCATGGCCCAGCGCACCGCGCAGGGTTCCTTCCTCAACCCGCGTTTCCTGCTGCTGGTATTCCTTGGCGGCGCTGCCGGTACGGCCTGCCGCCAAGGCCTGGGCCTGCTGCTGCCAGATCCCGGCGGTTTCCCGATCGCGATTTTCCTAGCCAACATGCTGGGGGCGTTCCTGCTCGGCCTGCTGCTCGAGGCGCTTTCGCATCCCGGCCACGACGAGCGCAAGCATCACCGGCTGCGGCTGCTGCTGGGCACCGGTTTCCTGGGCGGCTTCACGACCTACAGCGCGCTGGCCACCGGCAGCATGCAGATGTTCGCATCCGGCGCAGCGCTCCATGCCCTGGGCTATGCACTGTTCACGGTGTTCTTCGGTGCATTGGCAACCTGGTGCGGAATCGCCGCTGGGGCTAGGCGCATGGCCCGGAAATCGGGAGGGCTTCACTAGTGCTCTCCCCCGGCTTATTTCTTATCGTTGCGCTCTGCGGCGGCCTTGGCGCCTGCCTGCGTTTCGTGCTCGATGCCCTGATCAAGCGGTGGCTTCCAGCCCCGCTGCCCTGGGGCACGATCCTGGTCAATCTCTCCGGCTCCTTCGCGTTGGGTGCGCTGACCGGGCTGATGGCCCAGCAGTTGTTGTCGGCGCAATGGCTTGCGGCCATAGGTTCAGGACTGCTCGGCGGCTACACGACGTTTTCGGCGGCCAGTTTCGAAACTGTCCGGCTGCTCCAGGCCGGCCGCCTCGCAGCCAGCCTGGCCAATGCATTGGGGACCCTCGCTGGAGCGGTGCTCGCGGCATTGCTCGGCTACCACGTCGCTGGGCTCTTCTAGCCGCAAACGAAAAAATGCCAAGCCTTTCGGCTTGGCATTCCATCAGTTCTAGCGTGCTGCCCGGCGTCCCTTGGGAGCACCCGCTCGTGCCCGGCTCGGAACTTGCTTCGGTGGCTGCTTGGTTCGATCGTGCGGGACCACGTATCCGCCAGTGGCGATGACCAGAATGGCGCTGATGCCGGTCAACGCAAGCATTCCGATGGCCCAAATCTGCGATTGATCGTAGAAGGAATGGTCGACGCTCAGCCACAGCACGTAGGCTCCGATGAGGTAAATGATATGGACCAGGAGCAGACGGGTTCGCAGCCTCAACTTGATGACGGCTTTCGGCGAGAAGAAGATCGACCAGAGGATCAGCAGCGGGACAACTACTACAAGGATTGCTGGGATTGTCGGCCATGGGATGAAAGCGATAGCGGCTAGTGCCGCGGCGAAAAGCAATCCTACTTCCAAGAGGAAGGCAACTGCCGCATAGCTTGCTGAAAGGAAAGGCGATACCCGCTGGGAACTGTTCTTACCCATCGACTTCAATCTCACTCCGTTTCTGCACACGCTGTCGTTTCGAAAGCCTTGGACTTTCATTTCAAGTCTATGTGTAAATTCTCCATCCTGCGAACAGGCTCGCGATGTGACTGCGGACTCCGAAACAAACAAAAAGCTCCGGAGCCAGACCTATTGGCCTGGCTCCGGAGCTGGATATTGTGGAGATGGGGAGAATTGAACTCCCGTCCGATGTGGTGTTGCCAGGTCTTCTCCGGGCGCAGTTTGCTGCGGATTTTCTCTGCCCCAACCATCACGCAAACATGTGGTTGATCCGGGCACAGTTGCCTAAATGTGTATCCAGAAGCGGCAACATCCGCTGGATACATTGGCTATCTAAATGACGTTAGGAACAGGGGCGATAGCGTCCCCTGGCTAACGGACCGTCTGGCTGCTTAGGCAGCGAGAGCGAAGTCAGTGCGCTTTGATTCGGCACTTATTGGTTTGCAAAGGGCGTTTACGAGATAACTTTGCGTCCTCGGCCCGCTTCATCTGTCGCGACTCACACCGTCGAAACCGATCATCCCCGTATTTTGTTGTCAGTCCCGGTCTCCCGGGTACAACCACACCCTAGGGCGTGTCTACCAATCATAGCGCACTGCCCGGGTTTCCCCCAATGCGAAATGCGCCACAAGCTAGCCTTATGCGTTTCCGCGGTTGCGTTCGCGCATGGCACGCAACGCCTCGCGGTTATCCTGCTTTTCCCTCAAGGTCTGCCGCTTGTCGTATTCGCGCTTACCGCGGGCAACGCCGATCTCCAGCTTCGCCCGACCGGATTTGAAGTACAAGCTCAGCGGGACGACGGTCAGGCCGGCTTCACTGATTTTGCGTTCGATCTTGAGCAGTTCCTGGCGGTGCAGCAAGAGCTTGCGGCGACGACGGGCCGCGTGATTGGTCCACGATCCATTGAGGTACTCGGGGATGTAGACGTTCTCGATATACAGCTCGCCACGGTAGAACTGGCCGAAACCGTCAACCAGCGAGGCCTTGCCTTCGCGAAGCGACTTCACCTCAGTACCCGTGAGCACCATGCCAGCTTCGAAGGTGTCGAGTATTTCGAAATCGTGGCGCGCCTTGCGGTTGCTCGCGATTACTCGATCTTCTTGATTCTTCTTAGCCACGTTACTCCTTGCATGTCGCGGGCGGATTCCCGCGCACAGATTACAAGTCTAGCGCTAGAGAAGTCCCAAGGGGTTCACATGTGAACCATTGATGATCGTTTCGAAGTGCAGATGGCAGCCGGTCGAATTGCCGGTGGTGCCAACGTAGCCTATAACCTGGCCCTGCTTCACATGCTGGCCGACACTTACCGCGATGCGGGACATGTGGTGATAGTTGGTGGCCAGGGCCTTGCCCTTGATGACGCCGTGAGAAACGGTGACCTTGTTACCCGAGGATCCGCCCCAACCGGCCATCCACACTTCACCGGAGGCAGCAGCCGTGATTGGCGAGCCGCACTGGCCGCCGAATCCCCAGTCAATGCCTGCGTGGACATAGCCGCCACGGCCGCCATAGTCGATTGTTCCAGCTGGAGTCGGGCGCCAGCCGAAGGTCGAGGTCAATCGGTTACTGGTAGTGGGCTTAACCAAACCCCAGCTGCTTGGCTCGGCATATGTCGGTGCCTTTGGCTCGGATTTCGGTGCTACATAGGCCTTCTTCTTGTAGGCCTTTTTCTCTGCGCGAGCTTCCGCGGCCTTGCGCTCCTGCTCAGCTTCGTAGGCCGCCTTTTCCTCAGCGATGCGCTTTCGCTCGGCTGCCGCCTCGCGGCGCGCTTTTTCTTCTGCCTTGCGCTTGCGTTCGGCAGCTTCCCTGATCAAGCGCTCCTGGCGTTCCTTGATCTGCTGGTTGACCGCGGCGTATTCCTTCTGCTGCGATTGCAGTTTCGCCTGGATACGCGGCTTCTGCGCTTCAAGTTCAGCACTGAGTTCTTCGGTGCTGGCAACCAGCGCATCCAGTTCGTTCTTGGCGTTCTGCGCAGCATCTCGCGCCGCCTGCTCCTGCGCCAAGGCTTCCTCAGCCTGGGCTTTCAGGGAGGAAATTTCCTTTTCAACAGCAACCAGGCGAAGCTTGTTGCTTTCATTGCTGGCTTGTTCCTGGGCCAGGTCATTGTATGCGGCATTCTGGGATTCCATGGCGCGGTTGGCCATGTCCAGGCCATCTGCCATCTTGGTCGCCGAATCCATGTTGAGGATCATGTCCAGCCCGCCAGAAACGCCGCCGCGCTTATACGCCTCAGAAGCGATCTGCGCCATCGCATCTTGAGCGTCGGAAAGCTTAGCCGCGTTTTCCTCGATCTGCTTAGCCACTTCATCACGAGTAGCTTGCGCGCTGATTAAGCGGTTGTTGAGATCGGAAAGGGTGGCCTGTGCATTGGCTACGCGGCTTTGCGCGTCAGCCAATGCCTGCTGGGCTACAGGAACCTGTGCTTGCTGGTCACGCAATTTCCTGTCGGTTTCTTGAATGTCGGCATCCAAGAATTCCATGTCGTTCTCGAGGGTATCGATGTTCTTTTCGACTTGAGCTTTCTTGTCGTCCAGCTCATCGGCGGCTACCAGCCCTGCGGGCAGCGTGAGCGCGAGAGCCATTGCTCCACCGATGGAGGCGCGTAAGAATTTACGTCGCACTGCGTTCGACAGCATAAAGCTCCTTTTAGAAATTGCGTACTTCAGTTCAAGCCTAGATAACGTTCAGCTAAACCTTCAGGTAACGCTTCAACGTTACCACTGATGAAATTGTGGCCAAAACGATACCAATAATCAAGAGTATCGGAGCAACAAGCCATATTTCACTGGTGGAGATGAACGCTACACCGACGTTTTCATTGGCCAACTTATCCTCGACGAGGAACTTCAGCAGCATCCACAAGGTTCCAGAAGCCAGCAATCCACCAATCAGCGACGCGATGACTCCTTCGATAATGAACGGCAGCTGAATCGTTGCTTTCGATGCACCAACCAGTCGCATGATCGTTGTTTCGAGTCGCCGGTGCATGGCTGAGAGCTGGATAGTCGTACCGGTCAGCAGCACCGCGCAAACAATCATCACGATTGCAACGACAGCAGCGGCGGCGGACGCCACGCGCACCAACTGGAAGACCTTTTCAAGCAGTTCCCGTTGATCAATGACCGAGTCAACGCCTTGTACCGTGGAGAACGCTTCGTTGATCACCGGATACTTCTCCGGATCTACCAGTGCGACGCGGAATGATTCAGGCAGCTGCTCAGCAGTGACCTGGTCAACCAACGCCGAGTTCTCGTATTGGTCGAGGAAGTTTTCGTATGCCTGGTCCTTCGACTCGTAGGCGAATTCCTTGATATACGGCGCGAGCTGCTCTGATTCGAGCATCTCTTCAATGCTCTGACGCTGCTCTTCGGAAACCGCGCTACCAGCGCAGTTGGGCGAAGTGCTCGTGTCATCGCAGAGGTACACCGCAACTTCCATGCGGTCGTACCAGTAGCCCTTCATCTGGTTGATCTGGAGCTGCAGTAATACCGAGGCACCGACGAAGGTCAACGATACGAAAGTCACCAGCACCACAGAGACGACCATGACGACATTCTGCCGCAGGCCCTTCGCCGCTTCGCGGAGAATAAATCCTAGTCTCACTGGTCCTCGTCTTTCTTGTCCTCAGCAACCTGTGACTCTTCGTCGTACTCCACGGCGGAATCGCCGACGAGCAGTTCGCGCGAACCGTCCTGGTTCACCACGGTGGTCATCGGGGCGTACTGTCCATCAATTTCATCGCGGATGACCTGCCCGCGACTCAGTTCAATAACGCGGTGGCGGTATTCGCTCACCAGTTCATGTGCGTGCGTAGCCATCAGGACAGTCGTACCATTCTGGTTAATGCGGTTGAGCACGTTCATGACTTCGATGCTGTTCTTGCGGTCGAGGTTACCCGTAGGCTCATCGGCAAGCAGGATCGAGGGCCTGTTCACAATGGCGCGGGCAATGCCGACGCGTTGCTGCTCGCCACCGGAAAGTTCAGTTGGCTTGCGACGCGCCTTATCTTCAAGGCCGACCATTTTAAGTGCATCTGGCACACGCTCGCGGATCTGGGCCCGTGAAGCTCCAATGACCTCCATGGCGAACGCGACGTTGTCGAAGACCGTGCGCTCGCGCAGCAGGCGGAAGTCCTGGAAAACGAAACCGATATCACGGCGCAGCTTAGGCACACGGCGGCTCGGAATGCGGTTGAGGTTCTGTCCCGCCACGTAGACGGATCCGTCGGTGGAGCGCTTTTCGCGCAGCACCAAGCTGAGGAAGGTCGACTTACCCGAACCGGATTCGCCAACCAAGAAGGCGAACTCGCCACGGTCTATCTCGATGTTTATATCGTCCAAAGCTGCATTCTGCTGCTTTGGCTCGTAAACCATCGAGACGTTTTCGAATTTAATCATGTCTTCAATCGCTAGTCTTCGTCGGGGCGCGACCCACGAATACCAATCTCGAGATCAAACGTCTTTTGGTGCGCCAGTCTTCCAAACACTATCGGTGCCAGGTAGCTAACCAGCCGAAATATAAGGTGTGTTGCGAGATTCATGCCGTACATACAGCTAACGCAGAATGCCCAGCTTAGGCATGACTAGCTGGAATTAGCGAAACGGAGTTCGTAACGGTGACGATACTTACACCCTCTGTGGCAAAAGCGTTTAGACCAGCTGGAATTCGCGATTTCGCTTACTTACTAGGGCGACGCTGTCCTGCACGCCAGCGGATGCCTGCATCAATGAAATCGTCAATTTCACCATCAAGTACTGCCTGGGTATTGCCGACTTCATGTTCGGTACGCAGGTCCTTGACCATTTGGTACGGATTAAGCACATAGGAACGCATCTGATCGCCCCAAGATGCCTTCACATCTCCGGCGAATTCCTTCTTCTGGGCGTCTTCTTGTTCTTTCTTCAGAAGCAGCAACCGCGACTGCAGAACTCGAAGTGCGGCAGCACGGTTCTGGATCTGCGACTTTTCGTTCTGCATCGAGACGACAACTCCGGTAGGAATATGCGTCATGCGTACTGCAGAGTCGGTGGTGTTAACGCTCTGTCCGCCAGGGCCAGAGGAACGGAAGACGTCCACGCGAATTTCAGATTCAGGGATTTCAATGGTGTCAGTCTGCTCAATCAGCGGCACGACCTCCACCGCGGCAAACGACGTCTGGCGACGTCCCTGATTATCGAATGGTGAAATGCGAACCAGACGGTGCGTGCCGGCTTCTACCGAGAGTGTGCCGAAGGCATACGGTGCGTCGATTTCGAAGGTTGCCGATTTGAGGCCGGCCTCCTCGGCATACGAGGTATCCATAACGGTGGCCTTGTAACCACGGCGTTCAGCCCAGCGCAGGTACATGCGCAAAAGCATCTCTGCGAAATCGGCGGCATCAACGCCGCCGGCACCGGAGCGAATCGTGACAACCGCTCCGCGAGCATCGAATTCACCGTTGAGAAGGGTAACAATTTCGAGTTCGGCAAGGGACTTCTGGACGCTGACGAGCTCTCTGTCCGCTTCGTGCAACGTATCATCGTCGTCTTCAAGTTCAGCAAGCTCAACCAAGACTTCCAAATCGTCGATGCGGGTCTTCAGCCGGGTCAGCCGTTCCAGCTCAGACTGGCGATGCGATAGCTTGCTGGTAACGATCTGCGCGGCGGCCGGATCATCCCAGAGGTTCGGAACGCCAGCTTCCTCCGAGAGGACTGCGATGTCAGCTTTGATCTGCTCGACATCGCTCACGTCTTCAATTGCGGAGAATGTAGAACGCAGTGAGCGGATTTCAGCGGAGAAGTCAGTTTTTGCCATGGTCCTCTAAGACTACGTCATTTAGCCATTGATCCATGAGTCCGGTGCTATCGCCGAAAAGAAGTTCCAATAGAGGTATTCACTGAAAATCACGCTGTGGAACCCCTAGCCAACGTGCAAGGCTTGCATCCACGGGTCGATCGGGAAGCCGGCCAGTCAGTTCTCGAACAGTGTTTTCTGAACTGGGATTTCGAGGTGGGGTCCGCAAGCTTCCAATGAAGCCCGAACTACCGCAAAAATGATGGATCCGGTTGCGCTGGATCCATCCTTCCTGAATTCCGCTCCTGGGGCATGCAGCAGCGTTGCTCGCTGACACGTTCTTTCTCTTGCTTCCCCGTACTTGTGCGTTTCCCGCTTCCCTGGAACATCCATGCTGCTCTGCGCGGATGTGTTCACCTGCTCAGTACAGTTCTTGCTGATGAATCTACAGATATTGGTACTCCGTCTGGAACGATCCACCCCACTATCGGCGGTTGCACCGAACCCTGCAGCACGAGATTCGCACCTTGCCCATCAGGCGTGATCTGCACCCGGCCAATGCGTAGATTGTCGACGCGGCCGGCCGCACCCACATCCGAAAGGTACTGTTGCACGGCTTGTTGCACGCGTTGCTGGTCCAACTGAATCCTCGGGTCGCCATTGTCCGCAACAAATTCGAATTCATCCACGGCAGCCACGACGGCCCCGTCGGCAATTGACAACAGCTGCCGCGCTTTGAGGTTGACTGCGCTGACTGCTAGCACCACTGAAATAGTCAGCAAAGTGATGGCGCACAAGCCGATTGCCAGCACTAAGGATTGCCCATCCTCGTCCCGTGGATTCAGGGCAGTGCGTTTTGTCCTAGCCAAAGCGATCAGTCCTTTGCGAGGCTGAAGAATCCACGGTGAAAGCAGATACCTCTGCCCAGTCGGAAACGAAAGGAAGGGGAACATCCAACGCTACCGTCACGGTGACGACACTGCCCGGACTCAAGCATTCCTTGTCGCAACTAATCGATGTGCGAGCGTCGGCATATCCAAAGTTGTTCATGGTTCTTCGTACGACTGCGTGCGCATCTGACCTTGCCTGGGCGGGGTTATCGGCGGCGGCGAAAACCTTCGCTGCATGATCAGCAGCTCCAACCACGGCATAGCTACCGCCTTGCAGCTGTCCGACGGCCAGGATCAGGTACACCATGGGAATCAGCAAGACAGTTGAAGCAAAAATAAACTCCACTATCGCGCTGCCGCGATCTTCGGCCCGGATTCTCTTGTGCATCGCGGCAGCGAGATACTTGGCTCTACCCATAACGCACAGCTTCTCCCTGAACCTGCAAATCCCACCCGTTGGGCATGAACCCGATTAAGGGCACCCTCGTGTTAACCGATACGGTTACCAACTGGCTATCACCAACGCGGGTTGTGCTCACAGCAATGTCACGGGCAAATCCGCCATGCAAGCTTTCGGTGATCAACATCCGAGTTCTGCTTCGAGCGTCGGATACTGACCGATTGGCCAAAGCACCGTAATGGGCGCCGTTCGATGCTGCGTCAATCAGGGTGTTGCGCACATGCAGTACCAACGCGAGTTGGATGAGCGTCATTGCGATGAGCACAAGCAACGTTGTGACCATGACAAATTCGGCTACAGCAGACCCGTTCTCGCCATCTACAAGTTCCGCAGATTCCGAATTTTGAGGAGACCCCGCACTCGACCACATGCGCGGTTATCCCAATCCGGAAACTCGATCGATCGCTTGGTTGAACAGGTCCTGCAGCCTAGGCCCCGCAATGGCCAGCAATGCGGCAACCAGCAACGCGGACATGAGGGTAATCATGACCCATCCGGGCACGTCGCCTCTGCTTTCCCTGAGTTTCGGGGAAACCTTACGAAAGAGTAGTTCACCGGTTGCAGTGATTTGCAATACCAGTTTGAGCATCATTTCTTGTATGTGATTCATGACGGCCCTTCTAACTTGCTAAAGGATTTCAAAGTGGGAGATTCAAGCTTTTCTATGCTCCGATCAATAACTCATCTCCAATAACGCCAGACCGGGGAATACGGCGAAAACGATCGTGAGAGGAAGAATTCCGAACACGACCGGGACCAGCATGGAAATCTCGCGTTTTCCTGCAACTTCCATAAGTTCTCGTTTGGACGCATCGCGGACGTCTTGTGCTTGGTCTCTGAGCACTTGAGCCAATGGTGTGCCTCGCTCTGTTGCAACAACGATTGCATCGACGAAGCGCGTCATGGCTCCAACTTGCATCCGGTCGGACATATTCTGCATCGCTTGGACCATCGGTGTGCCTGCGTGAATGTCGTTCAAAGTCTTGGTGAATTCGTCACCGATCACCCCGTGGCAGATTCGTGAAATTCTTTCGATGGCCCCGGTGGTTGATTCGCCTGCGCCGACAGTTAGCGCCAGCACTTCGGCCACGGTTGGAAACTGAGTCAATATTTTCCTGGCCCGCCGATGGATCTGTTCGCCAAGCCACCAACCACGCAATGCATAGCCAACAATCCCGAAACCAATAACGACTAGCACCGATAGGATCAAAGAGACATGATACTGAACGGCGGCAAAGGCCATGAACGCAGAACCTGCTACTAGGCCTGCCAGAGCATAAACAATTTCTTGAGACCGGTAGTCAATCACGCTCATGTCCAATCCGGCAGCGTTCAGACGCTTCCGAAGAGTACTTGCCGAAGGACTGTGCAGGCTAGCCAGCTTCTTGATTTGCAGCAGCATGGGGGCAGCGAGTTGGCCTAAAGCCGAGTGCCCGGAGTCAGAGTGCCATGAGTCTTCCAGCATGCGTGAGCTTCGAACGCCAACGCGAACATGGGGCGCAATACGATCAGCGAAGGCCATTCTTCGCCAGCCCGGCAGATTCACAAAGACCAGCCAAAGGCCTATGCCAAGTCCCAAACCGCAAAGCGCCGCCCACGGCGTATAGCTGTTCATGCCAGGACTCGTTCTTCTACTGGCAAGGTGCCCAGCCGGAGCATGATTCGATAGCAAACGAGGGAAACCACCATGCCCAGGCATAGCACTATCACTCCCCCGACCGTCATATATGCATCCTTCGCAGCTTCCTGGGTGCCCAAGACCAACAGCAAAATCCATGGCGCGGCGACTGCCAAACGCGCTGCCGAGACAATCCATGATTGGCGGGCCGCGAGTTCCCCTCGTGTTCTCACGTCATCGCGCAAGAATGCCGACAAAGTTGTGAGCGTATGCCCCAAGTCGGTGCCCCCGACTTCACGAGTAATCCGCAATGTCGTGAGAATCTTGTCGGCTACCGGGTCTGCCAAGCGTTCGCCCAGCTGGTCCAGCGCCACGGAGAAGTTCGCTGTGGCTCGATAGTCCAACGCGAAATCCCGAAATAGCGGACGCAATACCTGCGGGCCGACGACAGCCAATTGGCTCAATGCTTCGGGAAGAGATAGGCCCGCCCGGATGGCACTTCGCAAGTGATCAACCACCTCTGGCCATTGTTCTTGCAATGCTGCGCGGCGCTTGGTGGCTTGATGGCGCAGGTAGACCCATGGTGCGAATGAACCGAAGATGCTAAACACCAAGGCGAAGAGCCACGAAGCGGTGAGTCCCAACGTCACCAACGCGGAAGCCAGCCCGCAGACCAGGCAAATCACGATGAATTTTGCCGGAGCCAGATTGCTCATTCCTGCATGCAAAAGAGCGTTCTTGATGGCCGAGCTACGTTTGGGCGATTTTGCCCACGGGGCGAAGAGCAACCAGTCAACCATGAGAGCAATGCCTAGCCCGCCAAGGAGAGCAAAGAAAGCAACCACCGCTACACCGCCATCAATTCGGCAATATTGATTCCAGCGACATCAAACTTTTCATGGGACCAATCGGCTCCCCGAGCCGGCAGCAGGCGATCGGCTTGCCGCTCGAATAGCGTCGAGGACTCAATTTGCCCTTCCTCCACGCGGTTGCGCACGCTGAGAATCTCGTTGACATAGCGATGGCCCTGTGGACTCCGCACGCAATGAACCACAAGGTCAATGCATGCAGCCACGGTCTTGATGGTGAAGTCGCTGGTGATATTTGGTCCTGCAAGCAACGGCAAAGTGCAAATTTTCGTGATGGCGTCACGGGCAGAATTCGCATGCAAGGTACATAGCCCCGCGATTCCCGAGTTCAGGGCAATAAGCATATCCAAGGACTCTGCTTCGCGGACCTCGCCGATAATGATCCGTTCCGGGCGCATGCGCAAGGCCTCCTTGACCAGCCGGCGCATCGTGATTTCACCGGTGCCTTCAAGATTGGCGAGGCGAGTTTGCATTGCAACGACATCTCTTAGTGAAAGATTCAGCTCAAAGATTTCCTCGATGGTGATAATGCGTTCCCTGGGGCCGATCGCTGATGCCAGACAGTTGAGCATTGTCGTTTTGCCGGCTTGCGTAGGGCCGGTAACGATGACATTCAGACCGGCACTGATCGCCGTAGAAAGGAACCTCGCTGCTTGTTCGCTCAAGGCTCCCAGCTCAACTAGATCTTCAAGTTTTCCCGCGCGAGCAATGAACTTACGAATGTTGATGGCCCAATGCTCATGGGTGATGTCTGGAATCACGACGTGAAGACGAGACCCATCAGGCAATTGGCAGTCGACGAATGGCTGGGAAAGGTCCAGACGCCTGCCCGACGTTTTGAGCATGCGTTCTACTAGAGCCGCGATTTCTGCCGATTCCATGCGTATGTGGGTCAGTTCGCTTTGGCCGCCTCTGGCGCAAAATACTTGATGTGGAGAATTTACCCAGATCTCTTCAACAGAAGGATCATCCAACAAGGGTTGCAGCGCTCCGAACCCGGCCACATTATCGAATACTGAACGTTGGGCGGCCTCTAGCGATCCAAGTGAAGGCACGGCGCCAAGCAATGCGCGTTCGTCGTAGTCGCGAATGACCTCTTCAATCAGTGATCGGATCATCGCTGGCTGCTTTGCCGGGTCCAATCCACGCCGGCGAACCAGCTCGCGTACTTCGTCTTCGACAATGGACAGCGCATCCACGACTGACTCCTTTGGCTTCCCTACTGGAGGATCCCGATCTCGGGGACTATCGGCGAGCGCGTCGTCGGTGCAGCATACCTATTCGTATGACAAGGGATGCTATCTGCAGCAGAGACCGCTTTCAAGAGGTTCCCGAAGTTGTGGATAGTTCTTGGTACTTTCTCCACACCAAGATTCTTATCTTCCAGCGCCGCCCTCAATGCTGGTTTAGATGGGAGCGACAACATTCCATTACATTCAGGAGACCTCATGGTCCGCTATGAATTACTTCTGATTTCCCGAAAATTCCAGCATCCGCGGCAATTCGAACTTGTCATGTCCGGACGAATATCGGGCGAGCAGCTCGCCGCACTGCTGCAGCAGCATTTCCCGAGACAACGATGGTATTCGGGAATAACGCGGATAGAAGAGTTGGGGGTCCTGCATGCGTCTGAACGTCTTCTGCTCAATGAATTGCCCCAACCTGTTCGCGCCACAAGCACCACAGCTTCGTGCCTCAAGTTATATGTAGTTCGCGGCCCCGACGCTGGTGCCTGGATTCCGCTCACAAAGGGAGAACATGTCATTGGCAGAACCGCCCCATTATGGTTAGAAGATCCGCTGGTTTCCCGGGTTCACGCGAAGTTATTCGTGACAACCCGGAGCCTGCGCCTAGTAGCCTGCTCTGAGCAGCAACTTGCCATGCCAGATGGCAGCCGCTGCGAGTCCGTGGAATTGGAGCACGGATCGCGCTTCTTTCTGGGCAACACTGAATTCGCTGTCGGTGATCCATTAACCGCCCAATCCGGTCAATTGGTAACCCCCGAACAATTGGAAATCCAAGCACCTTCCAAGCCCGAGCTGTCCCGCTTAATTGCTCTGGTCCTCGCAGCATTCGTTCCGATCATCTCCGGCGTCTTGCTTGCCTTGGTTACCGGTTCGATGCTCTTTCTGATCTTGAGTGGCGTTTCGGCCCTTATGGGTATGGTGCCTGCCGGTCAACTGTTCGTGGAGCGTCGCGAATGGAAAAGGGAAATGGAAGTGCAACGAGCTTCCGCCATTATCGCGAGAAGTAAATATTCTCCGGCTCTCGGAGAATCGTTCGTAGCCGGACTGGATTCCGCTTCTTTGGGACTGTCGCATGCCCGGATACCACCATTGGTTTGGGGCGAGGGACTGTGGTCTCCGCAGGACACCTCTCGTTCTGATCCCACGGGGATCCGCAAAGTATTTCGTAGCCTCAGGAAGACGAAGTCGGACGCGCCCTGGTTCGGTCCAGTATTTTTCCCGAGTACCCCGAGCGTCTGGCAGCTGAATTCTGCACAAGGGCAAAGCGCTGGGGCTATTCTGGCCGCAGTACTTGCACGCTATCTCCCGGCCATACATTCCGGCCAGATACGGCTCGTGCTCGATCCCAGTGTCAGGTGTCTTCCGGCGTCGCTGCTTTTGATGAGCAACGTTTCCGTGGCCCACCTGTCGATTCCCGAAGAATCGAGCTTCACCAGGAAAGAGGAAACCAACCTGGCGACGTTGTACGTCACTGCCCAGGAACCTCAACCTATTTCCGGCGCCCTGGTGCTGGGCGTTTCTCCGGTGCTAGCCGAGTCCGTGGAGAATTGGATTGTTCCAAGCCCCGTGTCCTCGCGTTTGCCCGACGAACGCTTAGTGCTGCAGAACCTAAGCACGCTGAGCCTTTCGCGGTTCGACAGGATGGTGCAGCAGTATGTGCAGCTGCAAAAGCAGGCAATAACCAAGAACGCAGAAGCCATTGCATCCCCATCACTAGCCGTACGGGCACATCTGGGCCTCGATGAACAGCAAGAGGACGTGTTCCTTGATCTTCATGAGGATGGTCCGCACGTACTGATTTGCGGCACTACAGGGTCAGGCAAGTCAGAAGCGCTCAGGCGCCTGATTGCTGATTTTGCCCGGAACTACCCGCCGACTCAGCTTGCCTTCGCACTTATTGATTTCAAGGGTGGAGCTGGACTAGGCGTCTATGCAGGTTTGCCCCATGTCCAGCTCTTCGCAAGCGACCTCGATGAGGCAGCGGCTCAGCGCACGTTGGAACAACTAGAACATGAGGTGCGGCGGCGCGAGGAGCTTCTGGCAGCACAAGGCTGCAGCGACATTGCGGAATATCAAGATCTCGACGAATCAGGCCCGATTCTGCCTCGCTTGCTGGTAGTCATTGACGAATTTCGTGTTTTCGTCGAAACGCTTCCTCAAGCCAGCGCCAGAATTGATCGTTTAGCTGCGGTGGGTCGAGCTCTAGGAATCCATCTGATTCTCAGCACGCAACGTCCGGCTGGCGCTTTGACGGGACAAACCAAGGCGAACTTAAACACGACAATCGCATTGAGGGTAAACGACCCGGGTGAGTCCGTGGAACTGGTGGGCTCTACCGAGGCGTCCAAACTCCTCCACCCCGGACAGGCGATCATCAAGGGCGCTTCCAAGCCCACTAGGAACATGCAATTCCAGCTGGCCATCGAGCCGCCACTGCACGGCGAACTATTCGAGCGGAATCGTCAAGATCTCAGCCTTCGTCCGTTGTGCCGATTCGAAAAGAGCATCGCGTCAGTCGCCGGAGATCGCTTGCAAAACCATGCAGCAGAACTTTCCTCACAGTGGTCCACTTCGGAGCTCCCGGTATCTGGTTTTGCTCCAGCGTTGCCTCGGCCAGCAGAACCAACGCACTCGCCAGATACGTGGGATGGGAAGGAACGAGGAACGATTTACTGCGGCGTTGCAGATAATCTGCATTTGGCCCGGCTTGAACCTTTGATTCTTGACCCTGCCCGTTCACGATCAACATTGATCTGCGGCTTGCCAGAAGCCGGTGCCCGAACCCTGTTCGCTTCCCTCGCCCGTTCGCCCAGAAAAATACTTTGCTTCGGTCCGTCGCCGATCCCGGATGCCACTGAAAACGTCAAGGTTGTCACGGGTGAGGATCCCTATGGCTTTTTCGATGCTGTCGACTTCCTGGAATCCATGCCCAGTGATCCAGCATTGATCATTCTCGTTCATTCACTGGCCCAGTTGCAGTCCAATATCCACCCGCAACATTTCCAACGCCTGGACGAAGCACTCGGTACGCTATTGCGTTTCGGCGGCCCGCAATCGCCTATGGTGATTTGTTCAGTTGACCGCGACCAAAACGCGTTGAAGTCCACCGGTCTTTGTACAGAGCAATGGTTCTTCCCATTCAACGCTACCGAGTCATTAAAGATGATGTGGCCCAAGATCCCGGCCTGTTCGCTCTTGCCGGGTCGAGGGGTCAAGCTGAGTTCGGGGCATCCTCCGCAGGTCTTCCAAC
Organism: Glutamicibacter sp. AGC84; assembly: GCF_053543575.1. NCBI lineage: Bacteria > Bacillati > Actinomycetota > Actinomycetes > Micrococcales > Micrococcaceae > Glutamicibacter > Glutamicibacter sp. AGC84. The sequence continues at coordinate 121,929 of NZ_JBLVOC010000011.1, forward strand.
TCACCGAAGTTCAAATAGCTGAAATCCCCGGAAGCACCTGGCCCGAAGTGCCTTCAGCTTGGCAGATGCCTTCAAGTTCTGCCCTTCAACCGGCAAACTTTCTGGGATACTCGCCCTTCGATGGTGAAGCGGTCCCTCGACCAGCAGGTCCGATGGTTGTTGTGCTGTGCCCCGATACGCAACAGCGCCTGCAGCTGTCTGCCGTACTCGCTGCGCGTTGGAACTCCCCGCATATTTGCGGCCTACCGGACTTTGAACGGTTCGTACGTTCTCTCGAGGACGGCTCGTACCGTGTTCGGCAGGACTTGCTTTGCCTCTTCCTCGAAACCACCAATGACTCTCGGTTGCCACCGCTCTTGAGCGCTCTGAATTCGAGGGGAATCGGTGTCGCGCTATTCGTTCCGCCGTCTAGCAGGATGGCCTTCGACCTGGGATTGAGCGCCAACGGGCTCGATGATCGCCAGGTAGTCGCTGTCGAAGCCCATCATCCGCAAGATCTTCAACCGATGAATTGGCAGCCAATCCATCAGGTGCCTCATCAAGGAGCCAAAGACTACTGGTGCGCGGTCATCTCCAAACGAGGCAAACCGCGGATGATTCATATTCCGTACGAATTATCTGCTGGCAATTCAGCGGTTTGGCCGGTCTCCGAGGAATGCGGTGGTCCTCGGCGCGAAGAGCATCACCACAGTGGTTCCGGCGACCACGATGGAAAGTACCGCCGCGGCCGTCACCATCGGGATATTGGAGCTCAGGAATGAAACAGAGAGGATGAGCTGGAATAGTTGCCAAACGACAATCGGAGCACGAGTGAACGCTTTTCCCTTGAAGAAGTTGACAGCTACCGAGCCTTGCCAAACGGCAAGAAGCAAGCACAGGGCCAGCATGAATAACTGCCCGCCCATATTGACTGTTCCGTTGGTGTCGAGGTTCAACATGTAGCTGACGGCGTACGCCAGAACAGCCAGGGCCTCAATTAGGACAAGCGCGGCAACCACGAAAACACTGGTTGGGCGGGACGAGATTGCATTTTCGTTGCTCACATCAACAATTTTCGTTGACCTTCTGCAGGAACTCAAACCGCAACAATTGACTTTTGCTGTTGCTCGCGCCACACCTCTGATAACTAGCGGATCCTAGTGCCAAATGCCATGTGAGAAAGCACTCAGGCATTCAGCAACATTTCGCTACCGTGACTCTTGTTTACTTCCGCGTTACATGAAAACCTTATGTGGTCGGTTAAACGAAGTGCCCGAATGGACTTCTCCGACCTTTCGAGACGCCAGATGTTAACCGCTAGGCAACCAGGATTTCATTTCACTCCTAGTTATTTTTTGCCTGTGTGTTGATTGTCGTTGGTGTTTCACACCCTCTCAGATTTCAAGGAGCATCAATAAGCATGGATTGGCGTAGCCGCGCGGCGTGTCTGGAAAAGGACCCGGAACTGTTTTTCCCAGTGGGAAACACCGGTCCGGCCCTGTTGCAGATCGAAGAGGCCAAGAGCGTCTGCCGTCGATGTGAAGTAACCGAAACCTGCCTGCAGTGGGCTATTGAGTCCGGCCAGGATGCAGGCGTCTGGGGTGGCATGAGCGAAGATGAGCGTCGTGCCTTGAAGCGTCGTGCAGCACGAGCTCGCCGCGCTTCCTAATTAAGCTGCGCTCGAGGTAATTCTCGCAACCCGAGACGCTATACGAAATCCGCCAGAGGTAAACACCACTGGCGGATTTCGAGTTTAAGCGACAAATTGTCAGCTCAGCTAGGTACATTAAAAGTAGTATTCATGTTCGAAAGGATCCGTTAGTGACTCTGGCCCGCTTCGCGTGCACCGTTCAGGCAGGTGCGACCGCAAAATGAGCCCGGCCCTGACCGACCCCAACGTGGGCAAGACGCTGGATGGTCGATACCGACTGGACCATCTGCTTGCCCTGGGTGGCATGTCACGCATCTACCGCAGCATGGACAAGCGCCTGCATCGAGCGGTTGTCGTGAAGATCCTGAACGACAACTTCGCCAGCGAGCATACAGTGCGTGAGCGATTCGAATCCGAAGCTGTCATCGCTGCGAATATCACTCATCCGAATGTGGTCTCCATCCGTGATCACAACGTGAGCGATAATCTGGTGTACCTCGTGATGGAGTATGTTCGAGGACGAAACCTCGAACAGGTCATTGAAGAACGCGGCCGCTTTACTCCGCGTCAGGCGCTCAGCGTCCTTGAACAAATTTGCCACGGTCTCAGCGCCGCGCACAGCGAGGGAATCATCCACCGGGATATGAAACCGGCAAATGTGCTGCTCTCCGATACCGGCGAAGTGAAAGTTACCGACTTCGGCTTGGCCCGTGCTGCCAGCGCCCATACCCAGTCAGCCACGCTCGTCGCAACGCTGTCCCATGTCTCCCCCGAACTAGTTTCAGGGGCACCAGCCGATTCGCGCAGCGACATCTACGCACTGGGCATCATGATCTACCAGATGCTGACTGGACAAGCACCGTATACCGAGACCAATGCCGCTGCATTAATGAAGCATCATCTGGACTCCCCCATGCCCATGCCCTCGGACTTGGTTCGGGGATTGGCCGAAGATCTCGATGAGTTGGTTCGATGGTGCACCGAGAAGGATCCAGAGAAGCGCCCGCAGGATGCTTCGCTGCTGCTGGAGGAGATCATCCAGATCCGCTCAACGCTCAACGATGCGCAACTGGACCTGGGCGCCGAGGACCTCGGCGGGATTGAAGATCTCACCCCGCAAACTATGGCGCAGATGCCCACTACGCTGCAACAGCGTCTTGATGCGATGCAACGCGAGCGCGAAGATGAGCGTGAACAGCTATGGCTGAAGCGGAATACTGCTCAGCACGAGGCCAGCTACGTTATCGATGATGCCCCCGCCGATCCTGACCAGACAACCGTCATTGCCGCGGTTGACGCCACCGAAGTCCTGGATCTTCGCGATGCGCAAGCCACACTGGCCCAGCCTCGTCCCACTGATCTTGCCGCTGATTCTGGCATAGCCGCAACGTCGGTGTACACTCGCGGCCGCGAGCTGGAACCGGCCCACGAGAATGACCCCGATTCCGAAGCACCGCTGTCGGTACGTGGCCAAAAGCGTGCGCAGAAACAGGCTGCAAGAAAGTGGCGCAAGGAAGCACAGGTACCCACCCACCGGTTGCGTCAGCCTCGCTCGGGTACGCAGAAGTTCGTCATCACCGTGATGTGGATCCTCATCGTGGCTCTGGTCGCAGGTGCCGGATGGTTCTTCGGCCGCGGCCCCGGAACCGTCATCCGCATCCCGTCATTGACCGGCATGCTTCAATCGCAGGCAGTCGCGCAAATGGATGGCCAAGGTGTTCCAGTTCGGGTAGGCACGACCTACAACGATGAGATTGCCATCGGCAGGGTGGTCGACTCGCAGCCGGGGACCGGCGAGAACATCATGAAGTTCCAGGGAATCGATCTGATCGTTTCGCAAGGCCCTCAGCTTTTTGCAGTTCCGGATTTCACCGGGAAAACCCTGGATCAGGCCACCAAGTTGCTCGATGAAATCGGTTTCGAAGATGTCCAGGAATCCGAGGCCTACTCGGAATCGGTGACGAAGGGCGAGATTATCAGTTCCTCCCCTGCCGCCGGCAAGAAATTACCGCGGAAGAACATCATCACCCTCACTGTTTCCAAGGGACATGCTCCGGTTCCTGTTCCTGCGGTCATTGGTCTTGGCAAGGATGCGGCCAAGGAAAAGCTTGAGTCCATGGGCTTGAAGCTGGAAACCGGTGAATCCGTCCATTCCACGACGATCGAAAAAGGCCTAGTCGCAGTCCAGGACCCGGCCCAGGGCACGGTAGCGTACGGCAGCACCGTGACAGTGAATCTCTCGGAAGGACCAGAATACGTCCAGATCCCATCCGTGCTCGGCATGGGCGTCGAGGAAGCAATCTCTGCACTGGAAGCCGCCGGCTTTTCCGTGAGGACGCACAATGTCTTTGGCGGTTTCAGCCAGACCGTTCGCATGCAGTCTCCATTGCACCAGCAAGCCGTGCGCGGCAGCGAGATCAGCATCTACGCCTTCTGAGGCCTGTTCCGTTCCCCAGGCATAAAAATAATCCGGTTCCCGCTGTCGGGAACCGGATTATTCTCTAGCTGCTAGCGGTTTCGGCTGCGGCTCTGCAGTGCCGAGGAGACCAGGAAGGCCATCTCCAGGGACTGGCGGTGGTTCAGGCGCGGGTCGCACAGCGACTCGTACAGCGAGTCGAAGTCTTCCTCGCGGATCGGATCCGCTCCGCCGAGGCACTCAGCCACATCGTCGCCGGTCATCTCCACATGCAGGCCGCCTGGGAAGGTGCCCAGCGCGTCGTGCACTTCGAAGAAGCCGCGGACTTCGTCCATGACATCTTCGAAGTTGCGGGTCTTGTAGCCGTTCTGGCTGGTGACCGTGTTGCCGTGCATTGGGTCCGTAACCCACAGCACCTGGGCGCCGGAGGCCGTGACCTTCTCGATCAGGTTTGGCAACTTCTCGCGGATGTTCTTCGCACCCATGCGGGTGATGAAGGTCAGGCGTCCTGGTTCGCGGTTCGGATCGAGCTTTTCGATCAGCGCGAGAACGTCTTCCGGATCCGAGTTCGGGCCCAGCTTCACGCCGATTGGGTTGCGCACGCGCGAGAGGAAGTCCACATGTGCGTGGTCCAGCTGACGGGTTCGTTCACCGATCCACAGGAAGTGGCCGGAGGTGTCGTACGGCAAGCCGGTCCGCGAATCGGTACGCGTCAACGCACGCTCGTAGTCCAGCAGCAGTGCTTCATGGGAGGCGAAGAACTCGGTGCGCTTGAGCGCCTCGAAGTCTGCACCGCAGGCATCCATGAAGCGGATAGCCGAGTCGATCTCGCCGGCCAGCTGCTCGTAGGCAGAGTGCGCCGGGTTGGCCATGAATCCGCTGTTCCACGAGTGCACGCTGCGCAGGTCTGCGAAGCCGCCCTGGGTGAACGCCCGGATCAGGTTCAGCGTGGCCGATGAGGTGTTGTAGGCCTGCACCATGCGCTTCGGATCGTGGGCACGGGAATCGGGTGTGAAGTCGAAGCCGTTGACGATGTCGCCGCGGAATGCCGGCAAAGTAACACCATCTCGGGTTTCGTCATTCGAGGAGCGCGGCTTGGCGAACTGGCCAGCCATGCGTCCCATCTTGATTACCGGCATCGATGCGCCATAGGTCAGCACCACAGCCATCTGCAAGATGGTGCGAACTCGCGAGGAGATCTTGTCGGCGGTTGCATCGGCAAAGGTTTCGGCGCAGTCGCCGCCCTGCAGCAAGAAGGCCTTGCCCTGGGCTGCTGCGGCCAAGCGTTCGCGCAGTACGTCGACTTCGCCGGCAAATACCAGTGGCGGACGCGAACCCAATTCGTTGATGGAGGACTGATAGTCCTTGTGCTCACGCCAAGTCGGCTGCTGGGCAATTGGCAATTCACGCCACAAATCTAGTTGCGGATCGGTGGCGGGGCCGGCTACGGAGGAGCCTGGCAATGGGGTTCGGTTTTCTTCGCTCACCTTGCCCATTCTACGTGGCATCAGCTCAAAGGACCGCGACGAATGTAACAAGTCGCCGTAACACTGCGCATAGCGGTCTGCTACTTCTTTGGTTTGCGTGGAGCATAGATGTCGACGTAGCTCTGACCTGACAGGACATTGATTGCCTTGCGGATTTCGTCGGCGCAAGCGCGAAGCGTTTCAGGATTCGCGGACCTGCCGTTCAGGTGCTCGAAGGTCAGCGGCTTGCCGATCTTGATCCCGATCCGGCCTGGATGCGGCAGGCTTTGGCCGATGGGCTGGACCTTGTCGGTGCCAATCATTGCAATTGGTATCACCGGGGCACCGGTTTCCAGGGCGAGCTTTGCGACGCCGAGCTTGGCCCGGTACAACCGTCCATCCGGTGAACGGGTGCCTTCCGGATAGATGCCCAGCACCTGGCCCTGCGCCAGTGCGTTCTTGGCACTGGCCAGCGAAGCAGCCGATTTCTGCCCGCCTGAACGGTCCATGGGCAGCTGGTTGATATTGCGGAAGAACCACGCGGTGATCCGGCCCTTGATGCCCTTGCCGTTGAAGTACTCGTCCTTAGCCAGGAAGATCACGGTACGATCCAGCGCCGCTGGGAGGAACACCGAGTCGCTCACCGACAGGTGGTTGGAAGCCAAGATCGCCGCACCGGTTTCAGGCACATTGCCGATGCCCTGGATCTTGACGCGGAAGAAAATTCGTATTAGCGGCCGGACAGCGAAACGCTTGAGGAAGTCGTACAGCACAGCGGGAAAATTCCTTCTTCTAGTTGACCAGCTACGCGGGAAGAGAAACCGCGACCTTACTGGTCGAAGCGCACTCCGCACCCTTCAATTGTGCACTACGCTCGAAGGTGAAGGCAGAAATCCGGAGGGTTCACGATGAAACTTGATGCAGGCAATACTCCGCTGGACGAGCGCAAACGTCCATGTGCAGTACTTTTGATCCACGGTTTTACCGGCTCCGCTGTTTCCCTGCAGCCATGGGCGGATTCCTTGGAGCAGGCCGGATTCGACACGGACATTCCCCTTTTGCCCGGGCACGGAACGCAATGGCAGGACATGGTCGGTCGAGGTTATGGCCAGTGGATCCACGCTACCGAAGCCGCTTTTGACAGGCTCGCGCGCACGCACGAGCAGGTATTCGCCGCTGGCCTTTCCATGGGCGGCGCCCTGGCCCTGCATCTGGCGACCCGTCGCAATGTAGCCGGTGTTTCGCTGGTCAATCCGGGCCTGGTCGTGGACTCCCCCTTGGCCCCCTATACTCCTTGGCTCAAGCATGTAGTGCGCAGCGTTGCCCCAATCAGCAATGACATCGCCAAGCGCGGCGTCGATGAAGGAGCTTACCCGCGCACCCCGGTAGCAGCCGTAGCCGAACTCCGTTCGCTCTTTGCCCAGACCCGCCGGCGCTTGGAGCTGGTGAACGCCCCGGTGCAGCTCTTCCGTTCCACCGTCGACAACGTAGTCTCAGAGCAGTCGGTGCGCGAGCTGGTCGAGGGCCTGAACTCGGGCACCCTGGCCGAGCACCACATGCTCTTGCACTCCAAGCACGTAGCCACCCTGGACTACGATGCGGAGCAGATTTTCCACGAATCCGCTCGCTTCTTCGCGCAGCTGGCCGCCACGGAACGGAAGCGCAAGGAGGAGCGCGCATGAATCCGGAAGATGCCCATCCTTCAAACCAGAATGATCCGCAGTGGGATGAGCTAGTCGAGAATTTCCGCCAGCTTGATGCCTCGGCACCCCGCGAACCCAGCGCCGACGAGCGCGCGGCGAAACTGGAGAAGCTCTTCAACACCGGGCCTGCCGCGGTTCGCGGACCGCGCGACTATGTTGCTGAGCAGACGCCGGAAGAGTTCGTTCCAGAAGAACCCGCCGCGCTGGGTTCGGGTGATCCGATGCTGAACCTCGCCTGGGTTGGCGCCGCTGGCGGTCCGCTTGGGTTGCTGCTGTGCGTGGTGTTTTTCCGCTCAGCTCCGGTGTTCATCTATTTCGGGCTGGCACTCGCCGCCCTGCTCGGAATCGCCTACTTGCTCAAACGTCTTCCCACTGACCGCGATCCGGGAGATGATGGGGCTCAAGTATAGAAAACGGCTTTGAGTACACCACACGGTAGGTTACTCTATAGTAATAAATATGTGATGCGGATTACCCGCTATTGCTAATGGGGTCACACAGAGTTTCAGGAGTTGAAGACCAGATGCGCGAATACAGCTCGCCAATTCGCATTCATTCGCCACAGCAGTCGAATATTACAGATCTGCTATTACGCCACGCGAATTCAGCGGCCAACCCGGCATTGTTCTCAAAGCCGGGGACCGACGGAACGTGGAATGATGTCACGGCATCGCAGTTCGCTGCCGACGCCCGGGCCATTGCGAAGGGGTTCATCGCCAATGGCATCGAAGCTGGCGACCGCATCGCGCTGATGGCCAAGACCCGCTACGAGTGGACGCTGGTTGACTTCGCCATCTGGTTCGCCGGCTGCGTCACCGTCCCCGTCTATGAAACGTCCTCCCCTAGCCAGGTTGCCTGGATCGTTTCCGATTCCGGTGCCAAGGCCGTCGTCGTTGAGGCCGCCGCCCAGGAAGCCGTGGTGCGCCGCGCCGCCCATCAGGAACAGCTCGACGGACTGGATCACGTCTGGCAGTTCGAAGGCGGGCTGGAACAGCTCTCCGAAGATGGCCGGAACGTCGATGACCAGTTGCTCGAAGCCCGCCGTTCGGGCGCAGCATTGGATGACATCGCCACGATCATCTACACCTCGGGCACCACCGGCCGCCCCAAGGGCTGCGAGCTGACCCACGGCAACTTCGTGGAGCTGGCGGAGAACGCCGTGGCTACCTTGCCCGGCGCCGTTTACCCGGGCGCATCGACCATCATGTTCCTGCCGCTGGCTCACGTTTTCGCCCGCTTCATCTCGGTAGTCAACATTGCCGCTGGTTGCCGCACCGGGCACACCCCCGATGTCAAGCACCTGCTCGAGGACCTCCAGTCCTTCAAGCCGAACTTCATCCTCGCTGTGCCCCGCGTCTTCGAGAAGGTCTACAACTCGGCCATGCTCAAGGCCGAGGATAGCGGCAAGGGCAAGATCTTCCACACCGGCGTTGACGTTGCAGTGGCATACTCCCGCGCCAAGCAGGAGGGCAAGGTTCCGCTGGTGCTGAACCTGAAGCACAAGCTCTTCGACGCCCTGCTCTACCAGAAACTGCGCACCGCGATGGGTGGCAACATCCGCCATGCGGTCTCCGGCGGAGGTCCGCTGGGCGAGCGCCTGGGCCACTTCTTCAACGGCATCGGGGTGACCATTCTGGAAGGCTACGGCCTGACTGAAACCACCGCGCCGATCACGGTGAACACCCTGGACCGGATCAAGATCGGCACCGTAGGCAAGCCGCTGCCGGGCAACGCCGTGCGCATCGCCGCGGACGGAGAGATCCTCACCAAGGGCATTTGCGTGATGCGCGGCTACCGCAACCGTCCAGAGCTGCAGGATGAGACGTTCACCGATGGCTGGTTCCGCACCGGGGATATCGGCGAACTCGACGCCGACGGATTCCTGAGGATCACCGGGCGCAAGAAGGAAATCATCGTCACCGCTAGCGGCAAGAACGTGGTTCCTGCACTGCTTGAGGACCAGATCCGCGCCGACGCGCTGGTTTCCCAGTGCGTGGTCATCGGCGAGGGCCGCTCGTTCATTGCGGCCCTGGTGACCTTGGATCCAGAAGCCCTGCCGGGTTGGCTGGCCCGTCACCAGATGGACCAGAACCTGTCGCTGGACGAGCTATCGACCCATCCAAAGGTGCTCGAAACCGTGCAGGCGGTCATCGACAAGGCCAACACCTCGGTATCCAAGGCCGAGGCGATCAAGTCCTTCCGCGTTGTGCCTGCTGACTTCACCGAGGAAACCGGTCATTTGACTCCCTCGATGAAGATCAAGCGTGCAGTAGTGCTCAAGGACTACGAGGCCGTGATCGAAGGCATCTACTCGGCGCCCAAGCCGACAGCATAGTCCAGCACTGCATTAGCCAGCTCCCACGATTCGCGAGCTGAAGCGGCCCAAGGCAACTTGAGGCCGCTTTGCTGTGTTCGGGCATAGTAGCTGCGCGGCAATACCACGCGGCTGAATGCCGGGGTGGCGTGATTCTGGTGCTCGTGGCCAAGCACCGCGTAGATCAGGTTCCCAGCCAGGTCCTTGCGGCCATTGGCCAGCAGCCATTCGACCAATTCCATGAGCCGGTCTTCCGAGTCGGCACTGGTATCGCCCACAACCACCAACACGTTGGTGCCGGTGAATTTCCCGTCCATCACCGATTGCACGCGCTGCGGTCCGGCCGTGGCCACCTGGGCCTTGCAATCCAATTCGCCGAATTGCTCGGCCAAGTGCTCTGCGATTTCGCAGAACGGAAGATGCGTGTCGAGGGTGAAGACCAGTACCGTGATCGGCTGGCCCTTGGATCCCAGCTCGGCAACCTGCTGCCTCAGCCGGGCGGGCACAGCCCCGGGCGTCATCTTGCTTGGGCGCATCACAGCTCCTTCTGCTTTGTGGTTAGCACGATTAGTTGGCAGAGCGCAGGGGCCCGCAACCTTGGTCACGAGCCCCCTGTGCTCTGGGTACTGCGGATGCTACTTGGGTTCGATCACCAGCAGCAGATCGCCACCCTGTACCTGGCTGGTGCCATTCAGGGTTACCTGGCTGACCACGCCGCCCGCGTTGGCGGTGATGCCCGCTTCCATCTTCATTGCCTCGATGGTGGCCACGGACTGGCCGGCCTCGATCAGGTCGCCGACCTTGACGTTCACAGTCACCGCTCCCGCGAAGGGTGCAGCGACGTGGCCGTTGTTGTTCGGATCGGCCTTCGGCGCGGACTTCACGGTGGATTCTACCGATTCGTCGCGGACCTTGAGCTGGCGGGACTGGCCGTTGAGGTTGACCACGACGGTGCGCAGGCCCTTCTCGTCGGCTTCCGATACCGATACCAGCCTGACCAGAAGGCGAACACCGGTACCCAGCGAAATGACATGCTCGAAGCCTGGAACCAGGCCGTAGAGGTAGTCGCGGGTGTGCAGGACGGACAAATCGCCGTAGTTCTCCACCGACTTCTCGAAGTCACGGGTTGGGCCAGCGAAGAGCAACCGGTTCAGGGTACCGCGAATCGTGTCCGAATCCGCCTGCAGCGCTGCCAGGTCCTCTGCCGAGAGGTCCTCGACATGGGCCTTGACATTGCGTCCCTGCAACGCCTTGGTGCGGAACGGTTCCGGCCAGCCGCCTGGAGGGTTGCCCAGCTCGCCCGAGAGGAACTGGATGACCGAATCCGGGATGTCGTAGTTCTGCGGGTTCGCTTCGAAGTCCGCGGCTGGGACTCCGGAACCCACCAGCTGCAAGGCCAGGTCGCCGACGACCTTGGACGATGGAGTCACCTTGACCACATTGCCGAGCATATCGTTGACCGAGGCGTACATCGACTCGATGGCTTCGAAACGCTCGCCCAGGCCCAAGGCAATGGCCTGCTGGCGCAGGTTCGAAAGCTGGCCGCCCGGAATCTCGTGCTGGTAGACACGGCCGGTTGGCGCTGGCAGTCCGGATTCGAAGGGCTTGTACATGGCGCGCACTGCTTCCCAGTACGGTTCCAGCGACGCCACGGCATCCAGTGACAGGCCGGGATCATGCTCGGTGAATTCCAGCGCTGCGACCAGTGCAGAGGCCGATGGCTGCGAGGTGGTGCCCGCCATGGCCGCGCTGGCCACGTCCACGGCGTCCACACCGGCGTCGATGGCAGCCATCAACGTCGCCAGCTGCCCGCCGGAGGTGTCGTGGGTGTGCAGGTGCACCGGCAGATCGAAGCGTTCGCGCAGGGCCTTGACCAGCTTGGTTGCTGCCGCTGGGCGCAGCAGGCCGGCCATGTCCTTGATTGCAAGGATATGCGCGCCAGCGTCGACGATCTGCTGTGCCAGCTCCAGGTAGTAGTCCAGCGTGTACAGCTTCTCGTTGGCATCCAGCAGGTTGCCGGTGTAGCACAGGGCCACTTCGGCGACAGCGGTGCCGGTGTCGCGTACCGCCTTGATGGCCGGAGCCATCTGCGAAACATCGTTCAGCGCATCGAAGATGCGGAAGATGTCGATGCCGGCGGACGCGGCTTCCTTCACGAAAGCGTCGGTGACCTCGGTTGGGTATGGAGTGTAGCCCACGGTGTTGCGGCCGCGCAGCAGCATCTGCAACGGGATGTTCGGCAGCTCCGCACGCAGCAGCTCCAGGCGCTTCCAGGGATCTTCGCCCAGGAATCGCAGGGACACATCGTAGGTGGCACCGCCCCAGACTTCCATGGAGAACAGCTGCGGGACGTTGTGCGCGTAGGCCGGTGCTGCCGCGAGCAGGTCGCGGGTGCGGACGCGGGTGGCCAGCAGCGACTGGTGCGCATCGCGGAAGGTGGTATCGGTGATGCCCACCGCCTTCGACTCGCGCAGGGCCTTGGCGAATCCTTCCGGACCGAGATCCAGCAGCTTCTGGCGCCAGCCATCGGCCGGCACGGCGGACTTGGAGGGGCCATCGAATGGCGAACGCTCTGGCTCGTCGGTCTTGTCACCCGGGAAAGCAGGAAGCTTCTTGCGCGGGTCGATTCCCTCGACACGGCTGCCATTTGGCTGGTTCACCGTGACATGGGCCAGGAAGTTCAGCGCCTTGGTACCGCGGTCCTGGGATTCATTGCCGGTGAGCAGATCCGGGCGGGAGTCGATGAAGTCGGTAGCGACATCACCGGCCAGGAACTGCGGATCACTGAGCACATTCTGGATGAACGGGATGTTGGTGGCCACACCGCGCACGCGGAACTCGGCCAGCGCACGGCGGGCGCGAGCCACAGCCGTCTGGTAGTCACGGCCACGGCAAGTGAGCTTGACCAGCATCGAGTCGAAGTGCGGGGACACCTCGGCGCCGGTGTAGATCGTGCCGCCATCCAGGCGGACACCCGAGCCGCCGGCGGAGCGGTAGACGGTAATGGTTCCAACATCCGGACGGAAGCCATTGGCTGGATCTTCGGTGGTGATGCGGGACTGCAAGGCCCAGCCACGCACCTGGATGGTGTCCTGGCTGATTTCCAGATCCTTCAGCGACTCGCCAGCAGCGATGCGCATCTGCGCCTGCACCAGGTCGATGTCGGTAACCTCTTCGGTCACCGTGTGCTCAACCTGGATGCGCGGGTTCATTTCAATGAATACGTGCTGCCCGGCGCGGTCGCCCACGGTATCAACGAGGAATTCGACGGTGCCTGCGTTCTGGTAGCCCAGGGTCTGCGCGAACTTCACGGCGTCCCGGAACAGCGCCTGGCGAATCGATTCGTCCAGGTTCGGCGCTGGAGCGATTTCGACAACCTTCTGGTGGCGGCGCTGCAGCGAGCAGTCGCGCTCATGCAAGTGGACAATGTTGCCCTGCTCGTCGGCGAGGATCTGCACCTCGATGTGGCGCGGACGCAGCACTGCTTGTTCCAGGAAAACGGTGGGGTCCCCGAAGGCGGTGCCGGCTTCGCGCATTGCCGCGCCCATCAGCTCCGGCAGGTCTTCGCGCTTGTCGACACGGCGCATGCCGCGACCGCCGCCGCCGGCTACAGCCTTGACGAAGATCGGGAAGCCGATGCGATCGGCCTCGGCAATCAGGTAATCAACATCATCGCTCGGCTCGGAGGATTCCAGTACCGGAATGCCTGCCTCGCGAGCGGCCTTCAGCGCCGCTACCTTATTGCCGGCCAGTTCAAGCACGTCCGCCTTTGGACCGATGAACTTGATGCCTGCTGCTTCGGCAGCTCGTGCGAGGTCAGGATTTTCCGAGAGGAAGCCATAGCCCGGGTAGATTGCATCCGCGCCGGCTTCTTTGGCAACGCGGATAATCTCGTCGATATCCAGGTAGGCGCGGACCGGATGGCCCTCTTCGCCGATCTGGTAGGCCTCTGCGGCCTTCTGGCGGTGGATCGAATTGCGATCCTCATGTGGGTAGACAGCAACGGTCTTTGCGCCCAGCTCGTAGCCGGCGCGGAAAGCGCGAATCGCAATCTCACCGCGGTTGGCGACCAAGATCTTTTCAAACATAGTGTCCCTACATCGAATCTGTACACGCTGGTTCAACGGCACAATCAGGACTGTTCCCCTCAGGTGCAGGCCCGCCATCCCAGCGTGTCGGGTCTCGAAAAGCAGCTAGCATTTGCCACTTCTGTGAAACACACTACACGGGGATTCTCCAGAACGTCCAAACATTTCGCCTTGTGGTCAGACCACACGAAATAATTGGATCTTTGAAGTTTTAATCACTAACTTGTGCCTAATGGCAAAAACTGACGTTGCAAAGTCGGAGAAACACGGCTCGGCACACTATGATGATGAGAGACTAAAAATTCGGTGGGACGTTTAAACTAACGAACAGTGAAAGGCGTGGTCTGGTCCGTGCACGTAGTGAGCATCAGCAGCCTCAAGGGTGGCGTAGGAAAAACCTCCGTGACACTCGGATTGGCTTCAGCAGCACTTGCCGCCGGCATTCCGACTCTCGTCATTGACCTGGATCCCCATGCGGATGCCAGCACTGGCCTTGGAGTCCGGGCTAATGGGAAGCAGCCAATTGGGCAAATGCTCAAGAACGCTCGCCGCGCCCGCCTGCAAGACCAGGTTGTCGCCAGCGCTTGGCAGTCCAAGGCAGCAGAGAAGAAATCCCGTACCCGCATTCCAGTGCTCGATGTTGCCGTTGGCGACGCTTTCACCGGCATCTACGATCGACCAGATCTGCGGACCCGCGACCTGCGCCGCCTCTCCCAGCTTCTGAGCCGCACCAGCGGTTACCAGTTGGTTCTCATCGACTGCCCGCCATCGCTGAACGGCTTGACCCGCATGGCATGGAGCGCTTCGGATCAGCTCGTGCTAGTGTCAGAACCCAGCTTGTTCTCCGTGGCCGGCACCGAGCGCACCCAGCGCGCATTGGAACTCTTCCGCCGTGAATTCGCTCCTTCCCTGGGACCGGTACGCGTTGTCGCCAACCGCGTCCGCAAGGACTCTGCGGAGCATACCTTCCGTTTGGGCGAAATGCGCCAGATGTTCGGCGACTCCATGGTCAAGCCCGAGATTCCCGAACACCCGGAATGGCAGCAGATCCAAGGTGCCGCGTACTCGGTGCACCAGTGGCCTTCCAAAGCTACCGCTCCGATGCTGGCGCAGTTCGACGCGTTGCTCAAGGAAGTCATGTCCGCAGCAGGCCCGAACAACACCTAGGCCCGGATACGGATAGCAGCTTAAGCAATTGACCGGATCTTCCTTGAAGGAAGATCCGGTCAATTGCTTAAGCTGTTGAATTATCTGCCGGCCCTAGCCGACGTTGCGCGCCGCCTTGGCAGCCCGACGGGCAGCCAATTCATCTTCTGGCAGGGTCTGCTGCACCGAGCTCTCTGAAGGCAGCTGGGCAAGGGAACCTTCCACCTCGCGCCAAACACGTCCTACGGCGATGCCGAATACGCCCTGGCCCTTCTGGACAAGGTCAATGACCTCATCGGCGCTGGTGCATTCGTAGACCGAAGCTCCATCGCTCATCAACGTGATCTGGGCAAGGTCCTCAACACCGCGTTCACGCAGGTGCAAAACGGCCGAACGGATCTGCTGCAGGGATACTCCGGTGTCCAGCAGCCGCTTGACAACCTTGAGCACGAGGATATCCCGGAATGAATAAAGGCGGTGGCTGCCGGATCCCTTGGCCCCGCGCACTGCCGGCTCTACCAGGCCAGTACGTGCCCAGTAGTCGAGTTGGCGGTAGGTAATGCCGGCTGCCTTGCACACAATTGGACCGCGGTAGCCGGCATGTTCATCCAGCTCAGGCAGGTCATCGGTGAAGAGCAATCCTTGGGTGCTGGATTGCTTGTTGCCACCGTCGACCCCATAGTGAGGCCCAGTCTGGCGAGACTCCATCCAATTGCTCCTTGCGTGTCAGCACGTTCCTAAACGAGTATCCAGGGACCGAATGAGAACCGCGCAGATGCGAGTGATGACCATCAAAAAACAGCTCTTTATAAATGTCCCTATGCAAAGACGGTACGGCGATATCGACTAATGGTCAAAGACCTTCAAGCTTAACTTTAAGGCGTGTCGCGCAGGCTTGGGGAATTACCCAATTCAAGGCCAATATTCCACTGAAACCAAACGCGCGATATCTACGAAGAAAAATCTTCTGGATCAATATTGTCCAAGAATTCACGGAATTCGCGCAACTGCTCTTCGGGTGCTTCTTCGCCGCCAGTCTCATTCTCGATGGCCACGCCAGCTTCTTCCAGGACGTGCTCGGCGCACATGATCGGGCACTGGGCGCGCACGGCAAGGGCGACGGCATCCGAGGAACGGGAATCTACGCGTTTGCCGTTGGAAAGAACAAGCTCCGCGACGAACACGGCATTGTTCACCGAGACTATTTCGATCCGCTCAAGCTTCACGCCCATGCTTTCAATGACACTGAGCAGCAGATCATGGGTCATCGGCCGAGGCGGAGTGAGTCCTTGTTCAGACATTGCGATGGCCGAGGCTTCGGGCGCACCTATCCACAGCGGAAGGTAGAGATTACGCTCAGGGTATTTGAGCAGCAACAGCGGCTGATTCGCCGGCAGTTGAATACGGATTCCGGCAAACTCCAGTTCCAGCATGCTAGCCCCTTAGAGTTGTTGTTGCCTGTTCGAATTCAGCCTAGCGATCCAGTTGGGAAATAGCACGTTGCACCAGGGCCTCGTGAATTTCCAGGCACTGGCGCGAGATTTCCTGGGCCTCTTCCGCAGCGCGGGCACGAGCGGAGACTTCAGGCTTCTTCAGTTCGTTGCCGACAATCGATTCAATCAGCGAGAACTCGCGATCAGCTGCGGTACGGAACTGCCGCAGGTGGCGAGGTTCAACGCCATGGCCCGCCAGCTGAACGGCCGATTTGGTGACCTTGATGCTGCTGGCGTCGAACAGGCCAGCAACCGGTTCGATCAAGCCGAACTTTATCAATTCGCCAACGAGCTCCTCGCTGGCACCGGTCAGCCCCTGCAGTTCAGCCAAGGACACCGAACGGGTCTTGCGCTCCACGGCCTCAGCCATGTCATCGTTGACCGCCTGTGGCGCCACCGGGGCTCCCCCAGGCAATGCTGCTGGGGCTTCACCGCGATCCACCGAGTCGAGATGGTCCTTGATGACCTTCAACGGCAGGTACTGGTCGCGCTGAACCGAAAGGATGAAACGCAAGCGGCTCACATCCGACGCGGAGTACTTTCGATATCCAGCGGAGGTGCGTTGCGGGATGATCAGTCCCTTGTCTTCCAGGAAGCGGATCTTGGACGCAGTGACACGGGGGAACTCATCCTTGAGTTCCGAGAGCACCTCGCCGATATTCAGCGCGGCCTGCCGGACGGTCCCGAGGCGTTGAGCCTCGAGACGTGGGCTGCGGGCTGCGTCAAAGATCGTCAAAGGGTCTACACCTCGGATGTATGGATATGTCGGCGTGCCAGACGCCGGCGGACAAAACCTCGAACTCTACTAGTTTAAAGGTTCGGAACGCTTTGGTAGAAATTCAGGCGGAATTTGCCGATCTGAACCTGAACACCAGTGCTCAACGGGATCTCGTCGATACGGTCGCCGTTGATGTAGGTACCATTCAGCGATCCGATGTCGCTGAGCGTGAACCGCGCGTCCGTTCGGGAGAACTTGGCATGCCGACGCGAAACGGTCACATCGTCCAGGAAGATATCCGCGTTTGGATGGCGGCCTGCGATGCTCTCGTCGGTGTCCAGCAAGAAGCGTGCGCCCTTGTTTGGTCCGGAATGGGCAATCAGCAGCGCAGAACCAGCTGGCAGGGCGTTAACTGCGTTTTTCTCATCCTCACTCAGGGTGTAGATGACCGAAGGTTCAGCACCCTTGTGCACCGCAGGAAGAGCGATATTGGTCGTCTCAGAGGCAGACTCGTTGTGCGGGTCAACCGGCCGATGTTCCGACATTATGGGGTCCTCCAGAAAATTCTGTTAACAGTTCGTGCGTGACGACCTTGAGTTCTGTGTTGGCACAGTCAGTAATACCAAACTATTTACAGATTAGCCTACTCACTGCCCAACTGATAACAGAAAAGTACATATTTT
Organism: Glutamicibacter sp. AGC84; assembly: GCF_053543575.1. Classification (NCBI taxonomy): domain Bacteria; kingdom Bacillati; phylum Actinomycetota; class Actinomycetes; order Micrococcales; family Micrococcaceae; genus Glutamicibacter; species Glutamicibacter sp. AGC84. The sequence continues at coordinate 139,586 of NZ_JBLVOC010000011.1, forward strand.
CCGCTGCAAGGGATTGCCAGTGTGGCAAGATGCCAAGAGAGACGATGATGCCTTGGCAGCGCCTGCACTTCGATCCTTTCCCACAGATGGAGGCGATGCAAGGAGAAATCAGGAACTTTCAGGTGAATCATGACGAAGATACTTCTCAAACGCGCGTATACCGCGCCCAGCGTCGAGGACGGCTACAGGATCCTGGTTGACAGGCTCTGGCCGCGCGGGAAGAGCAAGGCTGCCCTTCAGCTGGATCACTGGGCCAAGGCCTTGGCACCGAGCACCGGGCTTCGCAAAGGCTGGGATCACGATGCCGACCGCTTTGGCGAATTTGCGCAGCACTATCGCGCCGAGCTAGATCAGAACCCTGCTGTCGATGGCTTCCTGGAAGTACTGGACCAGCATCCCGTGGTCACTTTGGTCTACGGAGCAAAAAATGAGCAGGCTAATCATGCTGTGGTGTTGCGTGACTATCTGCTCGATCAGCTCTCTGGTCCGTAGGCGGCACGAAGCACACGCCGTCGGCACACACCATATCCGAATCGACCACCTGCTGAAGGTCAAAGCTGAATTCCTGGCTCACCGTGGCACCTTTCATCGAAGTCCTGTCCCTTGGTGGTTCAACCGCGTTGCGCCGAAAATTATTCCGCACTTCCACGCGACGCCCTGCGCAGGGAAACCGATGGCACCGCGAGATACTCGCGGTGCCATCGGTGATGTGTGGAGCGAGGGCGCTACCTAGTTCTGCTCCAGCAGGATCGGCTCGAAGAAACGGGCCAGCTCGTTGGCCGCATCCAATGGCAGGATGCTGGCAACATACATATCCGGACGGACGATCACGATCGCGCCATCGCGGGAGATCTGGCGCTCCTCGAAGATGTCCGAGCCGTCTAATGCGGTGTAGACCTTCTCGTAATCCATCAGGCCGAATACGCCGGTGTCCGGACGGAACACCTTCGGCGCGTCATTCACGTTCATCGTGGTGTAGTCCTGCTGGTAGACCACCTTGACATCGAACAGCGCGTCGGCGTCGGCACCCTTCGGCGTGAAGCGAACCAGTGGCGAGCGCTCATTCTCCAGCAGCCAGCTCGACAAAGCGGCAATTTTCTGGGACTGTCCCACCGGCTGCTGATCAGCAAAGACGTAGATGCGGTAGCGGCCGTCGGCACGATGGTGGTGGCCCAGGTGCGTTGGGTTGGTATCGGCCAAGCGCATGACTTCCGAAGAGCGGAAGCGCTTGCCCACAGGGAATCCGGCGGCCAGCTCCTGGTGCTCCTTGCCGGCGACCAGCGCAGATGCCGCGTACTCGGTCATGAAGCCGGCAGGGAATTCGGCAGTGCGTACATAGAACTCGGCAACGCCTTCTTGGCCTTCAAGCTCCTTCGCAGTAGCAGCCATGATGGAGGACCACTTCTTGTCGAAGTCGATCAGGTCCTTGGCGATCACCTTGCGCTCGTCCGAGTAGGTGCGCAGCAGGCTCTCCGGAGCTTGGCCCGAGAGCACGTAGCCGATCTTCCAGGCCAGGTTGAACCCGTCCTGCATGGAGACGTTCATGCCTTGGCCGGCCTTGGCCGAGTGGGTGTGGCAGGCATCGCCGGTAATGAACACGCGCGGCTCGCGGGTACCGATCTCTTCAACCGGCACATCATCGAAGCGGTCAGCCAGCCGGTGGCCTACTTCGTAGACGCTGTGCCACGCGACGTCCTTGACCTCGAGGGTATAGGGATTCAAAATCGCCTTGGCGCGCTCGATGATTTCTTCCAGCGGAGTCTCGCGGACCTTGCCGTTATCCCCTTCCGGAACTTCGCCCAGGTCAACGTAGAGGCGGAAGAGCTGCCCGCCTTCGCGCGGAATCAGCAGGATCGAACCAGCCTTGGAATGGATGGCGCACTTGGTGCGCACATCCGGGAAGTTGGTCAGGCCCAGGGTGTCCATGACGCCCCAAGCGTGATTGGCCTTGTCACCGGAGAGCTTCGCGCCGATCGATCGGCGGACATTGCTTCTGGCCCCATCGGAACCGACCACGTACTTGGCACGCACTACACGCTCAATACCGTCATTGCTCTCGCCGCAGCCGATCAGGGTGACCTTCACCGGGTACTCTTCGCCGTCTTCAACGACCAGTTCCTTGAAGTCCCACCCGTAGTCCGGGACGGTGCGAGCTGGGGAGTTCGCCGCGAAATCAGCGAAATAGTCGATAACGCGCGCCTGGTTGACCACGAGGTGCGGGAATTCGCTGACGCCGGTTGGATCATCGGCGGTGCGGTCGGTGCGGATGATTTGATCCGGGTTCTGCGGATCAGGGTTCCAGAAGGTGGTTTCCTTGATGATGTAGGCCTCGGCGGTGATGCGCTCGGCAAAACCGAAAGCCTGGAACGTCTCCACCGTGCGTGACTGGATCCCGTCGGCCTGGCCGATTTCCAGGCGCCCGGGGCGTCGGTCGATGATGCGTGTGTGCACATCAGGGAACTGGGAAAGCTGGGCGGCGGTGATGATGCCTGCGGGACCGGCACCGACGATCAGCACATCCATGACATCGGGCATCTCCATGGGACGGTTTATGCCCACGCCAGCCGCTGGCTGCACTCGTGGATCTGCTGAAATGTATCCGTTGTGGTGAAACTGCACCGTTTCATCCCCCAATTCCCTGTGATGACCTCAGTCAATAAATATAATGTTCGATATTAGAACTGCATGATCTTTTATCGCACACTAATCATATACAATCTGTGAGCTCAGGCACAAGTTCACGCACGCTGCGCCGGCCACCCTAAGCCGCAGATGGGCAGAAGCCCCGGCGCAATAACCTCGCGCCGGGGCCCATCACTGATGCCAGCTGCTACCGATGCTCCCACTCGGGTCCGGCATACTCCAGCATCTGCTCTTCATTAAGTTGCGAACACCCATAGGCTCCGTGCACCGCGTTGAACTTCCCGCCAATCTCCAAGTCGCGCGAGGACGAGATATCTCCGACCAGCCACGGCTTCCATTTGGTGGCCGACAGATAGGGGCGGATGATGCTGGCCGTGGCAGCGCAATCCGCGGCAAATCGCAGGATCGCCGATGGTTCCCGATCCGCTCCCTCGCGAATGATGGCCAGGACCAGGCAGCACCGGTCTTGCGCGAGGCCCTGGGCCTGGCCCAACTTCACGATTCGCGCACCGAGCTAGTGCCTTATCCGCTGATCGTGCCAGCCCCGAATTCGCCGCATGCCGGTCAGCAGCGCATCAAAATGCGTGATGTCCTGGTCGATCAGGCGGATGAGCAGTTGGGCGATGCCATGGCGCAGTCATTGGCCCATCGGGCCAGCCTGGTCGGCGAATTGCGGGCCTTGGGCGGTGCCGTAGCCCGGGTTCCGGCCCACGCCACCGCCTGGGGGTCGCGGCATCAAGAAGTGCTGGCAGCTACCTGGATCCACCCGTTGGGCATCGCCGAGCAGGACCAGTCGTTCGCTGCCCTGCAGGTTCTGGGCACCGGCGCGTACGGCGCCTACTCTTCGGACGTTCGCCGTTCGGCTGCCGAGCTCGCCTGGCCTGGGCAGACCGGAACCCGGCTGCGTGCCCTGTCCGAGAGAACTGACCCGCAGCACCTGTTTGATGGCGGACTGAACTTGAGAAGCCAGAACTCCAGCGCTACCTGATCAGCTCGACGCGTCCTGCTTCCACCCCGAGCCGATGCACCACCGAATGCTCGCGCATTTTCTGCTGCCAGCGCCGGTCGTGGCTGACCGTGACCACGGCGCCCGGATATTCCGCCAGCGCTGACTCCAGCTGCTCCACCAAGGCCGGTGAGAGATGGTTCGTCGGCTCGTCCAGGAACAGCATCTGCGCTTTGGTGCTGACCGCAATAGCCAGTTCCAGGCGGCGGCGCTGGCCTACCGAAAGCGCCATGGGGTGCCGCAGGAAATCCTGCGGCGAAAACAGGCCCAGCTGGGCCAGGGACGCACCGGCGTCCTGGACATACTGGCCGGTGGCCGCGGCGAAGGCTTCAACCAGGGTGCTGCCAGGAAAAATGCCGACTTCCTGGCGGAGCCAACCGCAGTGCAAGTTGGCAGCGCGCTCGATCTTCCCCTCGGTGCATTCCAGTTCTCCGGCGAGCATTTTGAGCAATGTGGATTTGCCAGCACCATTGGGGCCGGTGACCAGCCAGCGCTCGCCGAGCTTGATGTCGAAGCGTGGCGTGGACAGTTTCGGATCCGAGCCGCGCCGAGCGTTCATCACCTGCAGCAGGGTTTCGCCACCAGCGTGGTCCTGGGTGCTGCCGGGCATCAAGAAGGACAGCTCAGCAGCCGGCTCGGGTGCCCGGTGGGTTTCGAGGTCTTCGATTCGGGATTTTGCCTGGCGGATCTTGGAGGTCGACCCATGGCTGGAATCGCGGGCCCGGAAATTTCCATGCCCGAAACTGGATTTCTCCTGCTTGCGCGGAATGGCACTGACGCGTGAAGCATACTTATCAACCAAGTTCTGTGAACGCTCAAGCTCCTGCACCCAATTTTCGTAGGCGACGCGGATCACGATGCGCTCCTGCTCCTTGGCATGCAGATAACCGTCATAGCCATTGCCGTAATGCGCGATCGACCCGTCGGCGACCTCCACGATGGATCGGGCAAAACGCTTGAGGAACATCCGGTCATGGCTGATCAGCACCAGCGCACCGCGATGCTTGTCCAGGGTGCGCTCCAGCCAGTTCATGGCCGCCTCGTCCAGGTCATTCGTTGGTTCATCGAGCAGGAGCAATTGCGCACCCGAACACAGGACACAGGCCAGCGACAGCCGGGATCGCTGCCCACCGGATAGTTGGAACACAAGGCGCTGGCGATCCAGATCTCCTAGGCCCAGCTGCTCCAAGGCGCTATCCAGGCGCGGAGCCAGCGAATAGCCGTCGGCCGCCTCGTACAGATCGGTAACCTGCTGCAGCTGCTTCATCAAACGTTCGGCGACAGGTTCTGGAGCATCTTCGAGCTTGGCCGAAATGACGCGCATCAAGCCTTCCAGTTCACGGAAGCGCCGATGATAGGAATCGATCACCTGTTGCACGCTCATGTTCGCAGCGAAGCTCGGGTTCTGCGCAGCGTAGGCAACGGCACCGGGCGCGTTCATCTTCCGCTGCCCGTGGTCGGGTTCGAGATTCCCTGCAATCACGCGCATCAGCGTGGATTTTCCCGAACCGTTATCGCCAAGCACTGCGATGCGGTCGGTACCGGAAATTGCAAGGTCGATGCCGGTCAGCACATCCCGTTCGCCGAAACTGACGGCGATATTTTGCAGGGAGCATACGTAGTCCGGTTCGGTTTCGGGCTCATGCTGGGAAGACGGGTGGATATTTTGGGACTGGGTCACGGGAGTTTCCTGCCTAGCACCGGTTCGCCGAGTAATCAGGGCCGGTGCGGTGCTGGTGGTTGGCGGGCACCACAAAGGTGCAATGAAGATGGCGTCAGCGGAGCGAAGCTCGACACTGGTTACCGCCTAGAGGAAATGGACTCCATGAATTAACGTTCCCACCATTCAAGGCTAAGCCCAAGCCATCACAACAGGCAAGGTTTTGTGCGCTACAGCTCGATGATGCCCTCAATCAGGACGTTCGCGGCCCCGCCAACCCAAAGCTGGCCGTCGGCCAAGCCCAGATGCACATGCCCATCGCGTCCGACTTTCGCACCCTGCCGGTTGACCAGTGGCGCGGTGGCGTGCCCGGCGGCCATCAGCCATTGCGTGGCCGCTCCATTCAGGCTTCCGGTGACCGGGTCCTCACGCAGCGAGCCGTTTTCGATGGCCAGAGCTCGGACTTCGAATTTTTCCGGTGCCGACGACTGCGGCAGTGCGCCGAAGACCCCGATTTTCCAGCGTCCTGGCCTATTGGGGATCCGCGGTGCGACGTCCAAAACCTGCTGCGAGTTTTCCAGCAGCACTGCGGCCCACCCCGGCCCGTTGTCCGTCCACTGCGAATCCACAATCTGCTCGGGCTCAATGCCCAGGATCTGGATCATTTCCGTCAGTTCGTGCGGCGCAATTGCACCGGTTCGAACAGCCGGCGGCGAAGCAAAGGAAAGCGTTTCACCTTCGATCCTGATCGGCACCAAACCAGCTTCGCACTCGACGACCAGCTGCTTCGGATCCTGCGGCACTCCCCCGGCATGCAGCCAGGCACGCGCTGTGCCCAAGGCAGGGTGGCCGGCAAATGGGAATTCGCGTTCGCGCGCAAAGATGCGGAAACGGTAGTCGGCCCGCTCATCGCTGGCCGGCAGTACGTAGGTGACCTCGGAGAGATTGGACCAGAGCGAGTAGTCCTGCATCGACTCGGTATCCAGGCCCTGCCCGTCGAGCACCACGCCTAGCGGGTTGCCCTTGTACGGGGTGGCGCCGAAGACATCGACCTGCTGGAATCTGCGTTGCATTGGACCATCTTCCGGATCTTCGCCGTGGGTGTGGAATTCTGGGGAGGCACGGCAAAACCCCGCCGAGAGAAACTCTCGACGGGGTTTTCCGATTGGATCGTCGGGCTAACAAGATTTGAACTTGCGACCTCCTCACCCCCAGTGAGGCGCGCTACCAAGCTGCGCCATAGCCCGATGCCCTCGCAGCCGTTATCCCCAAGTCGTGAGAACCAAGGGTGCCGTCTGCGAAAAGCTCCTTTATTAGCCTACACCAAGTGAAGGGCTAAATTCGAAATTTAGCGATTGCGTCCGCGGCGCTCGCGGATTCGCATCGAAACCTCGATGGGGCTTCCTTCGAAACCGAAGGTTTCGCGCAGCCGCCGGGTGATGAAGCGGCGGTAGCCTGGATCCAGGAAGCCGGTGGTGAACAGCACGAAGCGCGGCGGACGGGCCGAAGCCTGGGTGCCGAACAGGATGCGTGGCTGCTTGCCGCCGCGCACCGGGTGCGGGTGGGCTGCGACAAGTTCGCCCAGGAAGGCGTTCAGCTTGCCCGTTGGAATGCGCTTGTCCCAGGATTCCAGCGCGGTATTCAGTGCGGGAACGAGCTTGTCCTTGTGCCAGCCGGTCTTCGCCGAGATGTTCACGCGCGGTGCCCACTCGATATGGGCAAGGTCGCGCTCGATCTCCTGGTCCAGGTAGTAGCGGCGATCCTCATCCACCTCATCCCACTTGTTGTAGACGATGACCATCGCGCGGCCGGCTTCGATGGCCAGCTGGATGATGCGCACGTCCTGCTCGGAGATGGTTTCATTGGCAGCCAGCAGGATGACGGCGACTTCGGCCTTCTCCAGCGCCGTCTGGGTACGCAACGACGCGTAGTAGTCCGAGCCGACGGCCATGTGCTGGCGGCGGCGGATACCGGCGGTATCCACGAAGCGCCAGACTTCGCCGCCCAGCTCGACAAGTTCGTCCACGGGATCGCGGGTGGTGCCGGCCAGATCGTCGACAACTACGCGCTCGGAGCCGGCCACCTTGTTCAGCAGCGAGGACTTGCCCACATTCGGACGGCCGATCAGCGCAATGCGGCGCGGACCGCCCGATGGGATCATGCCGCCGAAAGCCGAATGGGCCGGCATTTTCTCCATGACAGCGTCCAGCAGGTCGGCGGTGCCGCGGCCGTGCAGGGCCGAGACTGGCCATGGCTGGCCGAATCCCAGTCCCCACAGCGCGGCGGCTTCGGCTTCCTGGTTGAAGTCGTCGACCTTGTTGGCCACTAGGAAGACCGGCTTGCCCTTCTTGCGCAGCATCTTCACCACAGCCTCGTCGGTTGCGGTCGCGCCCACGTGGGAGTCGACCACGAAGAGGATGGCGTCAGCGACGTCGGCGGCAATTTCGGCCTGGTCGGCAACCGAGGCGTGGATGCCCTTGGCATCGTGCTCCCAGCCACCGGTATCGACGATGGTGAATGGGCGTCCCACCCACTCGGCGGAATAGGACACGCGGTCGCGGGTGACGCCCGGGGTATCCTCGACTACCGCTTCGCGGCGGCCCAGGATGCGGTTGACCAAGGTAGACTTGCCGACGTTAGGTCGTCCGATAACAGCCAGGACCGGCGGAATGACAACGTCTTCATCGTCGTCATCGAAGCTATCCAGGCCTGCAAGCAGGGCGGAGTCCTCTTCGTCCAGTTCGTAGTCTTCCAGTCCGCTGAGCAGGGCCTGGGCGCGAACCGCGGCCTCTTCCTCGCTCAGTTCGGCCAGGCGCTCGGCGATATCGTCGTCTCCAACGGGGATGTATTCCTCGTCGTGGGTGGAGTTGTTCTCGCTCATGATTTTCCCTTCACAGCGATCGTAATCTTCATCGGCTCTCGCCGAGGATGGGCACCAGCTTTAGGCTAGTTTTTCGTTGCAGTGCCGACTGCGTCAAGCACTGCGTCGATGGTCTGCTCGAAATCCAGGTCCGAGGAGTCTACGGTCATGACTCCGTCGGCAGCCTGGGTGAAGTTCACCACGGTGGAGTCCTTCGCATCGCGCGCCAGCACCTGGGTAGCCAGCTGCGACTCGTTCTGCGATCCGCCCAGCTGCAGGCCGCGGCGGCGCAGGCGGGCTTCTTCCGATGCGGTCAGCAGGATGCGCGCATCGGCATCCGGGGCGACCACGGTGGTGATGTCGCGGCCTTCGGCCACGATGCGGGTGTTGGCCGCAATGATTTCCTGCTGGCGGCGGACCAGTTCGGCACGCGCGTCCAGGTTGGTGGCAACGGTGGAAACCTGCTCGGAGATGCGTGGTTCGCGGATTGCCGCGGTAACGTCTACACCGCCGATTTCAACCAGTTCAGCATCAGGATCGACCGAGATGGACAGCTTGGCATCGCGCACGGCCTGGGCAATGGCCTCGGCGTTGGACAGATCGGTGCCATCGGCGAGCACCGAGTAGGTGATCGCACGGTACATGGCGCCGGTGTCCAGGTAGGCTGCGCCCAGCTTGCGGGCGACGGCCTTGGAGACCGAGGACTTGCCGGAGCCGCTAGGGCCGTCGATGGCAATAACCAGCTTGTCGTTGTTCAAGGTGCTCACTGGGCTACCTTCCATCCGTTCTTGGTCAATACATCTATCAATTCATCGCGCCGGCCGGGCACGACCGAAACATCCACCATGCCGACCTGATGGCCCGCGGAGTGCTCCATGCGCAAATCCTCGATGTTGATCTGCGCGTCGCCGATTTCGGTCAGCAACTGGGCGATCTGCCCCGGCCGGTCATCGATCACGACGGTGACCAACGCGAACGCCTGCGGCGGTGCGCCGTGCTTGCCCGGAATCCGGGCCTTGCCGGCGTTGCCTTCGGTCATCAGCTGCGAGAGGTCCAGCAGCGCGCCGGGGCCCTGCGGGTTCTGCAGCGTGCTGATCAGCCGGTCCAGATCTTCCTTCATCCCGGTCAGGATCGGCACCAGTGCGGCGGCATTGTGCGAGAAGATCTGGATCCAGAGCTTCTCGTCGCTGGCCGCGATGCGCGTGGTGTCGCGCAGCCCGTTGCCCGCCAAGGCCAGCTGGTGGCTTTCGGCGTTCAGCAGGCGCGAGGCGATCATCGAGCTGGCCGCTTGCGGGAAGTGGCTGATCAGCGCGACGGACTCATCGTGCTCGGCCACGCTCATCCGGTACATGGTCGCACCCAGGTCGATGGCCAGGGATTCGGCGGCCTTGACCCGCGAAGCCTGCGCGCCTTCATGGGCGCAGATGACCCACGGCATGGAGGTGAACAATTCGCCACGGGCCGCGGCCGGTCCGGACTTCTCCCGGCCCGCCATCGGGTGCGTCCCCACATAGCGGGAAGTCTCGGCCTCGCCCAGCCGCTCGTCCGCCAGCACGCCGGCCAGGATCGAGCCCTTGACACTGGCGATGTCCACCACGGCCGCGGTCGGATAGGCCAGCAGCGCGTCGCCCACCAGGGCGGAGGTGACATCCGGTGGAGCACCGATCACGACCAGTTCCGGGGCGATCTGCTGGTGTTCCAGCAGCACCCCGGCGCCAATGTCCTGGGCTACTCCGGCAGCGGTCGGCGAAATATCCGACAGGTAGACGTGCACGCCCTTGGCGCGCAGGCCCAATCCCACCGAGGTGCCCAGCAAGCCGGTGCCGATGACCAGCACCGGGCCTGCAAGGTGAGAAGACGCCATGGGCTACATCCCCACCATGGCCATGAGGTGCCCGACTTCCTGGTTGCCCAGGGAGCGGATGGTGCCCTGCTTCTGGTCGCCCAGCAGCACCGGACCCACGGCAACGCGCACCAGGCGCTGGACCGGGTGGCCTACGGCGTCGAACATGCGGCGCACGATGCGGTTGCGGCCCGAGTGCAGGGTCACCTCGACCATCACGTGCTTCGGGGTGGTGGCGATGATCTTCAGGTCATCGACCTTGATCCAGCCATCTTCGAGCTTGATTCCCTCGCGCAGCTGGTTGCTTACCGCACGCGGCAGCGGGCCGGGGATCTGCACCAGGTAGGTCTTGGGGACTTCGTACTTCGGGTGCTGCAGGCGGTTGGCCAGCTCGCCGTCGTTGGTCAGGATCAAGACGCCTTCGGTCTTGTAGTCCAGGCGGCCAACGTGGAACAAGCGCAGCGAGTGGTGCTCGTTCTTGAAGTAGTCGGCGATGGTGCGGCGGCCCTCCGGGTCATCCATGGTGCACATCACGTGCTTCGGCTTGTTGAAGACGAAGTAGCGGTTTGCCTGGTTCATCTGGATGCGCATGCCATCGACGTGGATGCGGTCCTTGGCTGGATCCACGCGCGAACCCAGCTCGACGACCAGGTTGCCGTTGACCTCGACGCGGCCTTCGAGGATCATCTCCTCGCAGACGCGGCGCGAGGCCACCCCGGCGTTGGCCATGGCCTTCTGCAGGCGGATGCCGTCCTGCTGCTCGCCGTTGATCTCGCGAGCTGCCTGGCTTTCGGCACGAGCCTGGGCGCGGGCGCGCTGGGTCGGGCGCGCATAGTTGGTCGGCACGGAGTTGCCGAAGCGTTCCTTGCCGAAAGCACGCTCGGAGTTCTTGCGCGGTGCTGCGGTGTTGCGCTTGGCCGAATTCGACTTTTCCCCTGGCTTGCCCGAGGCGGACTTGCCATACGGCTTCTCGCCGAATGGCTTCTCGCCGAAGGACTTGCCACCGGTGCGGCCTGCACCGCTTGGCTTGCCGTAGGACTTGCCGCCGGACTTGCCGCCGGTAGTGCCGCGGCCGCCTGCTGGCTTGCCGCCGAAGTTTGAATTGTTGCCGCGATCGTTGCGGCCTGAGGATGGTCCCCTGCTCATGCTTGCCTGTGTCCCTTGCTGTTACGTGTTCGCTGCGCGAGCCCGCCAGTCTTGGGGCTTCACGCGTGGTTGGTCCGTTGTAGCTGCCGGCTGGCAGCTACCTAGTCGTCGTAGGTTGCCGAATCGAGCGATTCGAGGTCGGCCACCCCGGGAAGATACGGGGACAGCGCAGGCAACTCATCAAGCGAGCCCAGTCCCAGTCGTTCCAGGAAGTATTCGGTGGTTTGGTACAGCGTCGCTCCGCCATCCCCAACTTCCGGATACTCCGTGATCAATCCGCGGGTGAGCAGCGTGCGCACCACTGAATCGACGTTGACACCTCGAATCGCCGAAATACGTCCACGCGAGACCGGCTGTCGGTAAGCGATGACAGCCAGGGTTTCTAGGGCGGCCTGTGACAGGCGTGCTGTCTGCCCGTCGAGCACATAACTGGAGACGAAATCGGCGTAATCGGCCCGCGAATAGAAGCGCCACCCGGAGGCGACGCGACGCAGTTCAAATCCGCGCGGGCGATCCTTACTATCATACTCGGTAGCAAGGGTCTCCAAAGCGGCGGCAACCCTGGCGGTGGGGACTTCGAAGATTTCGGCCAAACGCGCCGAAGATACGGGGATATCGGCGACCATCAGCACCGCTTCAAGGCCCGATTCCAGGCCTCCTGGCAGCTGGTCAATGGGTGCAATCTCACTCATGATCCACCTCACCACCACTCCCCTCGTAGTCGTCTTGCACGGCCTGCGCATCGAAACTGGACTCCTGGACCAGCGAGATCAGCAGCGGGCCGAGCGGATCTTCCTGCGCAAAGCTAATGGCTCTCTGCCTGAACATCTCCAACAATGCCAGAAAACGCACGACCACCACCAGCTGCGCATCCGCGTCTGCCACCAGCTCGGTGAATGCCAGCGTGCCGCGGGCTTCGAGCAGGGCGGTGATCGCATCGGCTTCCTCGGCAATGGTGACGTTCGCCCCGTGCAGATGCCCGATGCCGACCTCTGTTTCCGGTTCCGGCTTCGGCGCCAGCGCC
>NZ_JBLVOC010000011.1:151796-164819 GCF_053543575.1 Glutamicibacter sp. AGC84
CCATGGCGTCGGGCCCGATGCTGAACACCAGTTCCGGCAGCAGGGCCGCGAACTGCGGTTCCAGCGAGACTTCGCGGGGATGGCGCGCTCCCTCGATTCCGTAGCGTTCGCCCAAGAACTCGGCGGCCTGCTTGAAGGCCTTGTACTGCAGCAGCCGCGCGAAAAGCAGGTCGCGGGCTTCGAGCAGCTCGAAGTCCTCCTCATCGGCCATTTCGCCGCGCGGCAGCAAGCGGGCCGCCTTCAAATCCAGCAGCGTGGAGGCGACCACGAGGAATTCGGTGGTTTCATCGAGCACCTTCATCCCGTCGCTCCCCTCGGCGGCACTGGTGGCTTGCAGCTCGCGCAGGTAGGCGATGAATTCGTCGGTGACCTCTGCCAACGCGACCTCGGTAATATCCAGCTCGCGTTTGGTAATCAGGTGCAGCAGCACATCGAAGGGCCCGTTGAAATTCTGCAGGGCAAGGCGAAAACCGCCAGCCGATTCCTGCTCAGCTCCTGCTGGCGTGGTGGAATCGGTGGCGGCTTCTTCGCTGAGCGTGGCGCTCATTACGGGGCACCACCACGCCAAATCAGTTCGCGGGCGAGGTTGCGGTAGGCCTCAGCGCCCGGGTGGTTGGCGGCGTAGGAAGTAATCGGTTCGGCGGCCACGTTCGCGTCGGCGAACTTGATGGTGCGCTTGATGACGGTCTCGAAGAGCTTGTCGCCGAAGGCCTCATCCAGCCGGGTGATGACCTCGCGGCTGTGCAGGGTGCGGGCGTCGTACATGGTGGCCACCACGCCGTCCAACTCCAGCACCTGGTTCAGCCGGTCCTTGACCTTGTCGATGGTTTCCATCAGCAATGCCACCGCACGCAGCGCAAAGAACTCTGCGGTCAGCGGGATGATCACGCCATGGGCGGCGGTGAGCGCGTTGATGGTCAGCAGGCCCAGCGATGGCTGGCAGTCGATGAGCACCACATCGTAGTCGTCGATGACATTGCGCAGCGCACGTTCCAGCACCTGCTCGCGGGCGACCTCGTTGACCAGCTGCACCTCGGCTGCGGACAAATCGATGTTGGCTGGCAGCAGATCGATGTTCTCGACGTCGGTCTTCACGATGGCGTCGGTGATCTTCACCTTGCGGTCCATCAGCACGTTGTAGACGGTGATGTCCATTTCATGCGGGTTGGTTCCGAAGCCGGCAGACAGCGCGCCCTGCGGGTCGAAGTCCACCAGCAGCACCTTGCGGCCGTACTCGGCGAGCGCGGCGGCGAGATTGATGGTGGAGGTGGTCTTGCCAACGCCGCCCTTCTGGTTCACCATGGCGATCACGCGTGCCGGGCCGTGCGATGGCAACGGTGCTGGCACGGGGAAATCTGTCAATGGCTTGCCAGTAGGACCCACTGGGCGAGGCTCCTTGAGCATCCCCGCTCCGCGGTGCTTGTTTCCCTGTTCCTCGCTCACGATGGGTAAACCACACTTCCCGTTCGATAAACCTGATTCTTCGAGCTGTAAGCTCTTTTCAAGGTTATCGGTCGAAGCAAAAGATCTTGGTTTTTTGGGTTCTTCCACGGCGAGCCTTTACCTTGAACCTTAGCTCTAATGTTGTATGCGAGCTGAACGCAATCTGGCATTTACGGGAAGGGCGCGATGCGCACCATTGAAAAGCTCGCCAGCTGGGCGGAAGCCGAGCCAGGCAGCAAGCAGGCAAGGGTCCGTGTGCTCCTCCAGGCCCAACTGGACGACGGGCTATTCATCGTGGTGCTCGACGACCGCGGATGGTCCAGCAGCGAAGAATGGGCGCAGGTGACGCCGGCCGGAATCCGCGAAACCGCGTTGGTTGTGGTGGGCCCGGATGAACCGGCACCGGGGTGGACACGGGCCGAGGAGCTGCATGCTTATTGGGAGTACATCCAGTCGATTCTCGCTGCGCAACAGCTGCACGCGTCGATCGACGAGCTGATGGCTCTGGATCATGAGGTCCAGTTCGGCCCGCGCCTGCAGCGCCTGCTCACCGCGGCCGGCCACTGACCTGTGTGCTTCTGGGCCGAAAACCGGAATCATCATGAGCCAGGATTCCCGCGCCATGCACCGCTTGGACGGTACGCGACCTGCTCGACCACCCCTGCGATCTGGCCCAAGCCACCGGCCAGGCACTGGAGGGTGATCCTGCCGTGGAGTCCCCGGCTGGGCAGCGCCCTGGTGCCCAGCCCGATCATCCGCTGGCTATTCGGATAAGTTCTTGATCCTGGCGCATTCCGGTGGTCGAATGGTTCCACACGCGCCGGCATCCGGCGGCATAAGGGGCGAGGCAGATGTTCACGGGAATGCTCAGCAATTGCACGGTATCGAATTTGGCCCGAGCCGAGCACTGGTACGCGCGGCTCTTCAACCGGGCGCCGGACCAGCGGCCCATGGACGGGCTGCTCGAATGGCATCTGGCCCCGGGATTCGGAGTCCAGGTCTTCGCGGAGCCCGACCGTGCCGGATACAGCACGCTGGTCCTGGAAGTGGCCGACCTCGACGCGCAGGCCGCGCGCCTGCTGGATGCGGGCATCGGGCATCACGGCCCGCAGCCCGGCGGCGGAGCACGGATCGTGCAGCTGCAGGATCCCGACGGCAACCGGGTGGTGCTCGCTTCGCCCTTGCCCGGCCTCTCGCGCTGAGCCGGGCATCAGGCTCTCAGGCTTGCTCGGCCAACCAGTCGAAAGACAACGGCAGCAGCTCGCGAATGCCGATGCTGCGCGCCCCGTGCGGGGTATCGACGATGACCCGCAGCCACGGATAGCTATCAGCCATCACCTGGCGGCAGCGCCCGCACGGGCTTTTGATGCCGCGCCCCTGGTTGCCCACCGCCACCACCACCTGCGGATCCCTTGCCCCGGCCGCACGGGCCGCACCGAAGGCCACCAGCTCTGCACACGGGCCTCCGGTGAAGTGGTAGAAATTCACGCCCGCGTGCATGGCGCCGTTGGCAGCCAGCACCGCGGCACCCATGGTGTGCACCCCGTCGCCGCCATCGGGCGCGTCGGTTGCTGCCTCAATGGTCCGCCGGGCGAGTTCGACCAGTTCTTCTTCGGCGTCTGCCAGTGCACGATACTGCTGCCGGTGCGGTGTCCCGTTCATTGCTCCAGCCTAGCTGCCCAGTTCCGCAAGCCACGGGTCCCAAGCCTGGCTGGCCATCCCCGCCAGCAGGTCGTAGCCTGCTGCGCGCGGGTGCGCTCCATCATCGGCGGCCACTTGGCGGCGCCACAGCTCATGTCCCGCGAGATCCCCGAACACGCTTAGATAAGGCACATTCCTCGACGCGCACCGTGCCCGCATTTGCGCATCCAGCTCGCGCAGTTCCGCGTTCAATGCATCATCGGCGATCGGCGGCGGACCGATCATGAGAACCGGCCAATTGCGTTCCTTTGCCGCATCCAGGATGGCCTCGAGGTTCTGGATCCGTTCTCCGGCGGGCACCCGCGGCTTCGCGTCCCAGCGGATCACGTCGTTGACCCCGAAGCAGAGCACCACGCCTGGCGCGTAATCCCCTGGCGGAAAGCGTGCGGCGCATTCAGCTTCGAATCGCTGCCGGATCATGGCGCTGGTATCGCCGCGAACACCGAGGTTGTAGCCGGTGAGCCCATGGCCCCGTTCGATTCCCCGGGCGACCAGCCGCCCCGCCCATCCGCGATGGGTTTCATCGCCGACTCCTGCGACGAAGGAATCGCCGACAAAGCACACTCGTACCGCTGAACCCATGATGCCTTTCCGCCTGCTGGCTGCTGCGCCCGGCTGGGCCCTATTTTGCCAAAGGCGCCCAGACGCAGAAAATCCGTTACCCGAACGTGTCGGATAACGGATTTCCAGCAAGGTCCTAGTGGCCTTCGACGCTGCTCTCGTCGAATGGAAGGCTGCCCGCTAGTACGGCCTTGGCCTGGTCCATGTCGATCTCCCTGGTCCACTTGCCGATCAGCAAGGTTGCCACGGCGTTGCCGGTGAAGTTGGTCAGCGCGCGGGCCTCGGACATGAACTTGTCGATGCCCACGATCACGCCCATGCCGTCCAGCAGTTCCGGGCGGTGCGACTGCAGGCCGGCTGCCAGGGTGGCCAGGCCCGCGCCGGTCACGCCGGCTGCGCCCTTGGAAGCGATGATCATGAAGACCAGCAGGCCGATCTGCTCGCTCAGGCTCATGGGCATGCCCATGGCCGTTGAGACGAAGAGTGCCGCCATGGTCAGGTAGATGGCGGTGCCATCGAGGTTGAAGGAGTAGCCGGTAGGCACGGTGATGCCCACGACGGGCTTGGACACCCCTGCGTGCTCCATCTTGGCGATCAGGCGCGGCAGTGCCGACTCGGAGGATGAGGTTGAGAAGATCAGCAGGTATTCGCGAGCCAGGTACTTCAGCAGCAGGAAGATGTTCAGGCCGGTGACCAGGCGCAACAGGGAACCGAGGACGACGACGATGAAGAGAGCGCAGGTGACGTAGAAGGCACCCATGAGGATCGCCATCGAGCCTATGGCGGCCCAGCCGGTAGCGCCGACCACTGCGGCAATGGCACCGAAGGCACCGATCGGGGCAGCCCACATGATCATCATCATCAGGCGGAAGACCACCGCCTGGATGTGCTTGACTGCGTTGAGCACAGGCTCGCCGGACTTGCCCATGGACTGCAGCGCGAAGCCGACCAGCAGGGCCAGCACCAGGGTCGGCAGCACGGGGATGTCGCCCGGAATCATTTCCAGCAGGAAGGCCACGGTGGAGTTCTCCCCGCCGCCGGATCCCGACTCGTACGGCTCGAGCTTCAGCCCCGAACCCGGGTGGATGATGTTGCCGACGACCAGGCCGATGGCCAGCGCAAAGGTGGACATGGTGATGAAGTACAGCAGCGCCAGGCCGCCGACCTTGCCGACGGTTGCCGCCTTGGCAATGGAACCAACGCCCAGGACGATGGTGCAGAAGATGACTGGACCGATCAGCATCTTGATCAGTGCGACGAATCCGGTGCCCAGGGGCTTGAGGGCCTTGCCCACCTCCGGGGCCAGCAGGCCGACCGCTGCGCCGAGCACCACGGCGGCAATCACCATGATGTACAGCCAGTGGGTCTTGTCTTTCTTCTTCGTTCCGGCCTGCGGCGAATTGCCTGCCGGCGGCATCTGGTCTGTGACAGCCATGGTAGTCCTACCCTTGTGAGCGCATGGAACCGAACCGTGCACCCTTGCACAGCCGGCATTACGTAGAATCGTTCTGTATCCATGGTGCGGCTCGAAGTGATCCGCATCTCCATTGCGTTCATATTGGTCACGCGGTGAACAGTACAAGGACCAGGCAGCACAAGGAGATGAGCGCAGTGACCGATCATTTCACCGACCTGTCGCTGGCCCGCCCCACCCGCGAGGCCGCCTCCCCCGAACCGCTCAGCCGCGACGGCTGGTCCCTGGCGGTAGTCATCTTCGCCGCCCAGATGCTGGTGGTCATCTTCGTCGTCGTGGGCCTGGCGGTCGCCACCTACCAGCACCAGGCGCAGGTGATCCAGGATGACAAGCAGGCCACGGTGGCCACGATTTCCATCACCCTGGCCAACGATCCTTTCGTGTCCCAGGCCCTGGCCGGCGATCGCCCCACCGAGCAGCTGCAGCCCTACACCGACAAGATCCTGGACCGCGGGCAAGGCGTGGATTTCATTACGATCATGACCCCCGATGCCCTGCGCGTCACCCACCCCGACCCCGAGCAGCTGGGCAAGGGATATTCGGGCAGCATCAACCAGGCGCTGGCCGGCCAGACCCACAACGAGGTGGCCGCGGGCACCTTGGGCCTATCGGTGCGCACCATCGCCCCGGTCTACCACGACGGCGAGCTGGTGGGGATGGTCTCTTCGGGCATCACGCTGGAGAGCCTGGAGTCGATCTACCGCAGCGAACTTCCGCAGATCATGACCGTTTCGGCGCTGGCCCTGCTGCTGGCGGGTTTCAGCTCATGGTCCTTCTCCCGCTACGTCAACCAGGCCACGCTCGGCTTCGGCCCGCACGGGCTGCGCCGGCTCTACGCCTTCTACTTCTCGGCCCTGCACTCGGTTCGCGAGGGCCTGGTCCTGCTGGACCGGCGGCACCGCATCGTGCTCTACAACCAGGAAGCTTCCAGATTGCTCGGCTTCCCCGAGGAGGTGCCTTCCGGCGGATTAGACCTCGACCAGGTGCAGATCCCCGAAACCCTGCGCACCCTGATGGCGACCGGACGCAGCTGCAAGGACGAAATCCATTTGGGCACCCACACCGTGCTGTCCATTTCCCAGGGCCCGGCCCGCCTGACCAACGCGCGATTGCCCCGCCGCGGCGGGCTGCCGGCCCGCTGGTTCGGTTCCCAGCCGGTGACCGGCCAGGTCATGACGCTGCGCGATTTGACCGAAGTGCAGGAACTGGCCGGCGAAGTGCAATCGCTGAAGACCTTCTCCACCGCCCTGCGAGCGCAAACCCATGAGCATGCCAACCGCCTGCACACCATTGCCACGCTGATCGAAAATGGCCAGAGCGACAAGGCGCTGGCCTTCGCGGTCGATGACCGCCAGCATTCGCAGAAGCTCACCGATGCGATCGTGCATTCCATCGACGACGTCTATCTTTCCAGCCTGCTGGTGGCCAAGGCCGCCCAAGCCCATGAGCGCGGCGTGAAGCTCGATATCAACGCGCAGGGCATGATTCCGGGCAATGCCTTTGCCGCCACCGACATCGTCACCATCGTCGGCAACCTGCTGGATAACGCGCTGGATGCTTCGTCGGGCACCCAGGACGCGACGGTGTGGGTGGAAGTGGCCGCGGCCGATGACGAGCTGATCATCGCGGTGGCCGATTCCGGCCCGGGCATCGAACCCGAGTTCCTCGATCAGCTGCTGCGCTTCGGGGCCAGCACCAAGGCCGGCGGCCAGCCGCGCGGCCTGGGGCTGGCACTGGTGCAGCAGGCGGTGCTGCGGCTAGGTGGCACAATGGGTGTTGATAACGATGCCGGCGCAATCTTCACCGTCACCTTGCCCTTGAGAATCAGCGACTAGCCCAGGAGGGTACCGTGCACGAATCCCCTGCAGCCACGCCCCCGCCGGGCACCGCCTCGCACAGCTTCAAGGTGCTCGTGGTCGACGACGAGCCGCAAACTGCCGCCTCCCACGCCAAGTACGTCAACCGCGTTCCGGGATTCGCCACCGGCGCCATTGCCGCCAACGGCCAGCAGGCGCTCGGGCTCCTGGCCGCGGCCCGCGATGCCCAGGATCCCTTTGACCTGGTCCTGCTGGATATGACCCTGCCCGACCTGCACGGCATCGACGTCGCCAAGCGCATGCGCGGCCGCGGGCTGACCACCGACATCATCGCCATTACCGCGGTGCGGGATTTGGCTGTGGTGCGTTCGGCGGTAGCCACCGGAATCACCCAGTACCTGATCAAGCCCTTCACCTTCGCGGCGTTCACCGAGAAATTGGAGAACCACCGGCGGTTCATTTCCGAGATCAGCTCCACCGGCCCGGATACCAGCCAGGCCGCGCTGGATAATGCGTTCTCGGCCCTGCGCACCACCAGCGCTTCCGCGTCCCTGCCCAAGGGGCTGATTCCGGAAACGCTGGCGCAGATCACCGACCATCTGCGCAGCAAGCCCGATACCTGCCTGTCAGCGACCGAGCTCGGAGAAGAGCTGGGCATCTCCCGGGTCACCGCCCGGCGCTATCTGGAGCATCTTGCCGAGGTCAAGGCCGTGGTCAAGCAGCCCCGGCACGGCACACGAGGCCGCCCGGAATACGAATACCGGGCAGCCTCGCGCAGCTAGGCTCTGGTTTCCCCTAGGCTTCGGGACGCAGCAGCGGCACCAGCTCGTCGAGCACCGCGGTGTCCTCGATGGTCGACGGGACCGAGTAGTCCTTGCCATCGGCAATCTGCCGCATGGTCTTGCGCAGGATCTTGCCCGAACGGGTTTTGGGCAGCGCCGCCACGACGGTGACTTCGCGGAAGTCGGCCACCGCGCCGATGTGCTGGCGCACCAGCGCGACGATTTCCTTCTTCAGCGTTTCCTCCTGGATCTGCACACCGGACTTGAGCACCACATAGCCGCTGGCCCGTTGGCCCTTGAGCGCGTCGGCCAGGCCGATCACCGCGCATTCGGCCACGGCGGGATGGCTGGCCAGCACCTGCTCCATGGCACCGGTGGACAGGCGGTGCCCGGACACGTTGATCACGTCATCGGTTCGCCCCATGACGAACAGGTAGCCGTCGTCGTCCAGGAAGCCGGAATCGCCGGTGAGGTAGCACCCCTGGATCTGCGAGAGGTAGGTGTCGATGAAGCGCTGGTCGTTGCCCCACAGGGTGGTCAAGGCGCCGGGCGGCAAGGGCAGCCGGACAACGATGTTGCCTTCCTGGTTCGCGCCGAGCTGCTCGCCCAGCGCATCGCGGATCTGCACGTCGAACCCCGGTACCGGGGTGGTCGGCGAACCGGCCTTGGCAGGCAGCTCTTCCAGGCCCAGCGGGTTGGACGCGATCGGCCAGCCGGTTTCGGTCTGCCACCAGTTATCCACCACGGGGATGCCCAGCAGCTTCGAGGCGAAGTGGTAGGTATCCGGATCCAGCCGCTCGCCGGCGACGAACAGCGCACGCAGCGATGACAGATCGTGGCTGGCGATCATCGCGCCTTCCGGGTCGGCCTTGCGCACCGCGCGCAGCGCAGTCGGCGCGGTGAACATCGTGGTGACCTTGTGGTCCTCGATGATCCGGCCGAACGCGCCGGCATCCGGAGTCCCGATGGGCTTGCCCTCGTAGAGCACCGTGGTGGCCCCGGCGATCAGCGGCGCATAGACGATGTAGGAGTGTCCGACCACCCAGCCCACGTCGGAGGCGGTGAACATGGTATCTCCCGGATGCACGTCGTAAACCGCGTTCATGGAGTACTGCAGGGCCGTGGCGTAGCCGCCGGTGTCGCGCACCACGCCCTTGGGGGCACCGGTGGTTCCCGAGGTGTAGAGCACGTAGAGCGGGTGGGTGGATGGCACGGAGACCGGCCCGGCCGGCGAGGCGGTCTTCGCCTGCTCATCCCAGTCCAGCCAATTGATCTGCTGGCCGTTGACCGGCTTTGCCTGGTATTCGTCCAGGCCGTGCTCGAAGCCATCGCGGTGGGCAACGATCACGTCCCTGACCGCAGGCTCGGCCAGGCCCAGCGCTTCGGCCACTGCCGGCAGGTATTCGATGCGGCGGCTTGGCTCGATGCCGCCGGAGGCGGTAATGATCGCGACCGGGGCGCAGTCGGTGATGCGGGCCGCCAGTTCCTTGGGCGCGAAGCCGCCGAAGACCACCGAGTGGATTGCACCCAGGCGTGCGCAAGCAAGCATCGCGATGGCCGCCTGCGGGATCATCGGCAGGTAGACCAGCACGCGGTCACCGGCCTTCACGCCGCGTCCGGCCAGCACGCCGGCGAAGATTTCCACTTCGCGCAGCAGTTCGGAGTAGGAGTAGGTGGTGGCGGTGCCCAGCATTGCCGAATCGTAGACCAAGGCGGCGCTCTCTCCGCGTCCGGCTTCGACGTGGCGGTCCAGCGCATTGGCCGAAAGGTTCAGCATGCCATCCGGGAACCAGCCATACAGCGGCTTGCGCGAATCATCCAGCGCAATCCGCGGCGCCTTGTCCCAATGGATATCCCGGGCAGCTTGCAGCCAGAATGCGGCGGGGTCATTGGTGGCTTGGTCATAGGCCTGGCGGTATTCCTGCACCATGGTTCTCTCCTCCTGGCACCGGGGCATCATCATCCGGCACCTGTGTGGTGGTTGAGGTCGTCCTCTTGGCGTTAACTGTATGAGTACGATCACATCACCGCAACCACTTTGTATACAGATTTCGAAAAAATACCAAAAGAACTTGGCGCAACTCACACATTTTCGGGTTTCATGTATACACTGGAGCCATGAGAGCAAGCGACAAGGTTTACGAGAGCCTCCGCGCCGACATTGTCGAATGGCGCCTGGCTCCAGGGACCGTCCTGGCCGAAGTGGAACAGTCAGAACGCCTGGGCGTTTCCCGCACTCCGGTGCGCGAGGCCTTGGGCCGGCTGGTCGCCGACGGCTTGGCGGTTCAGCATCGCGGACGCGGCGCTGTCGTCTCCGAGGTCAGCGAAGACCATGTAGAAGACCTGTTCGTACTGCGCGTGGCATTGGAATGCGCCAGCGCACGCGAAGCTGCCAAGTCCGCGCAGCGATCGGCCTTCACGCAGCTGGCCAGCCGCTTCGAAGCAGCTCTCACGGAAGTGGAGCTTCCCGGATCGCGGGAGTCCTACTACCAGCTGGTGCAGCTGCTGGACGAGTCCATCGACGAAGCAGCTGGCAATAATTACCTGTCCAACGCCCTGCGCACCTTGCGGGTGAACCTGCAACGGGTGCGGCGCATGGCCAAGGACAATCCCGAAAGGCTCAAGGCTTCCGCTTCCGAGCACGCGGCCATCGCCAGGGCAATCGCCAGCGGAAACCCAGAGGTCGCGGCCGCGGCCACCACAGTTCACCTGCACGAATCCTTCACCCACATCATGGCCCATGCGGCCGGATCAGAAAGGCAGTTACCATGATCAACCACCCCGTACGCGTATACCGCTCAGAGGAAAACCTGGCTCGCGAAGACCAGCTGGCACATAAGATCGCCACGGTTGCTGCCGATCCGGTAGAGGTCACCGCAGAAGTGGCCGGCATGATCATTAACCGCATCATCGACAATGCTTCGGTCGCGATCGCTTCGCTGAACCGCGGCCCGATCGTTGCCGCCCGCGCCCAGGCACTGTCGCACGCGCCATCCACCGGCGGTGCGGGCGCCAGCGTCTTCGGCATTTCCGAGAAGGTTTCCCCGGAATGGGCCGCGTGGGCCAACGGGGTGGCCGTGCGCGAATTGGATTACCACGACACCTTCCTGGCTGCCGAGTACTCCCACCCGGGCGATAACATCCCGCCGATCCTGGCCGTTGCCCAGCACACCGGAGCTTCGGGCAAGGACCTGATCCGCGGCATCGCCACCGGCTACGAGATCCAGGTGGACCTGGTCAAGGCCATCTGCCTGCACAAGCACAAGATCGACCACGTAGCGCACCTGGGCCCATCGGCCGCTGCCGGCATCGGCACCCTGCTGGGGCTGGATGTCGAGACCATCTTCCAGGCCGTTGGCCAGGGCCTGCACACCACCACCGCCACCCGCCAGTCGCGCAAGGGCGAAATCTCCACCTGGAAGGCCCATGCCCCGGCCTTCGCCGGCAAGATGGCCGTCGAGGCTGCCGACCGCGCGATGCGCGGCCAGACTTCCCCCGTGCCAATCTACGAAGGCGAAGACGGCGTGATCGCCTGGATGCTCGACGGCAAGGATGCCGCCTACGAGGTGCCGCTGCCAGAGGCCGGCGAAGCCAAGCGCGCCATCCTGGACACCTACACCAAGGAGCATTCGGCCGAGTACCAGGCGCAGGCCTGGATCGACCTGGCCCGCAAGCTGCATGGCGAGCACCCGGAGGCCACCGACCCGCAGAACGTCAAGTCGGTGCTGATCAAGACCAGCCACCACACGCACTACGTCATTGGTTCCGGAGCCAACGACCCGCAGAAGTACGATCCAACCGCATCGCGCGAGACCCTGGATCACTCGATCCCGTACATCTTCACCGTGGCCCTGCAGGATGGCGCATGGCACCACGTGGATTCCTACTCGCCAGAGCGTGCCGGCCGCGCCGACACCGTGGAGCTGTGGAACAAGGTGGCCACCGAAGAAGATGCCGAATGGACCCGCCGCTACCACTCGCTGGATATTGCCGAGAAGGCTTTCGGCGGCTCGGTGGAAATCACCTTGAACGATGGCACCGTGATCACCGACGAAATCGCCGTTGCCGACGCGCACCCGCTGGGCGCCCGTCCCTTCGCCCGCGAGCAGTACATCAACAAGTTCCGCACCCTGGCCGCCGGCCTGGTGGACGACGCCGAGATCGACCGCTTCATCGCGGCCGCGGAAAACCTGGAAAACCTGGCCGCCGGCGAACTGGACCAGCTGAACATCGCCGCCGCAGCGGGCGTCATCGACGCCGCGGCCGCACCGAAGGGCCTGTTCTAGCATGCTGTACTCGACCAGGACCCCCGCAGAAAAGCGCCTTGCGCTGCGCGAGATGCTCACCCCGGGCGCTGCCCGCCAGTTCCCCGGAGCCTTCAACCCGCTCTCGGCCAAGCTGATCAACGAGAAGCAGTTCGACGGAATCTACATCTCCGGTGCCGTACTGGCCAACGACCTGGGCCTGCCGGATATCGGCCTGACTTCGCTGACCGAGGTAGCAACCCGCGCCGGGCAGATCGCGCGCATGTCGGACCTGCCGGCGATCGTGGATGCCGACACCGGATTCGGCGAGCCGATGAACGTGGCCCGCACCATCCAGGAACTCGAATACGCCGGCCTGGCCGGCTGCCACATCGAGGACCAGTTCAACCCGAAGCGCTGCGGGCACCTGGATGGCAAGAATGTGGTGGATACCGACACCATGCTCAAGCGCATCGCCGCTGCCGCTGATGCACGCATCGATGAGAACTTCCTGATCATGGCCCGCACCGATATCCGTGCGGTCGATGGCCTGGATGCGGCGATCGACCGCGCCAAGGCGATGGTCGATGCTGGTGCCGACGCGATCTTCCCGGAGGCGATGAAGAACGTCGCCGAATTCGAGGCAGTATGCAACGCGGTCGACGTGCCGGTACTGGCGAACATGACCGAGTTCGGCAAGTCCGAGCTGTTCAACCGCCAGGAACTGGCCGATGCAGGCGTCGCGCTGATCATCTATCCGGTCACCTTGCTGCGCAGCGCCATGGGCGCGGCTGAACGCGTACTGGATGCCATCAGCGAGGATGGCACCCAGGCCCGTGAAGTGGATAGCATGTTGACCAGGTCACGTTTGTACGAGCTCGTGGACTACGAGGCCTACAACCGCTTCGACACCGGAATCTTCAACTTCCAGGTCCCAACCCTGGACATTGATTCCAACAGCGCGAACCTCTAGGCTCGCAAGCACCTACTACCCCCTGCGG
>NZ_JBLVOC010000011.1:164868-177142 GCF_053543575.1 Glutamicibacter sp. AGC84
CCCCCCCGCGACCCAAAGCATTATTATTCTCCGGCAATGAAGAGGAGCAAGAATGACTGCCACCGAGGAAATCAAGAAGGGCCTAGCAGGCGTCGTCGTTGACTACACCGCCGTCTCCAAGGTCAATCCAGACACCAACTCGCTGCTCTACCGCGGCTACCCGGTCCAGGACCTGGCCGCGAACAAGTCCTTCGAAGAGGTCGCCTTGCTGCTCTGGACCGGCGAGCTGCCAACGCAAAGCGAACTGACCGAGTTCAGTGCTTTCGAGCGGGCCAACCGCGCGCTGGACCCGCGGGTGAAGGCCGCCATCGACCTGCTTCCAGCTGACTGCCATCCCATGGATGTGGGCCGTACCGCCGTCTCGGTAATCGGCGCCAACCACCCCGAGGCCGAGAACTCCTCCCCCGAGGCGGAGCTGCTCAAGGCCAAGGAGCTGTTCGCGGCCTTCCCGGCGGTGGTTGCCTACGACCAGCGCCGCCGCCGCGGCCAGGACGCGGTAGCTCCGCGCGGAGATCTGGATTACTCCTCGAACTTCCTGTGGATGGCCTTCGGCGAAGAAGCAGCCCCCGAGGTTGTCGACGCGTTCCGCGTATCGATGGTGCTCTATGCCGAGCACTCCTTCAATGCTTCGACCTTCACCGCCCGCGTGATCACCTCGACCCTCTCCGACCTGCACTCGGCCGTCACCGGGGCGATCGGCGCACTGAAGGGCCCCCTGCACGGCGGCGCCAACGAAGCTGTCATGCATACCTTCAACGAGATCGGCATCGACAAGGAAGAATCCCGCGAGGATGCTGCCAAGCGCGCCAAGGCGTGGATGGAAGAGGCGCTGGCCGCCAAGAAGAAGGTCATGGGCTTCGGCCACCGCGTCTACAAGCACGGCGACTCCCGCGTGCCAACCATGAAGGCCGCGCTGGATCGCATGATCGAGCACTACGGCCGCCATGAGATGCTGGGCTTGTACGACGGCCTGGAGGCAGCCATGGACGAGGCCAAGTCCATCAAGCCGAACCTCGACTACCCGGCCGGTCCTACCTATCATCTGATGGGCTTCGACACCGAGATGTTCACCCCGATCTTCATCGCGGCACGCATCACCGGCTGGACCAGCCACATCTTCGAGCAGCGTGCAGCCAATGCGCTGATCCGCCCGCTTTCGGCTTATAACGGCGTGGAGCAGCGCTCGCTGTAGGCGCTTCGACTCACGGCATTGGCCGCGGGTATGGCATAGCCGTGCCAGCCCGTGGCCATTGCCGTGCCTGCTGCGAGACGGCATCGGCTTGCCGTCGTTGCCCGAAGTTGCAGTCCCAGGCCAATGGGCCTATCGTTTAACGATAGATGCATTCCGAAGAACGATAAGGTCTATTGCCATGGGAAAATTCAGCATTATCGGTTTGAAGGTAGTTCTGGCCGTGATCCTGGCTGGCACGCTTTTTGTGCAGCTGTTCATGATCCCGATGATCTTGATCCACGAGTCGCCGAGCAACGGCACCGACAAGTTCTTTCAAGCCTCTTTCCTCGGCTACTTGCTTCTCGCCGGGCTCATCATTGAAACCTGCGTCTACAGCGTGTGGAAACTAGCCACGAGAGTTAAACGCGGCACCGTTTTCGATCCCGCTTCCCTGGGCTATGTAACGCCGATCATCATTGCCTTCACGATCGGCGCCCTATCCACTTTTGCCCTCGGAGCGATCTTCGCCGCCAGCACGGAAATTGCACCCGGAGTCGTGCTTCTTGTTGGTGGAGCCGGGGTGCTGATGATCGGCATCAGCATCATCGTGCTCGTACTGCGGCAGTTGCTCGCACAAGCGGCGATGACCGAAGCCCAAGCCGATGCGCTCCGTACCGAACTGGGCGGCGTGATCTAATGGGAATCCGCGTAGATATAGACGTGATGCTGGCCCGCCGCAAAATGGCCGTCGGCGAGTTGGCCGAACGCATCGGCATCACCCCGGCCAACCTCGCGGTGCTCAAGAACGGGCGCGCCAAGGCCGTACGTTTCAGCACACTTGAAGCCCTCTGCCGGGAATTGGAATGCCAGCCCGGCGACCTCTTGATCTTCGAAACCGAACAGGACTAGATGCAGCTCGCTGGCTAGTCCCAGTTCTCGAAGCTGATGCTCTGCACCGAGGTGTTGTCCTGCGCCAGCACGATCTCGACGGTAAATTTCCCGCCGGCTACGAGTTGCGGCAGCCACAACGGGGAATCCTGCCACATCTGCTCCAAGGGCAAGGCCGCCGGATCGGCCCACAGCGGCTCGAGCTCCTCGGTGATGTGCAGCTGGCCCGATGCCTTCCGGGCAATGAAGGTGGCGCATTCCATGTCGGCTGCCGGCTGGGCGGGGAACCGGAAAATGACCTGCGCCGCAGGCTCCAGATCCTCCGGAGCGAGAAGCAGTCCGGTTTCCTCGGAGAATTCCCGGACGGCCGCTTGCCGCGCGCTCTCTCCCTGCTCGATCTTGCCGCCGGGCAACACGATATTGCCCTTGCCGAATCCGCGACGCTTGCGTCCGAGCAACACGTGCAGCCGTCCTTCGCGCTCCTGCAGCAGCGCCACGAGGGCTACCTGCTTGGCAGAACGCACCTGGTGGCCGGCGACCACTAGTTCACCCTCGGGTGGGCCAGCTGGTAGGCCTCACGCAGCGAATCCACGGTGACCTTGGTGTAGATCTGCGTGGTGGTGACCGATGCATGTCCCAGCAGCTCCTGGACCACCCGCACATCCGCGCCGCCCTCCAGCAAATGAGTGGCGAAGGAATGGCGCAGCGTATGCGGAGAAACCTCGGTGGAAACCCCGGCGCGCTCGGCGGCCTTCGAAAGCAACAGCCACACCGATTGGCGGGAAAGCCGTCCCCCGCGCTGGTTCAGGAACAACGCGGGAGTGCCCTTGCCCTTGGCGGCTAGCCCGGGACGGGCACGCACCAGATAATCGCTCACCGCACGCTGGGCATAACCGCCCACCGGAACGACCCGCTCCTTGGATCCCTTGCCGAACAAGCGCACCACCGCATCGTCTGCAAAGTGCAGGTCATCGACGTCCAGGTCCACGACTTCGGAAATGCGCGCACCGGTGGAGTACAAGAATTCCAGAATCGCGCGATCCCTCAGCCCGGCAGGGGTTTCGATGCTCACCGATTCGAGGATCCTGGTAACAAGGTCGATGGAGATCGCTTTGGGCAGGGATTGCCCGATAGCCGGAGGCTGGATCTCGCGGGCTGGGTTAGGCGCGCAAATCCCTTCGAGCTCCCAGTACTTGTGCAGTTGGCGGATGGCTACCGAATGGCGAGCGACGGAGCGGGCGCTCAACGGCTTATGCTCTTGGTCCCCGCGGGATAGATCCTGAAGGTAGCCGCTGATGACCAGCTCGGTAATCTGCTGCGGTTGTGCTACGCCGGCTGCCTGCAGCGCTTCAACGTAGCGAAGCAGATCCCTCCGGTAGGAAGCCAGGGTATTCTCGGCCAGCCCACGCTCGATCGCCAGATGCTGCAGGTAGCGCTTGAGCGGGGTCTCGAAGTGGTCGCTCATCGTTCGCGCAGGTATGGGTGCACATCGAATGGCTCGTTCGCATCGCGCAGGTCCAAGTACTTGCTGGTACGGGCTGCATGAGCGGCAAGGATCGCGATTATCGCGGTGGGATTATGGATCTTGCCTGCCAGCACGGCTGCGACGGCTTCCTCCAGCGGCACCCAGGTGCTGATCATTTCAGCTTCCTCCTCGGTACGCTCATGGCGCTGATCGGCGGCAACCAGTTTCGCATCGCGCGCGAGGTAGACTCGCACTGCCTCGGCCGAGGAGCCCGGGCTCAAGAAGACATCGGTGAGGATCGACCAGTGCTCGGCGGTACGATCCGCTTCTTCCCATAATTCGCGCTTGGCAGCTTCCAAAGGTGGTTCTCCAGCCACATCGAGCAGCCCGGCAGGGATTTCCCACAGCCGCATGCCTACCGGGTGGCGGTACTGGTTGACCATCAAGATGCGTTCTTCAGCATCCATGACCAGAACGCATACAGCACCGGGGTGGTTGATGTAATCGCGTTCAATGGTCGCCCCGGATTCGGAGAGCTTCACCGTGTCATGGATGACGTCCCAGATCCGTCCCTCATACACGGTTTCACGGTTCAGCAATTCACGTGGTGAGAATTCATCGGCTATCGGATGCAGCGGCACGAGGATCATCCTTCGGTAGAAAAAGCTGGTCGGTATTCTCCAGCTTAAACAGCTACGCGCCGGTCAGTAACGACCGGCGCGCAGTGCCTTCAGAGTTTTACCTCCGGCAAGCTGTATTACTTATTTGCGCAGCTCCAGAGCTGCCTCGACCAGACCTGCAAACAGCGGGTGCGGGCGAGTCGGGCGGCTGGAGAGCTCAGGGTGAGCCTGCGTTGAAACGTAGTACGGGTGTACTTCCCTTGGCAGTTCAACGAACTCGACCAGGTTGCCATCTGGCGAGGTGCCAGCGAAGACCAGGCCAGCCTCTTCGAGCTGCGCGCGGTACGAGTTGTTGACCTCGTAGCGGTGGCGATGGCGCTCCGCAACCTCGGTCTTGCCGTAGGTCTCAGCCAGAACCGATCCCTCAAGCAGCTTTGCGTCGTACAGGCCCAAACGCATGGTGCCGCCCAGGTCGCCCTTGCCTTCAACGATGTCCAGCTGCTCTTCCATGGTCGCGATGACCGGGGTCGAGGTTTCAGGATCGAATTCGGTGGACGATGCATCGGTGAGGCCAGCCATGTTGCGGGCGTATTCGATGACCATCGACTGCAGTCCCAGGCACAGGCCCAGGGTTGGCAGCTTGTTTTCGCGAGCGAAGCGCAGCGCGCCCAGCTTGCCTTCCAGACCGCGGATGCCGAAGCCACCGGGGACGCAGATTGCCTCTGCACCCTCAAGCGCCTTGGCGGCCCCTGCTTCGGTAGCGCAGTCATCTGCTGGTACCCAGCGGATGTTGACCTTGGCGTTGTTTGCGAACCCGCCGGCACGCAGAGCTTCGGTGACCGACAGGTAGGCGTCGGGCAGATCGATGTACTTGCCCACCAAAGCTACGGTCAGCTCGGTTGCGGGGTTGTGCACGACTTCGAGCAAGCGATCCCATGAAGCCCAGTCGACGTCGCGGAACTTCATCTCCAAGGTCTGGACGATGTAAGCGTCCAGGCCCTGGGAGTGGATGACCTTTGGGATGTCGTAGATGCTTGGAGCATCGGCGCAGTTGATCACTGCTTCGGTGTCCACATCGCAGGTACGGCCGAGCTTGGCGCGCATTTCTGCCGGGATTGGACGGTCCGAGCGGATTACCAGCGAATCTGGCTGGATACCGATCGAACGCAAAGCGGCAACGGAGTGCTGGGTAGGCTTGGTCTTCAGTTCATGGCTTGGGCCGATGAATGGAACCAGGGAAACGTGTACGAAGAATGCGTTCTTGCGGCCGATGTCCTGGCGGACCTGGCGTGCTGCTTCGAGGAATGGCTGGGATTCGATATCGCCGACGGTGCCACCGATTTCGGTGATGATCACGTCAGGTGCCGACTTGCCGGCCCCTGGTTCGGTTGCTGCCAAGCGCATACGACGCTTGATCTCATCGGTGATGTGAGGGATGACCTGAACGGTATCGCCGAGGTATTCACCGCGACGTTCGCGTTCAAGAACGGTCGAGTAGACCTGTCCGGTGGTCACGTTGGCGGTACCCGGAAGGTTCTCATCCAGGAAACGCTCATAGTGTCCGATATCCAGATCGGTTTCTGCGCCATCGTCAGTAACGAAGACTTCACCGTGCTGGAAGGGGTTCATAGTACCTGGATCGACGTTCAGGTACGGGTCGAGCTTCTGCATGGTCACTGAGAGACCACGAGCTCGAAGTAGATGTCCAAGGCTGGATGCCGTCAATCCCTTACCCAGGGAAGAGGCCACACCGCCGGTGACGAAGATATGCTTTGTCGTTTCAGACGACCGAGAATCACGAGTTGAATTACGCTGCACCACGGGATTTCATCCTATCACCATTCCAATATTTCGCATCCTCATAAGACTCTAGTGCACCTCCGGCCAATGCCCTAGCATTGCCGTAATTCAGGGGCTCACCAAGACTTTTAGGCTTTCGCCATTTTCTTGGAGGTGAGCGATGACACTAGGTTCTGCGCTTCTTCAAGCAACTCCTCAGCATGCGCCTGCGCCGTGCCGGATTCCTCTTGGCCGGCGAGCATGCGCGCAAGTTCCTTGACGCGGGCTTCCTGATCCAAGCTGATGACATCGCTGGCAGTGTAGCCAGCTCCCGCCTTCGACTTGGCATCTGAATTCTTGATCACACGAATGTGCCGATCCGCATAGGCGGCCACCTGGGGCAGGTGGGTCACGACGATGACCTGCACATGCTTTGCCAGCATCGCCAGGCGCTCGCCAATGGCCACCGCCGCTTTGCCGCCCACGCCCTGGTCCACCTCGTCAAAGACGAAGGTCGGCACCGGGTCGACCGCCGCTAGGACGACTTCAATGGCCAGCATGACGCGGGAGAGCTCGCCGCCGCTGGCACCCTTGCCCAGCGGTCGCGGCGAGGCTCCGGCATGCGGGGCCAGCAGCATGGAAATCGCGTCCTGGCCGAAGGCACCTGGTTCTTCCAGTTCCTTCACCTCGATGACGAGCTTGGCATCCGGCATCGCCAGGGCCTTGAGCTCGGCTGAAACCTGCGCGGAGAGTTTCTTGGCAGCCTTGCGGCGCGCGTCGGAGAGGTCCGAGGCCAGCGAGGCCACCTTGTGCTCCAATTCAACGACTTCTGTTTCCAGCTCCTCGATGCGCGAGTCATCCCCACCGAGTTCTTCCAGACGGGTACGAGATTCGGCAGCCCAGGCGAGCACCTGATCAATGCTCGGTGCGTACTTGCGCATGAGCTTGCTCAAATCGGCACGGCGGGCTTCAATCTGCGCCAAGCGCTCCGGGCCTTCCTCATCGAGGTCGGCAACGTAGGCGGCAAGATCACTGGAGAGTTCCGAGGCGAGAATGCCCAGTTCCGCTGCCCGCTCCGCGAAGGCGGCCAGCGCAGTGTCATCGTCACTGGCCTGGGCCAGCACGCCGCGGGCGGTCTCCGCCAAGGTGGTAACGCCCGGGTTCTCGAAATCCTCGGAGTCGATGACGGCTTGCGCCTGCCGGCCGGCGGTGCGCAGGGACTCGACATTGCCCAGCTTCATGGATTGCTCGCGCAAGGCTTCGTCCTCGCCCGGCTGCGGATCCAGGGAATCGATCTCGTCCAGCGCCAGGCGCAAGTTTTCTGCTTCGCGAACACGGTTGCGCGATTCGGTTTTGAGCCCCGCCAGCTCCTTGGAAGCCGATCGCCACTGGCGGTAGGCTCGCTGGTAGTTGCTTAGCGTGCGCGACAGCGAGCTACCTGCAAAGCGGTCCAGGGCATCGCGTTGCGCCACCGGCTCTTTCAGGCGAATCTGGTCCGATTGGCCATGGACGGCCACCAGATCGTGCCCCAGCTCGGCCAGCAGGCCGACAGGGGCGCTGCGTCCGCCGATGGTGGCGCGTGAACGGCCTTGGGCCGAGAGCGAGCGGGAAAGCAGCAGTTCACTGTTCTCCCCCGCTGGTTCGATGAATGCGCCTGCCTGGCCTGCGGCATCGAGCACGTGGTGATCCGGCGGCAAGTGCACCACGGCTTCAGCCAGAGCGTGCTTGGCGCCGTTGCGCACCGCACCGGCATCGGCCCGGCGCCCGAGCAGCAGGGACAAGGCGGTGGTCACCATGGTCTTGCCAGCGCCGGTTTCACCGGTGACTACCGTGAGTCCCGGACCAAGCGGAAGCGTGGCCTCGGTGATCACCCCAAGGTTGGATATCTGGATTTCCTGAATCAATGCCTGCTCCCGAATGTCGAGTTCAAGTCGTACCGTGCGCTTTTAGTATATGTGTTCTAACCCTATTTTTCGTAACTATGTTCGAGCATGTGGAAAGTTTTTCTTCGAGGCCGCTATTCAGTCCTGGTCCTCGGGGCGTCCCACCATGGGAATGCCCGGTTCATCGCGGTAATGCGGATCGACGCTTTGCAGGCCTGGTCCGATCACCGGCAGTGCCGTAGTGGCCGGACGGCGCGCCTCTTCCTTCGCTGGTCCGCGCCAACCGGTAATGGGCAGCTCGAACTTGTTGACCAGGCGCTCGGAAAACGGCGTCGTGTTCAATCGCGCCATGTACACCGGGCGGTCACTGCGCGTTACTTCCACACGGGCTCCCGGCGGCAGCTCGATGGTGCGCCGTCCATCGCACCAGAGCACGGCCCCGGCATCGGTGCGGGTCAGCATTTCGACGGCCATGATCGAATCCGGGGAAATGACCAGGGGCTTGGCGAACAGTGCGTGTGCGGAGATCGGCACCATGATCAGCGCCGCCACGTCCGGCCAGACCACCGGGCCGCCGGCGGAGAAGGAGTACGCGGTGGAACCGGTAGGCGTGGCCATCACGACACCATCGCAACCGAAGGTGGAGATCGGCCTGCCGTCGACCTCGATCACGACCTCGACCATGCGTTCGCGGTTGGCCTTTTCCACCGCGGCCTCGTTCAAGGCCCAGGTCTCGGCGAGGCAGACGTTGTCCAGCCACACCTTGACCTCCATGGTCATGCGTTCTTCCACGGTGTAGGTCTCATTGACCAGTGCTTCCACGGTGGAGGCCAGTTCGCTGCGTTCAGCTTCGGCGAGGAAACCCACATGCCCGAGGTTTACCCCCACCAGCGGCATCGGGGATTCCCGCACCAATTCCGCGGCACGCAACACGGAGCCATCGCCACCGAGCACCACGCCCATGTCGACGTCCTCGATCTGGCAATCCTCGCCGAGCACCTGCACCGAAGGCACAGCCGCGCCGATCGCTTCGGTCATCGCCAGCTGGTCCTTGCCGCGCATCACCGGGATAGCTCCGGCGGCGTTGAGCAGGGCGCAGGTTTCTATGGCCGCGGTGATCGCTTCTTGGCGTCCGGTATGGGTGAAAATCAGGATTCGGCGCAAGGCGGTCGGCCCCTCTCAGCATCGCGAGGTGCAAAATGACCGTGGTTATCGACCACGGCTAAAACACGTCACTACTAAGAATAGTCAACATCCTGCCCGATGCGTGGAACATCGGCAGGCTGTGGATCCTCTCCTGCGGCAAGCCAAAGGAAGAATTCGACATTGCCGTCCTGTCCCGGCAGCGGGCTGCGTGCCAGCCCGCGCAGGTGCAGTCCCGCGGCTTGCGCGCTGGCGACCACCGCTTCAACGGAGCTGCGGCGCAGGGCGGGATCGGTGACCACGCCGGTGCGGTTCAGGTGTTCGCGCCCGACCTCGAACTGCGGCTTGACCATCAGCAGCAGGAAGCCGCCGTCCTTGGCGGCCCCGGCCAAGGCGTCGATCACCAGGCGCAGCGAAATAAAGGACAAGTCGGCTACTACGAGGTCGACTGGTCCCCCAATATCTTCGGGGGCCAGATAGCGGACGTTCAGTCCTTCGTGGACCGTGACGCGGGGGTCTTCGCGCAGCTCGTCGACCAGCTGGCCATGGCCTACATCGGCTGCGACCACAGATTTCGCACCGCGTCGCAACAGCACGTCGGTGAAGCCGCCGGTCGAGGCGCCAGCGTCCAGGCAGTGCAGGCCAGCGGGGTCAATAGTCGTAAAAGCATCTAGGGCTCCGGCGAGCTTATGCCCGGCACGCGAGACGTATTCTTCGCCTTCGCTGGGCACCAGGGCCAGCTCATCGGTGGCGGAAACCTTCTTGGCGGCCTTGGTGGCGGCCTGCCCGTTCAGCAGCACCCGCTGGGCATCGATCAGCTTGGCTGCTTCGGTGCGCGAGCGCGCCAGCCCACGGGTGACAAGTTCTTGATCCAGGCGATTCACGCGCCGTGCTCCGTACGATTCAGTTCTTGCTGCAGGCCGGCGAGCAGTTGCTCATAGATTCCGGCATGCTCGGTAATATCATGGTCGGCCAGGGAAGACAGCGCCTGCTCCACTGCTGCATCATCCAGCCCGCGAGGGCCAGGGCTCGGAAGAGGATTCTGCGGCTGCATGCTTAGCCCCGGATCTTGCGCAGGGCATCGAGCCCGCGTTCGGTAAACCGGATTTCCGGTTCTTCGTGCCCCGACTGGCGCGGATGGGCCAGCCACCAGGCATGGCAGGCGGCGCGCCAGGCATTCAGGTCCTGGTCGCTGCCCGAGACTTCGATCGCGCCGTTATCGACCTTGGCAACCGCGTCGCCGACCTGCACGCCGTAGCCCAGTACCTTGATGGTCGGGTACGGCCGGTACAGATCAGCCATCGAATTGATGAGGTAGTTGGGGCGCTGCTCGACCGGTGCGCCCAGTGCTGTGCGCGGCGTGTCCACACCGGTCAGCACCAGCGCGGTGGAGAACCCGGCACGGAAGCCGCCAAGGATGTCGGTATCCAGGCGGTCGCCGACGACCAGCGGGCGCTGGGAATCCAGTCGGTCCGCGGCCCGAGCGAACAGGTAGGATTCGGGTTTGCCCGCCACGCGTGGTTCCACGCTCGTGGCCAGTTTCACCGCATTGACCAGCGATCCGTTGCCCGGGGCCAGGCCCTCGGCGCGCGGAATCGTCAGGTCGGTGTTGGTGGCAACCCATTGGGCACCGTGATTGATCGCGTAGCTGGCCTCGGCCAGGTTCTTCCACGAGATGTCCGGGTCGAACCCCTGGATCACCGCCACGGGTTCTTCCTTATGGGATTCGACGACTTCCAACCCGCGCACGGCAATGCATTCGCGCAGGTAGGGGGAACCCACCACCAAAACCTTGGATCCCGGATTCAATTCGCGGGCCAGCATCTCCGCACCGGCGTCGGCAGAACCGAAAACCTGCTCAGCGCTGGTTTTCACGCCCAGCTGGCGCAGGTGGGCCGCGACGGACATCGGCGAACGCCCAGCATTGTTGGTAATGAACGCCAAGGTGACATTCACTTCCGCGAGGGTGTTCAGCGACTCCACGGCGTCGTCAATGGCGTTCGGGCCAGCATAGACGACGCCGTCCAAGTCGGAGAGGACGGAATCAAATCCGGAAATCAGCATTCGGTGGTGGTTCCTACTACTTGAGGTATTTGGCTACTACGCCAAAGCTTACTTCGCCGATTCTTCTTCCACGTCAGCTTCGCCAGCTTCCGTGTCGGATTCGATGACTTCGTTCAGGTCATCTTCCTCGTCGATGCCGGTCTGCTCGGCTTCTGCCTCTTCTGCTTCTTCGGCCTCGGCTTCTGGATCTGCTTCTTCAGCCTCGGCGTCGGCATCTGCTTCTGCTTCTTCAGCTTCCGAAGGCTCGATCAGATCCTTGGCGCGTGGGGTTTCCTCTTCCTCATCCATCTCCGGAGCCAGGTCCATGATGAAGGATTCGGTTTCACGCTCGATGCCCAGGGCGCTTTCTGCAACCTCGACCTGAGCGTTCCAGCGCTTCGCGTCTTCTGCACGGCCGGCAGCCGACAGCAGATCAGCGTAGGCAGTGAACAAACGTGGGCTGAAGGAGAAGGCACGGTTGAAGTTCAGCTGTTCCAGCGACTCCAGCTCAGCCAGAGCCTTATCCAGCTTGCCCAAGTCACCATACGAACCGGCAGCAACCATCTGCATTTCAACCTTGACGGCGCTTTCCAGATTGGCGCATTCCTCGGACTGGGCGAGCTCGATTGCCTTCTCTGGGCGGCCCAGGCCACGCAACGAGTCAGCGATCAATGGCAGGTTGTAGTCCGAACCGGAAATACGACGGTGGGTACGCAGTTCGCGCAGTGCATCGGCGTACTTGCCAGCGTGGTAGGCAGCGATGCCAACGGCCTCGCGAACCACCGCGACACGGCCGCCGCGGCGCGATGCTGCCAGGGTGTGCTCGTATGCCAGCTCTGGGTCGTCTTCCAGCAGGCGGCCAGCCATCACCAGGTGCTTTGCGACCCAGCTTGCCGAGCGCTCTTCGAGGTAACGCAGCTGGGCGCGTGCTACGCGGTCCAACTCCTTACCGGTAACATCCTCATCGATATCTGGGGACTGTTCACGATCGGCACGGTTCGAGATGCGAAGATCGCCAGGATTATGTGCGCGCGGTGCGTCACCGCGCTTATCAGCAAAGCGGTCTTCACGTGCTGGGTACTCACCCTTCGAGCGACGGTCGTCGGCACGCTTGAAGCCACCACCACGGTTGTCATCACGCTTGAAGCCACCGCCACGGTTATCGTCACGCTTGAAGCCGCCACGATCGTCATTGCGGAAACCGCCACCACGGTTGTCATCACGCTTGAAGCCACCGCCACGGTTGTCATCGCGACGCTCGCCGCGGAAACCACCACGGTCA
>NZ_JBLVOC010000012.1:0-12686 GCF_053543575.1 Glutamicibacter sp. AGC84
AGTGTTTGAAGTCCTAGGCCAGGAAGCAGTAGAGCTATGGCGCAAAGTCTGGGACCGGAAAGATGCCGTCATCATCACCGGCGAGGGCTCACGGTTTGATTTGGTCCCGGAACTTTTCGATAACCTGAAAACCGCAGACTTTATCCATTCAACTCCCAAGGACGCATTTACCGACCTGGAACGAGTTGTCTCGGAGACCCTGGAAAAGAATCCGGACCTTGCCATCATTTCCCTGGGCCCGGCCGGAACCGTCTTGGCCAAAAAACTCTCCGAACGCGGGATCCGAGCTCTTGATATTGGCCATTTGAGCAGCAGCTACCTCAACGTGGTGCAAGGCCACGCACGTCCGGAACATACTCCCGCAACGCGGCAACTACGCAAATAGCCCGCACCGTTGCCCCAAATGCCGCCTCCGTAAAGCAGTGCGTTCCTCCTTTGCATTCACTGGAACGCCATCCAATTCCACGCATAAATCGAACTGGCTTGAGGACAACGGATCGCACTTGCGCTCTCACCGAGACTTACAGTTAAAGTGGGGATCCGAACTAACTTTTGGAATTTAAGGTTCACTGCTCCACATCACATGCTCGACCTTTGCACCAAACCTGCTAATGCTGGACAGAACTACGATCCGGAAATGGGTTTGGCGGATTCTGTCGGTCATTGCAACAGGAGGTGCTCGCAAGTCCCGCTAGGCGGATCATCGAGAGTGAATTCAAGAGTGGAAATCCGCGCCAGCTTCGGGGGCTCGGGGTGAAACCGCCCGAGCGTTGTTCCATGCGCGAGTGGGCAAGGATGGATTGGCCCTTATGCGCCTGTGCTTGTGTCGGTAGACACTAGGCGCCGGCAGATCGCTAAGAGTTCTTCGTAACTCGGTGGACGATCTCGCAGCGCGCAGCGCAGCAGGAAGCCATCAAGGCAATGTGCTGCAATTGATGCCGCGACGGGGTCAAGTCGCGTAGCCAAGGCTTTGGTAAGAGCCCCTGACCAGGTCTCGTACTCAGAGGCGAGCTGCAAATCATGAAGAGCGGCAGCCCAGAGCGAGCTATCCATGGAAACTGCCTCAGTGTCAGAGAAGTACCCATGGAAGAGGCCAGCGATTTTGCATGCCTAGCTTGGCCATGTGGTCGTGCACGCTGATCGGTCCGTGGTCCCACCCTGACTTTTCCAAGGCTAGGCGCATGGCCACAGCTTGGTCTTTGATCGCTTCGCTGGTGGTGTTCGGTGAGGATTTCGGGCGTCGGGAGCGTGGCTCCAACGCCGCGGTTTGGCCTTCGGTGCGGGTTCGTTCCAGGATTTGATAGAAGGTTTTGCGGCTGATTTCGTGTTCGGTGCAGAACGCGGTTACAGCGCCTCTGGGTGCGTCGTCTGGCCATCGGGAGATGGCAAGGCGTATCGTCGGTTCAACTGGATCATTTTTCACACTTTTCAGTTCATCAGCCCACCCACTCGGTTTTGTGCCGTTGGGTGGGCTGAATAAACGAGGGAGGGTCATTGCATCCCCTGAAGCATCAGGGATGCAATGACACTTGCCCCGATTGCAAAACCGTTATTGGAACCTTGTTGACCTGATCGGTCTAGACGTTCGCACCTGGAATAGGCAGTTGCTTAAGCGCGGTGGCTGCGCTGTTCAGCTCTCGCACTTGGATCTTGGACAAACCTGCATCAGGATTGTCTGAAAGAACCGATACATCTTCTATCAGGCTGGCGAGGAAATCCTTGGCTTCTTGAACTGAGTTCACCAACAGGGCAGCAGCTTCTGGCTGGATTTCCAGGTAAGCGAACTCTGCCGCGGTCAGGTCAACCACCCATCTGGCAATTACAGGCTTGTCAAGAGCTGCAGCCGCCTGAATCCATGTTTTTGCAAACGCCCAGTAAGGCTCTGTGTGGTCACTTATTCGATGATAGTCCAAACCATCAAGCAATACTTCTGGCTGAGAACGAATCGCAATGGAAACTGCTTCGGTTATAAGACCAGACTCTATTGAATCTAGAAGTTCAACATTCTTCATCTTCATTTAACCCATCCGTCAGAAATCTGACCGGTATTTTTCGAAACTTTAGCAACAATAGTATTACCCTTGTAAACCCAACGATACTCATAAGATAACTTATCGCTTTTGTGGAGCTTACCCTTGGTTGCTGCCTTGGAGAGAAGGTCGGCGGTTTTAGAACGGTTCCCATGAGCGCCAACCTTTCCCCATTGGTGTTTCGCTTGGAAGATATGGTGCCACTTATTGCTGTTTTGGGCCAGGAGGTTTTGCCGGAAAGCCTTCTGCAATGCGGTGCGACCCGCAATCTTGATTGCATAAGGTATACCCCGCTGGATGACCAAGCGTAGGGCCCAGGCAATTACCGGTGCAATAGCTGGCTGTGCTAGTTGCTGGTCCGTTGTAGTGATGGGTTTGTTCAGTTCAGTCTTGCCAGACGTAGAAAGTAAAACTGGCTGAGGCGCTGCTACCGCAACAATTTTGAGAGATTCACGCTCTATTACTACTGAGTTTTTTTCTATATTCTTCTCTTGGCTGGATGCGTGGGCTGAGGCAACAGGGGCAAAAGTAAACGCTAAGCACATGCTTAGTGTGAGCCCTAGTAGCATGCTGGACGCGCGTCGCATTGACATGAATTATCTCTTATTCTTCCAGTTAAAATTTATAAACGGGTATCGCCAGTTTAGGTAAATTTATAGATTACCTGTGGATTTAAGTTGAATTGTTACTAAGTTTCGAGGCTCTTCGAGTTTTATCGTGGTGACCCCAATATGAGTAAGGCTTGCAGCTCCTCTACGAAGATGGATGTCGACTAAAACAAAATCATCTGCGAGGAACTACGAGCCGTGTATCTGGGGATACCGGGCCAATCGACGCCGCGTCGATTCTGTTGATCCTCACCGACTACCGCGTCATCACCGTGATCCAAGAATCTACCGGACGACAAGTACATGTCGAGCAAGAAATCAAAGATAAGAGGATCCTTGGCTATTTCCCTAGCCAAGTCACTACCCTGTGTGGGCAAGCAAGATTCAAGATTGTTAGGAGCGGCGCCTTCGCGCGTATGCAGTCGAGTACGAATTTGGTGCTCGAGTACCGCCACAGACCAACCATGCTGAACAGCACGGCGTGCATACCACTGACGTAGTTCCCGATCACTGATCTTATTAAGAAGCGCCACATTGTGCGTCCAGCCCAATTGTCCAGTTGCCGACTGGACAATTGACTCCTCATCACTCCACGCTTCGTCAAATGCTCGCATATTGTAGAGGTTCGTTCTAGAGAACCCCTTCATATGGGGGAACTCAGATCGCAGATCCCGCGCGATCCTGTCAAACACTTTGCTCCCCCACGGCTGACCGGCCTGAAGATCAAGAATGATTCGCCCAATATTTCAGTACAGCTCAACCATGGCCGTATTGACCATCCGCTGGGCGCGATGCTGAGCCTCGTGGATCAGCTCTTTCAAGGTCAATAAAGCATAGGAATATTCAGCAGGAAGATCGCGCTCGATTTGGGACATATACCAACCCTAAATGCTGAAGATGCGACTCTTCGAGATTATCCAGTCACCAACTGGACAATTAATGCGCCGCGTCCGTTACGTCACACAATGCAGGGCACAATATTTCGGGGCGTAGCTATCACTGTGTCAGTATCGTTCGTTTTTGGTGTCCCGTAAGCGGAACCCCTATTGGGACTCCATCGCACGCTGTTGGGTTGACAAACCGTAATCGTTTCTGATTATGCGTATTCGGCGTATTTTATTGCTTGGTCGTGAGACTTTGCAAACGCTAGGAAGCGCCTGGCTTTCCGACAGAGAGTTCGCGAGCGTATGCGTCAGCAGGATGATCTAGCACTGACAGGATCATCGTTGCCATAGACTCCGGCTTGATTTCAAAATTGGAATCGTAAGAAGCGCCGAACGATTCGCGAACCTTTTCCAGCATCGGAGTGGCCGTCCCCTTGGGGTAAATCGAGGTGACGCGGATGCCGTTGCGTGATTCCTCCTCACGCAAAGAATCAGCAAACTCCCGGAGCGCAGCCTTGCTGGCAACATAGGCTGACCAATTTGGAACACCGGACACTTTCGGAGCAGCATTGATAAATATCCCGTGTCCTCGTGCAGCACGAAGCCCGGGTAGAAGGGCCGAAGCTAACTTAGCCGGTGCCGAAACATTGACTTCGAACATTTTGTCCCACAGGTCAGAAGACATTGAAACTATCGCGGCCACGTCACCCATGCCAGCGTTTTGAACAAGCACATCCACCCGTTGCAATTTGAGAAGGTTACCGGGTACCTCGGAATGGGCGGACATGTCCCATTTGACAGGTATTACTTGCTCCGGCAACTTAGACAGTTTCTCCTTTGACCGACCAATCGCAATCACTCGGTATCCCCGCTTCAACAATTGGGAAACCAGATGTGTTCCAAGGCCACCAGTTGCACCAGTAACGATAGCTACGCGATCGGTATTAGCAATATTCATCTACTGATCTTGACATGTCGTTAGGCGCAACTTGGATTCATGAAGCTTTGAATTACGTATTTAGGGTCGTCAAGTTTTAACGACTATGCCAATTACACCCAAATATTCTGACTTGGCTTACCGAACGCGCCGTTTCGAGCAGCTGTCTGTAGGTGTCCCGTAAGACGGTCGTCATACGGGACATACGTGTTCTTGACTCGGCTAATTTTTGAAACTCCGAGTTTTCAAACATTTCAGATTCCCATATACCCCGCCCGAGAAAATGCCCGGTGAAGGTGCGGCGGATTCTATCGGTCGACGCAACAATTGAATGAAATTGGGGTCGTTATCCCGAAATTTCGAGGCTACCTCATAACCGTACTTGATGCTTTGCGTTCGGTACTGAATCGTGCTGCTGGGGTGTCGTAGTCCATGGTCTTCCGTGGACGCGTGTTGAGTTCGCGCATGACGTTTGCAACGTGCTGGGTGCTGTGAACAGCGAGGTTGGTACCCTTGGGGAAATACTGGCGAAGAAGACCGTTGAAGTTCTCGTTCGCGCCGCGTTGCCAGGGGCTGGAGCGCTCAGCGAAATACACTGGCACACCGGTTTTTTGAGTGAGGTCCTCATGCGAGGCCAGCTCCACTCCTTGGTCCCATGTCAGTGTTCGTTTCATGGCAGGCGGGAGCTTCGCGAACGCCCCGATGATGGCCGCGTTCACACTTGAAGCGGTGTGGTCATGGGGCAGATTAACGACGATGCCATACTGAGTCTTGCGCTCTCGTAAAGTCACCATTGCTGAAACGGAGCCGACTCCGATCACTAGGTCTCCCTCCCAATGGCCAGCTTCCAACCGTGTTTCAACCTCGGCCGGCCGCTGGTCGATCATGGTCATATTGCGGATCCGTGAACCTTGCCCAGTCCGGTTACGCCAACGGGTTTTGCGGATCCTTCGACCGGTCCGCAATTTGGCGGCGTAACGCTTGTTTATGCCTTGGCCATCGCGCAGCAGCAGGGCCCGGTAGAT
Source organism: Glutamicibacter sp. AGC84 (assembly GCF_053543575.1). NCBI lineage: Bacteria > Bacillati > Actinomycetota > Actinomycetes > Micrococcales > Micrococcaceae > Glutamicibacter > Glutamicibacter sp. AGC84. The sequence continues at coordinate 5,485 of NZ_JBLVOC010000012.1, forward strand.
CGTCTCCGGACAGAGCCGCAGCGTGAGGTCCTCAGGGTAGGTCTTCTTCATCCATCCACAGATTTCATCCGGGGACCAGCAGCGATTGAGTTTGCGTTGCACGAGCCCGCGCAGCCGTGGATTCGAGGCGAGTTTGTGGGTCTTCGGCCGTGCGCGCTGCACTTTGGCGTCGTGATCGGCCGTGCGGGGCAGATAGCGACCTTCGCTGTCCCGATGACGGTCCAATTCTCGTTTGATGGTGGAGGGTTGACGGCCCAGTTCCCGGGCCACTGAACGCAGGGAATGCCCCAGTTCCAGCAGGTCGGCTATCTGCAGCCGTTCACGGGACTGTAGATATCGGCCCGCCGGTTCCGGCGCCGGTTTGAGAGAGGGAATCTGGAAATTGCTGACTTGCCGCAGTACCGTGCCTGTTCGTCTGTGCATACCCAGAAGTCTGCATGCCTCAGCGTTGCTTTTGCCCTCACGCATCAGCTGCCAGTATTTCGTGTCCCGGTCAGCACGGCGCTGTTTCGCCTCAGACACCGTTGAAGCCAACACCTGGTCCGCGTAGCGCCCTGACGACAAGACTGCGGCATGTTGAGCTGCGGCAGACGCATTTCGCTGTGTTGCCAGTCGTGCGAGGCGGTCTCGTTCCAGGGCCTGGCAGCGCTGATCCGTCAGCCGCAGCCTGGACTGGCAACGCTTCAATGTGACTTTCTGGTCCCGGAACTGGTCGAAACGTACCTGCAGCCACGGATACCCGGTCGAGCGGCCAACGCCGGCCACACGAGCTGACTGAGCAAGATCTTTGCCAGCATCAAAGGCCTCCCAGAATGTGGCTTCGCCTTCGACGCTCACCCGAAGATGATGGCGGCCCGAGGCCCCTTCCACTGCCGCCTCCCACGCCGGGAGCCTGGAGGTGATGAACCCCAGCGCCTCCGTTGCCTCGGCCGGATTCTTTCCTTCGCGGCGGAATCCCAGATAGCTTTCACGTAACCAGCGGTATCCAACCTCTTGGTGGACACCAGCCGCGCGGGCGGAAGGCTTGAGACCATTCCCATGCTTAATCGAGGTCAAAAACCTGATGCCTGTTGGAGAAGAAGAGCTCAAATACATATCGAATCACCTTGAAGTAGGTGTTGCTTCGATCGATAGATTCCCGCGGGCCATATACGGGACACCAAAAACGGTGGTTTATGCATCGTGCAAAAGGGCAGTAGGTATGCTGGGCAAATGGAACTATATGTAGGCGCTCTATTGCTCGACATTGACGGAACCTTGGTTGATTCAACTCCGGCTGTAGAGCGGACGTGGCGGGCTTGGGCTGAAAATTATGGGTTCGATGCTGCTCGTATCATCGCTGAAAGTCATGGTCGGCGCACCGAGGATATGATTTCCACACTCTTGCCAGAGGAGCAAGTCGCGGCGGCTTGCAGCGTCCTAGACAAAATGGAGCTTGAAGACCTGGAAGGCGTTGTTGCGCTACCCGGGGTTCTTTCCATGCTCCGGGAGCTAGGTATGAGCGGGTGGGGTGTGGTGACTTCGGGCGGGGCACGTCTCATGCGTGCCCGTCTGGCTGCTGCCGGATTGCCGTCGCCGGAAGTGTTCATCAGTGCCGAAGATGTATCGCAAGGTAAACCAGATCCGCAGGGGTACCTACTTGCGGCAAGGAAGTTAGGCGTTAGCCCGTCTCGGTCCTTGGTAATTGAAGATGCGCCGGCTGGTATCCGCGCTGGGAAGGCAGCAGGAGCTACCGTTTTGGCGGTTGCAACCTCGCATAAAGCCGAAGAACTGTCGGATGCTGATTATGTAGTGAACAGCCTGGAAAATGTGCTGGTTCAACGTCAGGACGCGCAGTTTGTTGTGCGTAGCAACTCGATGAATCTGAAAGGCTGAGGGAATAATGCGGGGTGTTCAATAACGACCGTTTTCGGTTATTACACATTGAAACAAACCAACAGAAAAAACCGCTGCGGTAATGAGCATCCCTCTAGGAATTCCAATCACCGCAGCGGTTCTCGTAAAGGTAGCGGAAACTAACTGCTTAGTGATTCAACGAAGAATCACGTGAACGAGCTTTGAAATGGGGAAATAGTGAAACCACTGACGATCCAACCCCCAGTAAGAGCAACGCCATTCCAGCCCAAAACACCCTCCACTGTGCGTCCCTGCATTCGTATCCACCATAGGAAGGAGGATTAACCCAGCCTGTAGCACCAGCTCCCCGACCGCACATCGCACCATTAATGGTGACAGGGTATGCCAACACCACTAGAGAAGCTGCAATGAGAAGCGTCCCCACAACCGCGAGTGTTTTGCCCCCGCGATTCGACTTAGAGAAAGACCAAAGTAGCGGCCCGACTGAAAGCAACCCAATTCCGCACACTCCAGCGAGGACCCAAAAAGAGAGCGGCTGACTATTCCACAGATCGCTCATTCTGACCGCTTTCTACCGTAGATCCAGTCCGTACCAGGTGTATTTCTTACCCTGCTGCTTGGCTAAGGCTACCGTTGTTTCGAGGGAAATATTCGAGCGGTTCGATGACTTTTGTGAAATTCTTGGGGCATAGTTTGCTCGTCCTGTGACAGCCATTACGTGATCAATGTACCCGTCTGGGTAACCATTTGGATCCCAATCTACAAAGATCAAGTCTCCTGAACGTGCATTCCAGATGTTCGATAGGAACTTGTACCTACCGGTGTTCAGCGCATAAGAATAGAGATTGCTGGACTTCGACCAAGTTCTTGTTGCCCCTGCAATACCGGCAAGGTTGAACGTCCACTTCGTCTTTTCGTGAACCTGAGTAGAATTGCCTCCGGTCAGGTACCATCCCGCTTGATCCAGCACCTGAGAAACGAAATTGGAGCAGTTGTTGTCGTACTTCGGATATGTACCGTTGACATAGGCCGTGCCGTCTTTTGCGTAGCTTCCGGAAGTGCGGCTAATCGCGTACGAGACGAACTTTTGAACATTAATGCTGTTCTGCATTGAGTATCCTGCGGCTGGTACTCCGATTGTTCCACCACCTGGTTGAAAAATGTCTTCAATAGGAATGCGGGGCTTATCATCATCCGACTTCAGATCAGGAGACACCGGAATTTCCCCTGGCTCGGGGGTAGGGTCGCTCTCATCGGCAGCCAGGCTGCTCACTTCATAAGGAACCACTTCGTCAGCAACGACAGCCCAACCTTCACTACCTTTCTCCAAGGTCAACAGATGTTCATCTGTCCAAGAAGACGGGCCAGAGTATCCATTGCCCTGTCTGTCAGGCTGGAGTGAGACCACTGATTCATAGCAAGTAAACCTCCCCTCAGACAGGGCGAGAACAGGTACAACCGCCATCATGAGCATCGATTCCATCCACTCCACCCCGGGGAACATGCCGGAGAATGGAGCCATGGACTCCACCGACCCGCGCCCAGAACAGCCCCGCCGCAGGAGCATCAGCCCAGCCCAGAAACTGGCTTACCTCGACGGCTACGAACAAGCGATCCAAACCGGCGAGGGCCGAGGCTTCCTGCGTGCCAACGCCTTGTATTCCTCGCAGATCGTTGAATGGCGCAGGCTGCGCGACGCCGGAGTCCTCGAAGAGTCAACCAACACCAGCCTCCCCGCCCGGTCCGGTAGCCGGCTGAGCAAGGAACAAGCGGAAATCGCCCGCCTGAAAAAGCAACTCGCGGCCAACGAGCAGAAGCTTGCAACCACCCAAACCGCGTTGGAGATCATGGGAAAAGCACACGCGCTCTTGGAACAAATCTCGAAGAGCGCGGATTCCAAGTAGCAGCTCAGGACCTCCTGTCCCACGCTTATGAGCAACTGGTCACCGGCGGGGTATCAACACGTCAGGCCAGCGCGCTGGCCGGGGTCAGCAGGGCGACGATGAACCGCCGCCAAAACGCTGCCCGCGCAGGGCGAGCACTGCGGGCTACCGCTCCTCGCCCGGCGCCAGCGAACAAGCTCACCGCGCAGGAAGAAACCACGATTCTGGCAACGCTGAACAGCGAGCGATTCGTGGACCAAGCCCCAGAGCAGATCCACGCCACGCTGCTGTCTGAAGGGACATATCTGTGCTCGGTATCGAGCATGTATCGGTTGCTGCGACGGGCGAAGCAAGTGGCTGAACGCCGCCGACAGGCCCGTCTTCCAGCACGAAAGGTCCCCGAGCTGGTCGCGTATCAGCCTGGAGAGGTGTTCACTTGGGATATCACTAAGCTCGCTGGCCCGGCGAAGGGCGTGTATTTCGACGCGTACGTGATGATTGATATCTATTCGCGCTATATCGTCGGTTGCCAGGTCCATGCTCGTGAATCCGGGGAGCTGGCGCGTGATTTCATTGCCGGGGTGTTCGCCAATGACCAGGTGCCGAAAGTTGTGCATGCCGACCGCGGCACCTCGATGACTTCGAAACCCGTGGCGGCTTTGTTGGCGGACTTGGACGTGCTCGAATCGCATTCGCGGCCGAAGATCAGCAATGACAACCCGTTCGGTGAGGCTTGGTTCAAGACCTTGAAGTATCTTCCGGCATTCCCGCAGCGGTTTGGATCACTGGTTGATGCCAGGGCTTTCATGGACCGGTTTGTTCAGGCTTATAACGGGCACCATCGCCATTCGGGGATTGGATTCCATACGCCTGCTGATGTTCATTTCGGGATGACTGGGCATGTTGATGACCAGAGGTTGGCTGCATTGCAGAAGGCTTGGGATGAGCATCCTGAGCGTTTTGGACGGCGCAGGTTGCCGAAGAAGCTTCAGATGCCCGAAGCGGCGTGGATCAATGAGCCGGTGAAGCGGTTGGAAGGACAAGAAATGCAAGCTGTTTAACACTCATTGGCCTCACTTGACTTGAAAATTTCCGACGTGCCATTTTCCTGTGGTTCCCCCTGTGTCCATTGTCGGACACGAGTACTCACATAGCCACTGGACTACTTTCCGGGGCCCCACCACTCAGCCTCACCCCGCCGATCCGCGCATCCTCGACAGTCAGAACATTCGATCTCGCTTACCGAGGCAGGCAACTACATGGCACATTTGAGCAATCAGGGGCGCGATGTGCTCTCCACCAACGCAAACGACCAGAAGACCAACGGTATAAACGGCAATTTCGGGTACCGCAACGCACCTGTTGCAGCCAATGCGAATGGCGTACTCAATGGACCGGCGATCCACGGGACATGCTGACCATACAGCAGGTATCCAACAGCGATCCTGAGGCCGTCGAAAACGCCTACTACGAATCCGCCCTAGACGTGACATCCATCGACGCCGTGATCAGCTGACATTAGCTTTGCCGGTAGTGTTGCAGGAAACAACCCGAAACACGGAGAACGGCGAGAATCTGAACAGCCCGCGCAAGCTGATAACCGACTTGTGGACCAGGAAGAATAAGCAGCACACCAAAGAAGGATACGGGGCGCCCGAAGACTACGACCCGTACGACGAACTGCCAGAAGAAACTATCGCGCTACTCGATGGAACCCATGACTGACACGCGCACTGCGCTGCTTACGAGTTGGTTTTGTGCCTGCCACTCTGGGGCCGTCAAGGATCAGCTATGATCGACTGGTAATCACTCGAATGGGGCAAAATGTCTAGGATCCTGACCTCTGCGGTAGGTGCGGTGCTGGCAACAGCACTAGCCTGCGGAACTGTCGCACCTGCCGTTGCGACCACTGTACTGACAGCTAGCACCGAAGCTACGGACGACGTCGAATACAGCAAACCCGAACTCGTGTCATTCAAAGTCCCTACCTCGGTGCGACCGAACTCCAAGTTCACCGTCACGGCAACAGCCAGAGGGACCAGCTCGGCACATATGCGAGGGATTTCCATCGAATCACCTGATGGGGGCATCCCCGGTGGATACACCACCGGGCGCAACCAGCCAGTTCTCACCATGGACTACGCCAAGAACACCTATACGGGCACGTGGGAGTTCTATGTCGATGACCTGCCATACAAGTCCTACTCAGGCTTTGAGGTCACCGCTTACGACGAGAACATGGCTGAGGCCACCTTCAAGCTGCCCAACATTCTCGTTGAGGACCCAACGCACCCAGTCGACAACAAGCCGGTGGTCAAGGGCGTCGCGCGCATCGGGGAAACCTTGACCGGATCAATCAAATCCGGCGCCGGATCAGTCACCGAATACAAGTGGTATGGCGGCTATCCAGACCGTGAAGGCACTACTCTCACCCTAAACGACCCGAACTTCTACGGTAAGGACGTCACCCTCGGCACCAAGACGACCTTCCCTGATGGCACGGTGCGCTACCGGTACTCCGACAGCGTTCGGATTGAGCTGGGAGTGCCGAACAAGCCTGCGCCAAAAGTAAGCGGTGCAGCGTACGGTTCAACCGCGAAAGCCGATTATGTTCATGGTAAGGACTACTTCTTGCAGTCCGGCCGTGCCACCACCTCGATCCAGTGGCTGCTGGACGGCAAGGCGATTGCTGGAGCCACCGATGATACTTACAAGCCGAAGCTAGCTGGCATCGGCAAGAAGCTGCAGGCAAGGGTTACCACCCAGGTTGATTCCTACGTCTACGACAAGAATCCCTCGGTGAAGCTCAGCACCCCGGTCACGATAGCCAAGGGCACGTTCAAAGCGCCGACGCCTAAAATCAGCAGCCCGGCACTCGCTGGCAATCCAACCTACGTTTTGAGCACGCTGAAGGCCAAGGCTGGAACCTGGACTCCGAAAACGGCATTGAACTATCAATGGATGCGCAATGGAAAACCCATAAAGGGTGCCACCAAAGCGTCCTACGCAACGGTGAGCGCTGATGCCGGCACCAAGGTGACCGTCAACGTGACGGGGAAGCTCAATGGTTACAACACCAAGACAATGTCATCGGCCGCGATCAAGCCGTCGCTGCGAAAGCTGTCCACGCCGAAGCTCTACACCACAGGAACCCGAAAAGTAGGCTACACCCAGAAGATCGCCTACGACGCTGACCTGGGCAAGTGGACGAAGGGCACCAAGGTGTCATTTCAGTGGTATCGCTCCGGCAAACTCCTGAAGGGCGTGACCGGTAAATCTTACAAGCTAACCAAAGCCGACAAGGGTAAAACCATCGAGGTGCGCGCCACTGGCACGAAGGACGGTTACAAAACTGCTACGGTGAAGCACTCGCTGAAAATCAAGTAGGGCCATACCGATCTTTCGTCCGCTAGCCGCCAATCAGTGCCCCCTGCTCCGGCCTTGGGTTCTAACGGTCGTTGG
>NZ_JBLVOC010000012.1:12719-58736 GCF_053543575.1 Glutamicibacter sp. AGC84
GGGGTTGCAACGACCGTCTCCCATTTAACCGTGCTTTCTATCGGGACATCGGTAACACTTCTGTACCAAGACATCGGCTGAAAACCCCCTTCGCCTCTCGTGCATAAACCCCGGGCACTTTATAGGAACTCAGCCCACGCTCCTTTTCTCGGTTCGCCCCCTTACCTGTCGGCCGCACCCTATACACTCAATCATTAGAATATGTATTCTATGATTAGGTGTTGTCATGAAGGTTTATCGAATACAGGTTTGTGAGCTGGCCACCCCGCCGCAGCGCATGGTCGCGGTGGCGCTGGACCGTGTGCCCGCCGGCTACCCCTCCCCCGCCCAGGACTACTCGGACACGAAGATCGACCTGACCGAGATGCTGATCCGCGACCAGGTCTCCACGTTCATCGTGCGGGTCTCCGGCGAGTCCATGCGGGACGCGGGGATCAGCGACGGGGATGAACTGATCGTTGACCGGTCCGTGCAACCTAAGGACGGGCATGTGGTGATCGCGGTCATCGACGGGGAAATGACCGTCAAAAGGCTCTCCGCCGGCCCTGCGGGGGGTGGTACTGAAGGCCGAGAACCCGGACTACCCGGACCTGCGCGTGGCGGAACTGTCGGATTTCCGGATCTGGGGCGTGGCCACCACATGCCTGCACCACCTGTAGCCTCCACCGCCAGCCGGCGGGGCGAGTACATCGCGCACGTGGACGTGAACAGCTTCTACGTCTCCTGCGAACGGGTCTTCGACCCGACACTCGAAGCACGCCCAGTCATCGTGCTGTCCAACAACGACGGCTGCGCGGTCGCGCGCAGCGCCGAGGCGAAAGCTCTGGGCATCGAGATGGGTGCGCCCTGGTTCAAACTCGCCGCCGATGCCCCACGCACCAGACTAGTCGCCAAGTCCTCCAATTATGAGCTGTACGGGGAAATGTCGGCCCGCGTGATGAAGCTCCTGGGCCGGTTCTCCGCTTGGGTCGAGGTGTATTCCATTGACGAAGCATTCCTCGGGGTCACCGGCACTCTCGAAGAGCTGCAACTGCTCGGTGAACGGATCAAGGCAGAGATACGCCGACTGACAGGGTTACCAGTCTGTGTAGGTATCTCGAAAAGTAAAACTCTCGCAAAACTAGCTAACAAGACAGCAAAGCACATCAAAGTGCTGGACGGGGTATGCGTGTGGGAACGCGCTCCCACACAGACTACTGAGAACCTCCTGGCCAGCTTGCCCGTTATCGAAACGTGGGGCATTGGCCCTCGGCTCACCAAACGACTCCGAGGACTAGGCATCCATACGATCAAGGATCTGCGGGATGCGGACGAAATGCGGATCCGGGACACATTCTCCATTGTCCAGATGCGCACCGTCTTGGAGCTGCGCGGGATTCCATGCATACCGATGGAGGAAGAACGGGTGATCAAGGACCAGCTGATCTTCTCCCGCAGCTTCTCCGACCCAATCACCGACCGGGTAGGCATGGAACAAGTAATGGGAATCTACGCGCAGCAAGCCTCCGCCAGATTGCACAAGCACCAACGCCAAGCCAAGATCCTCTCCGCATGGGCAATGACCAGCTACTACAACCAGCACCAGAACCACCAGCCATCGATCACTGTGAAGCTGCCAGGACCCACATCCGACCCGGTAGTGCTCACCCGCGCAGCGAAACAGCTACTCCCCCAGATCCTGGCCGGAGTGAAATACGCTCGGGCCGGAGTAGTAGTCATGGATCTTCAGCCATGGGCGATGCAAGAGACGTTCGACCCTTTCGTGTCAGCGCATGAGGCGAAGCAGATCGGTCCGCTGATCCAGCAGATCCGTGCCGAGCACGGGGTCAAGTCCATTGGGCTCGGTGCTGCGGGCCTGCAGCAGGGACCGGCGTGGGAGATGCGTCGGGAGATGATGAGCCCGCGATACACCACGCACTGGAGGGAATTGATGACCGTCAGAGCGGTCTAAGGGTGGCGGTGCTTGTAGAGGGCTATGGCCGCGCGTTTCGCCCGAATCGTTGCATTGAGCGCTGAAAGCCCGATAATCCCAGCGACTGCTACCCCTACGCCCCAGAACACCAGGTATCCGATGCTTGGCACCGTGCCGGCAAGACTGCCTCCGGCGAACAGGATCGCTAAAGAAGTCAAGATCAAGGGGATTATTCTCCCCATGTGGTCATAGGATCCTGCATCGAATTCAGACTTGGCGAGGAGGTGTTCGAAGGGATGGTTCATCGGCACTTCGCTGAGAGCGTTGAGTTCTCGATTTACGCGGCGCGCGTGCCTTTCATTCAACCGGCCTACTTCACTATGGAGCATCTTCTGCGCTGGCCTTTCCGTGTCTCTCTTCGGTTCCGGCCATAGTACAGAGGCTGTGCATGGGCCGCGATCCCCCGTAGCGGGCGGGCTCAGGGACTGCAGCTCGCGGCTCGTGTCCGAGCGGTCGGTTGGTTCGTGCTCTCCACGTGTGCGCAGGAAAACCAGCACAGCGGATTGGGATTTTACTGTGCATAGGTGGGCAGGAGGCTTAACCGCGTTCAGTTGTTCTCGTCGCGGTTGATTCGGGTTCGGGCAGGGTTTCCATCCAGCAGGTGGCGTCGATTGCGGTTTGCAACCCGTTCATGGTTTGGGAAACGGCCTGTTTCGTATCGGGGTAGTCCTTGTTCCAGGGGTCGGTGCTCATGGTGATGCGTCCGGTCGCGGCGAGGTCTTCTAGCTCGTTGGCCAAGGTTTTGAGATCCTCGTAGATCTCTGAGGCGTTGCGGGGCATGATCTCTCCTAAGCGGCCGGAGCGGAAGGCATTGAACGACGAGGCAATGCTGTTCTTTTTGTCTTCTTCACCGTAACCCATGCTAAGGACAGGATCTCCCGGATTACGGTGGCGATGCCATCGCTACATGGCTTCGTTTTTCGTCGTCTTCGCTGGCCAACAAAGCAATCTCCTCGGTGCAGGGCATGAGCTCGGCGGATTAGCGCTAGATGCCTGAAATCCGCTTCTATTGGCTAGCAAAATTTCATCTTAGGTGACCCCGATACGTTCTATTCCATCTACGCGTTCAGCACCGCTTCAAGCTCTATCCCGCATCTGACTCCGAAACGACCTTGCTCGAGGCCGCATGCAGGCCAAAATTGACCGACGTGTCGAAACCCAGATACCTCAGAACCTGACTGGCTTACAGATGGCCGTTTCTTTACTGCATCCTACCTGCGTACAGGAAAAACAGAGGAAAGAATCAAGTTTTTCGTGCGCAGTAGGCAGGTTGCCCAGTCCAGGTTCCTGGGAATCCGAGGATGATTGCCTACATGTGGAGTAAATGAGCAATTATTCATTTACTCAAAGAGTGCTTGATCGAAGAAGCACGAACACCCCAGTTCCGAATTGCGCCTGCGGCTTCGTGCTCGGGCGCTAGATTGCAAGCAGAGCAACGGAGGGATGAAGCTTATGCCGAGCGCAGGCAGGCAGAATTTTAAAGGTAAGGCAAGCAACGAGGTCCTCGAGACCGGCAGACAAGGTTGCCCACACGAGTTGGCCACCCACCCCGCAGCTTTGTGGGCGACCTCCACAGGACATGCCACAGCCCATTGAAGCTTCTTCCGTACATCGGGGCCACCCAGCTGGCGACTGCCGTCTCCTCCCCCGACAGAGCCGAATGAACGTTCTCCAGGCACGCTCAAAGAGAAGTTGAAGGCGACCTCCTATGCAGATCCCCGAAATTCCCAGGCCCGCTGAGCATGGGCTGATTCCAGCGCCGAGATCTTGGCGAGGGACGTCGGCGCAACAAGCAAAAGAAATTTCTTTTAAAACCAATCCGCGCCTGCCTGGGTTCCGAATGCCTATCAAGAACACTTCAGAGCAAGAGTTCGCAACCACATAATCCCGCCCTGACCAGGGCTCCAGGCAAGGAGAAGTACATGAACCGCATGCCACGCAAAATGGCAGGACTGCTCTCGATCGCCGCAGTAGCAGCTTTGGGACTCAGCGCCTGCACAATGGATGAATCCGCAGATTCTTCCTCCTCTGACTCCACGATGTCCAGCCAGGCGCCTAGCAGCTCGCCAGCCACGGAGGACTCCCCTATGGCCAGCGAACCAGCCATGGACCCGGCAGCAAACCTCGTCGGCCCACAGTGCGCGGACTATGCAGAAGCCGTCCCCGAGGGCGCGGGATCCGTTGCGGGCATGGCCAAGGATCCAGTGGCCGTAGCCGCCTCGAACAACCCGTTACTGACCACCTTGACTAAGGCTGTCTCCGGCGAGCTGAACAAGGACGTGGATCTGGTTGACACCTTGAACGGCGCCGAATTCACCGTCTTCGCTCCAGTGGACGACGCATTCGCCGCATTGCCAGCCGATGACCTGAAGGCAGTGACCGAGGATGCAGACATGCTCTCCACGATCCTGACCTACCACGTGGTCCCGGGCCAGATCGCCCCAGCTGACATCAGCGGCGCACTGGAAACCGTGCAGGGCGACACCGTCGAGGTCAGCGGCAGCGGCGATGATCTCATGGTCAACGATGCGAAGGTCCTATGCGGCGGCGTGCAGACCGCTAACGCCACCGTGTACCTGGTTGACTCGGTGCTGATGCCACCAGCCAAGAACTAAAGTACAGCGCGCCTCGCTCTCTGACAGGCCGGGTGAACAGGCTCTTGGCATCGCGCCAACAGCCTGTTCTCCCGGCCTGTTGCAACCTAACCACGGTTCTCTGCATTCCAAGATTGCATACTCCCGCGATGACCTGTGAGATCCTTGATCTCATGACCCCGAATCACTCGAGCCCCGTGCAACAAGGTGTCGCTGCTGACGCGCAACAGCTCTTGATTCGTGCAGGTCAAGGCGACTCTGATGCTTTTGGCCTGTTCTACGATCAAAGCTGCGCACAGATCTTTGGAATGGTCCAAGCACTACTGGGCACCACGCATAGCAGCGAGCAGGTCTTGGAGAAGATTTTCGTCGATGCTTGGAGCCAAGCCCCGCGATTCAGCTCCGGGAACCTTTCGGCGCTGGCCTGGCTGGCAAACATTGCCCACCAGCGATGCCTTTGGCATCTGCGCGAGTCCCTCGGGTTGCAACAGCCAGGGGCCAAGGCCGCCCGTCCGCCAACCACCGAGGGGCAACGCAGATTCACGGAGAACCCTGCACTGTCGCAAGCCTTTGGGAAACTCAGTGATATGCAACAGCAAGCACTGCATTTAACCTACTTCGCAGGCCTTGGCGATACTGAAGTAGCAGCGCAACTGCAGCTTCCGGTGGAAACCGTAAAATTACAGCTCCTCGATGCTCTGAGGAAACTTCGAGACCTCATGGGAGTCGCATAATGACACAGCCTGGCCAGGACCTCCTTGTCGAACTTGCGCTCAACACCACCAGCAGCACTGAGCGCCAGGCAGCGTTGGCACAGATAGCCGACTTGCCTCAAGCGCAGCAAGAACTCGACTCGTTGCAGGAAACCGCAAGCCTGTTGGGTCTGGCAGCGCCTGCAGTGCTGCCGCCAGCACGGTTGAAAGCCAACGTCATGCAAGCAATTCGACAAGTCGAACAGGTGCACCCAGACGTTCCCTCTGCGCCGCCTGTGCACGATACTGCCGCGCCCCCACCGCTCGCCTCGACTCGCGAGGCAACTAGTCCCCCAGCACCGAACAATGCGGGGCTTCCGAAGAAGCTCTTCGGCCTCGCGGCAACGGTCCTCCTGCTCGCAGCCGGCGGGCTGGGAGCAGCAACCTGGAACCTGAATACGCAAAATAAGGAACAGCAGGCGCTGATCAATGGCATGCTCACCGAGCGGAACTCCATGAAGCAGATTCTCAGCGCACAGGACATGAAATCCACTTCGCAAGCCCTGGAATCCGGGGCAACCATGCGTCTGGCTTACTCCGTTGCTGAAGGTCTGATGTCCGTATCAGTCACAGGCATGCCAGCTCTAGCGGAAGATCAAGGCTATGAGCTCTGGCTCATCTCAGCCGATGGGGCAATTCCGGCAGGGATGCTGGACCTCCAGGACTCCTCAGGCACGACAATGATCAGCGGCTCCATGGCCGGAATCACGCACCTAGGCGTCACGATCGAACCGGAGAACGGCTCGCCCTCCCCAACAAGTGATCCGCTGATGCTCCAAGATCTCTAGCCAACTCGCTTGAATCCGAGGGCCCAGAGAGCCAGGAACTACCAATTCAATCCCTCGGCAGGTTCGTTGTACTGATCACGAAAGGCTCCCGCTCGCACCCACACACCATGGTTCGGGCACATCATCAGGACAGATCAGGGCCCTCCGCCATCTGACGGTGCTGGTTGCACGGTAGATGTGTGCCGCGTTGAGCACGGTCCTGGTCCATCACCTCGATCACCCTCCCTTACCTTCAATAAATAAAGAAATATTTATTTCTTTCAAGCAGTGTCTGCAGTGTGCCAGTATTGAAACTTTATATTTTCGGGCATCATGCGATTACTGAAATAGGTACTTTGGTACGTTTCGGAATCTGGGTCGCGATACAACCGTAAGGTAGCACCGAATCGCAATTGCGGTGCAATCGTCGAAAACAGCAGAATTGAGCGTCTGAACTCCACCTCCAGCATCGCTCAAGACCTTACTACCCTGCTTTTTTAGCGAAGGACCGGATGCTTTCCGACCAGGGCACCTTGGAATTCTGTATCGAGAAAACCCTGACAATGGCTAACCCAGGTTTTTCATAACGGCTCCGACGGCCACCGAAATCCATTCCCAAGAGATTCCCGGTGGCCGTCGCAGCCTCTGCCCACGCCGAAGAGCGCCTGACACACCAGCGCTGGGTGCCAGGCTCCACCAACCCGGGCTACATAGACCTTTCGAAACCAAAGAAACCACAGGACAACCACCAGATCAGGCGGCCAGCTCACCGTGCCGCCACCGCTGGTACAACGTACCGATGCCCTCATTCAATTGGCATAGAAGTTGCGCTTCTGGTGCACTTTCGGGGATCAGCAGCCGGCGTTGCCGGCCACCAGAGACAACTTTCCCGGCCATCGAAAATAGCCGGTACCGCCACCGCTTCACATCACACACTGAAGCGTCATGGCCACCAGGCAACACCGCCAACTGCAGCCACGACACCAGATTCAGTGCGAACATCGCCAAGTCAGCCCACACCTGGTTCGTGGCAAAAGACCAATTCGGCAACTTCCCCAACCCCGCGCTCTTCAGCGTCTTGATCCGGTTTTCGCACCGGCCGCGGGCCCGGTGCCGGGCATCGAGGAACGCCACGTTGAACCGCGGACTATTGGTCAAGAACACCGCCACCCTGTTCCCGTCGGTATCGAACAAGGTCGCTTTCGCTCCGGGATGCAACGGCTCGGCCCGCAAGTAAATCCTTGTTCCTGGAGGGTGGTCCTTCAGCTCGATCACCTTGGACGCGTCGATCACCCACGCATCATCACGCTGGTCCCCGTCAGCGGTCAGCGCTGGTTCCCAGTACTTCTTCTCATCGATCCACCGGATGAACCGCTCCTTGATGACCGGCAGCGAATACGAGGTGGAGAATTGGATCCCCAGCGAATCCAGGTGAGGCAAGAACTCACGCGAAGATCCGGCACTATCGGTGCGGACCAGGATCTTCTCACCACACAGGTTTCCGTGCTCGTCGTAGAAATCATCAGGTAGTTGGGCCAACGCTTGGCTGAGCACCTCGATATGGGAAGCGGGCTGAGTTCGGGCCCCGGTTTCCCGGGCGCAGGTGCACGGCGAGGACTTCTCCGGTTCCATTCGTCTTGCCGTAGTCGGGCATGGCGATCATCGGTGAGAAACCGTACCCGCCTTTATACGTTCCTGCGCTGGATTCTTTTTCGGAGTGGACATGAACCAGCGAGGCGTCGAGGTCGATAATCAGCGGTTTGGCTGGCGTGGCCAGCCGCGCAGGATTCCGTGGCCCGGCCGCAACCCAGACTTTGGATCGCAGGCTGCGGGTCATGGTGGCGAAGCCATAGGCGAAAGCTTCTGGTTGTTCATTGATTCGGCGCATGATTCGGCTGATTGTGGCATCCGAAGCTACGGGGCCGAAGAGCTCTGGTGCGGCGCGTAGCTGGTCAATGTCGGTGGCTTGCTGCCCGCCGGCGGCCAGCGATAAGGCGAGGGTTCCGAGGATTTTTCCTGGCCGGTGGGTTGCGGTGGCTGGTACGAACTGGCTGAACCGGTCTTCGCAAAGAGCGCGAAAGCCCACCGCGTTCAGGAAGCCGGTCAACACCGACAGCCCAGCATAGGAGACCAGGGTTCGGCCGGTGGGTTGGGTCGGTAAGGCAGGGAAAATGTGGGTAGAATGGTTCGCTGATCCTTTTATGTCTCATGTCAAGGTAAAAATCTTCTCTCGCTGCCGGAAAATACTGCGTGCGAGATACCGTTTCAGAGCACGTTTGATCTCCTGATAGCTCAACCCCTCAGCTGTTCGCCGTTCGGCATACTCCTTGGTCGTTTGATCGTGGATCATTCGGTTCTTGATCACTATGCCTAAGGCCATGTTAGGTTGCCGGTCGCCGTGTCGATTTAGCCGATGCCTTGTAACGTTGCCCGACGAGGCCTGCAGAGGAGCCGCGCCTGCCAGTGACGCAAACGCGGCTTCTGATCGGAACCGGCCATGATGCGAGTAGGACGCCAGAATGATACCCGTGGTTACAGGCCCAAGACCCGGCTGGTCCTGGAATCCAGGAGCAATCTGTTCGCTGAGCTCAGCCGACTGTGCCTTATTGCTTTTCAGCCGTGCCGACGCGCTGAGGATGTCGTTAGCTAATTCTGAGGCTTCCTGCCGGGCAATACATTGCTCAATTCCATCGTTGCGACAACTTCGCCAGGCACTGATTTCCGTAATTTGTTGGTCGGTTAGAGCCCGACGTGCGTCTAAGCCAAAATCGGTTTGACGAACCAAAGCATTCAGTGCGTTGCGGTTAGCTGTGCATTGCTGTTCGATCCGCCTACGGCGGGTCAATAGGAGATTCATTGCTGTCCGAATTCCGTCGGTGCGCGGCTGTAACAACAATTCAATTTCAGTGCCGAGGACGCTCATCGCTGCGGCGGTTGCATCGATTTCGTCCGTCTTGCCGATGCCTGCGCGAGCTTGTTTGCGTGGTGGTTTTACCTCAGTGACGGTGATGCCGGCTTCCGTAAATTTGCGGCAGATTGACGCTCCGTTAGATTTGGTGCCTTCCACAGCAGCAATGATCTCGTTGGTGGTGTTACGTCGGATCCAGGCGATGGCTCTGCCCATGCCGGGCCCAGATACCGGGAATGCTTCGCAGCCAGTACGGGCGCCAGTTCTGGTGTTAATGATCGCGTAGGTGTGGGTGCGGGCGTGGGTGTCGACTCCGATGACGTAGTCGTATTTCTCTGCCACGTTGGTCATGATGGTGGACCTCTATTCCAGTTGATGGCCGTTGTTGTGGCATCTGTCTGGAATGGAGTCCTGTCAGGCAGTTCTCTAATGAGTCACGCCTCTTGTGAAGAAGCGGCCAGCCTTTTATCAAGCCATGGCAAGGGGCCAGACCAATGCCAGCCCATCGCAGCGGACAAATCAGTGACATGGCACAGAGCGTAAACCTCTGGCCAGAAAAGGTGTGAGTCACGCTGTGTCAGGTTGGCATCGATCTTGCCAGCGGGTAACCAGACCTGCCAAGACCATTAAAGAAAAGGTGATCCCTTGAACGGGTATTTTGGAAGCTTAGACACTCCCCTTTTCCCAGTTCAGATCACCTTTTCATCTTTTAAGTCAGTTAATGACTACCCGTCTTCATGAAATTCCCGGGCTAGAGCCGCTTAGGCCGCACTCCATGCGGTTGTCACTGCGTGTACGGCAAGACGGAGCGTTTCCGCTTCAGCTTCAACCCGTACTTCCTCGGCGGGCAGAGCACGCTCCGTCATGAGGCCGCTGATTACGGTCGCGAGGAATCGTGCCCGCTGCTCAATCTGCCCGGCGGGAATTGCGCCTTCCTCAATAAGCGCACCCAACCACCGCTCCACACGATGACGCCCCATCCGCTCGAGCGCGAGGTAGGTTCTCGTCTCATCTTCGGACGGTGCGGAGGCCACGTACGCCTCATACAAGAACCCCCATTGCTCCCGGGCGCGATCGCCGGCACCGAATTGCGCGAGGAGCAACCGCAAACATGCGGTCAGGCGCTCGGTCGGCATGAGAGCCCGATTGTTGATCGGATCGTCGGGAATGTCGACGTCGTAGATTCCGGCGACGACAGTGTCGACGAGGGCACGCTGCGTGGGGAAGAAATGCCGCAGCGAACCCGTACTCACTTCAGCGCGAGCGGCGACCGCCCGAACGCTCAAACGCGCGGTTGGATTCTCGCCGAGCATCGTCGCCGCAGCGATCAGGATCTTCTCACGCGTGCCCACTTCTCTCGATGCATCAGGCTGGCTGCCCATGGCGTCCTCTCGTTACAAAACTATTACAGTGTGCTAGTCTATCCCATTATTGACTATTACGGTGTACTAGTCTGGAAACGAGGACGGAAAATGAAGTTCAAAAGGTGGCTGAACCATCGCGTGCGTGCCGGATCCGGCGAGCCGGTGCAGCGCTTGCGCTGGTGGCAGATATTCAGCAGGTCCTTGCGCACCATCGCCCTGCCCTCTCCCGATGGGACAGCATCCACCTACACGGTTGATGTTCGCCACGGCGGCGACATGGCTGATGGCGTGATCAGGGCCCGCCTCTATGTGAATGGATCGTTGCACTCGTACTCGAAGATGCCCGCGCGCTTCCCAGTCCCAGGCGGCCACATCGAAGTCGCTGCCAACGGCTTCGGACTCAAGCGCTGCCACTATCTGCCCGCAGGCGGCAGCGAACTGCAACTGGCCCCAGATCCCGCATCCGCGGAAGGGCGCCGTGCCAGGCTGCATCACAGGCATCCGGGCCTGAGCCGATTCATCGGCATCGTCTCGACCGCACTGGTCTTCGCCGGCCTGTGCATCACGGTGCCTCAGATCATTGAATCGATATCCCGGATTCCTCCCATCGCCGATTCGATAGGCACCTTCACTTCTCCTGTGCAACTCCCGCTCCAGGGCAACCTTTTCATCGGGTTCGGGGCCGTTCTTGGCAGCACGGAACGAGCCTTGCGGATGCGATCGAGCTGGATCGACGAACTCGCCAGCTAAGCCCGCGAAAGGAAACAACTATGCCGAACGCCGCCTCAAACTGGCTCCTCCAAATCGACGAACCGATATCAGCTTCCCGCGTTCCGCCCGCCGCCGAATACCACCGCGTCTACGCGGGCGAAAAGCGCAAGATCCCGCGCGGGATCCTCGCGATCGCCCTGCTTCTCGTGGGCTTTGCAGGTTTCGCGCAGCTATCCCTCCTCGGTGCCCGTCATATCGATACCGAAATTCTCGGGCGTGCCGGCTTCACGCCGCTCCAACAGGCCGCCGGCGCGCTCTCCCTGGCCTTGCTCATCCCCTTACTGTGAGCTGGTCAAGTTTTTGGGACACGAACTTTGATCTTCTTGTATATTTCCTCAAGCCGTCAAAGCTAGAGGATCCCTTTCCTGATACGAGTCCAGAACCACCTGGGGGCTAACTCCGCCATTTGCCGTATACGGGCGCTTCCGGTTGTACCAAACCGCGATGTACTCCTTCACTGCGGCACACGCAGCCACCCTGCTGCTGAAGAACCTCTGGTGGAACATTTCCTTCTTGATCGTCCAGAAGGCTGACTCGGCGACGGAATTATCCCAGGGACACCCCGGCGCGTCCCGTCGACTACCGCACCCTGTGCGCAGCACACCACCTCTGGAACGCGCCGAGGTACATTGGGGCCTCGGTCTGAATGGAACACACTACCAAACTGGATGAACGCCTGCGACGCAGCAAGCCCCCTCGCGTCAATGGCCAACTACGTTTACATGTTCTTACCCATTGACCAGCCCACGATCTGTCGCGAATTCAAATCGATCACCGTCGCCAAATACAACCAGCCTTCACCGGCGCGCAGGCAGGCGATATCGCCTAACAGTTTCGCCGCAAGCCGCGAGGAGCGGAAGCCACGCATGCCGAGATTGTCGACCCTATGGTTTTCTATACGCACCGTCCGGGATTGGCGCTCACGCACGGTCGTGGTTTTGAAGGCGCTCATCCGCCTGGCACGGATTCTCAGCTCTTTCATGAGCGACATCACCGTGGATGTCGAGATGTCTTCCTCATGGTTTTTGCGGATCAAATCCACTAATTGTCCGCCACCGGCGACCTGGTTGGACGCCTCACACTCGTCCTGGAGCAGTTTCGTGCGGTGTGCTCGCAGGACTTAGGCTTCGCTCAGCTCTTGGCAGGCGTTCAGACATCGGTAGTGACTGCCCCTGGAATTCTGGGTTTCCTGCCCATCCAGTTCACTGGATACTCGCCTATGTGGGCTTCGATGAAGTCTAAGACCGCGCTTACTCCTTACTGTTCGCGGCGCGATCGGCGCCGACAACTTTTATGAAGCCGTTCTCCCGTTTCACCTTCAACAGTTTTTTGCGCAGGTTCTCGTTGTGGACCGTTTCACTGGGCCGTGTTCTTCGGTTTCCACTATGGGACGCTCGGCGCGGTCGGCGCGGGATTCTGAGCGCTCATTGACCTCTTTTTGAAATAAGAGCGCCATAGGTAGGTCTAGTACTGTTTAATGCATTTAAGAGTTTTTTAAGTTTACGACATCGAAAGGCTTTGGATGTCGCGCTCACAATCAATTACCCTGCGTCCATTTCGCAGCGCAGACACCGAATTCTTTGCCAGCATGGCCTCGGATGAACGTGTAGCTCGTTTTATTGGGTATGGGGAGCCATGGGACCGGCAAACCATCAACGCCTGCGTTAAGCAATCCCTCCAACATGAACCACTCGACACTGTGGGGGGCTCTCGATGGTTCCTAGCAACTGAAGCAAATGCAGCAGTGGGCCTCGTGTTTTGCACCCGGCTGGAAAGTTGCGTGGAGGTCGGTTACTGGGTATCTCCAGATCAATGGGGGCGAGGAGTTGGTGGAGCCGTGCTCGATAGCACCCTGATTTCAATTCCCAAGATATACGGAATTACGAAATTCAGTGCCCGCGTATCTCCGGCTAACACTGCTTCAACCCGACTGCTCACCAGTCGAGGATTCAGACTGGAAAAACGTGATGACATGCTTGAGTACTACACACTGGAATAGCCTTCTGTGGGTAACCGAACGCAGCCTAGATTCCTGATTGAACCAGTTGGGGGTGAAATGTATTTGGTTTAGTAGTCGATCCGTAGAATTTTGGCACGCGATTATTGAACCGTTCTTCAAGGGGTTCGGTAGATCTAACATGAAACCTGCTATGTCATGCCGAATACTTTCTATACTGCAAATATGACTTCCCCTCCTACCTCGACCATCGGGCTTGGTACTTGGTCCCGTGAACCAGGTACTGCTCTAGTGCAAGCAACTGCCTTGCCTAGCGATGCGACCTCATCATTTGTGATTCTGAGCGAAACGCACACCATTGATGTCTCTACGGAGTGGGAGCCTCATTCGCACCTGGCCCATGAGCTCTTATGGACCCAAGATGGGACACTCACCGCTCAAATCGAAGGACAGATTTTTACGGTCTCCGAGGGTCATGGTCTGTGGATTCCGTCCGGAGCGCTGCACGGTGGACGCCTGACCGCACATGTAGAACTTTTCAGCGCGTTCTTTTCCCCTGAACGAACCACCACCCCATTCAGTACCCCTACAGTGATCGACATGAAACCGTTGCTTAAGTCGTTGCTGGTCCATTTATCCAGTCGGGAACTGAGCCAAGAAGCCAGAGCGCGTGCGGAGGCTGTAGTTTTCGACGTACTCAAACCATCAGCTCATCAGCTAGCGCTGCGCTTGCCCGATGACCCTCGTATCCATGGCATTGCCAACCGTTTACTAGCCAACCCTGCGGATAACCGATCTCTCGAGCGATGGGCGGTAGATGCTGGAATCAGCTCACGAACCATCACGCGAGTCTTCCGCGAAGCAACCGGCTTATCCTTTGCCCAGTGGCGTCAAGCGGTGAAAATTCATCGCGCCCTGGAGCTGCTCACCAACGGTGAAGGCGTCCAAGACATCTCTGAAATGCTGGGCTACGCGCAGCCGAGTACTTTTATCGACGCTTTTCGACGCACTATGGGCTCCACACCTGGCACATTCGCCATAGAAAATGTCAATAGGTGACCGAAAAGCCGGATGCACTGTCAGAAATCATCGATTGCTGACATCGATTAGTTAACTTAGACTTACCTAAGTGAAAATACCTATTCAAATCGGATGTATTCAATCCGGTCAATACGCATGCTAGATGTGGCGTCCGGAGCAGCTTCCGCTGCACCCGGAACGATGCTCGTCCACGAGGTAGTGCTGCGCTACGGCAAAAGCACTGTAGTGGACGGTGCTTCCATCCGTTTATCCCCGGGTGAAGTCACCGCACTCATTGGACCCAATGGCAGCGGAAAATCCACACTTCTCCGTTCCATGGCAAGGTTGCATGAGCGCACCGCGGGGGTCATCACGATCTCCAATTCTCACGGGGAGGCCCGCGAAATTAGCACGCTGAACGGACGAACATTCGCCCACGAAGTTACGCTCTTCGCGCAGTCCCACGCCACCCCGGAAGGGTTAGCCGTGGCAGATATCGTCGCCTTAGGTCGCCATCCATATCGGCGCGGTTTCTCGGGGCTATCCGATGCGGATCATGCGGCGATTGCCTGGGCCATGGAACTGACTGGCACTACCTCGATGTCCCGGAAGGCAGCTGGGGAACTATCCGGTGGAGAACTTCAACGTGTCTGGTTGGCCGTGTGCCTGGCACAGCAAACCAATGTGGTGCTTCTCGACGAGCCGACCAATCACCTCGACTTGAGATATCAGGTCGAGACCCTAGACCTGGTCCATGATCTAGCCCGTCGAGATCGGCTAGCCATCGGCATCGTCCTGCATGACCTGAATCAAGCCGCCGCGCTGGCTGATCGGCTGGTGCTGATGAAACACGGCCGGGTATACGCCTCAGGAACCCCTGCCGAGGTCCTCACCGCAGATAACCTCTCGGAGGTCTATGAGATCCCCGTGCAGGTCCTCTCTGATAAGCAGAATGGATTGTTGCGCATCGAACCGGTTAGCCGCCACCGGATGAGCTGACCACTTTCTTTCTACCACCGAAACATATAATTACAAGGGAAAACCTATGCCTACACTCGCTCGAAATGCAGTCACTTCAGCGGCCGCTCTAGCACTGTTGTTCTCAGCCACCGCTTGCGGTACCACGGACATTAGCAGCGCTGGTGCCGAACGGAGCCCCGCTGCCGCATCCGCAAGTTGCGCGAATGACACCACCGCCACTAGCACAGACCCGGTATCTATGACCGATGATCTGGGCCGCACACTTGAATTGGATAAACCAGCCGAGCGCGTGGTGGTACTCGAATGGCAGGAAATTGAAGATGTCCTGACCTTGTGCGTCACTCCGGTGGGCGTCGCTTCCCCAGATGGATATAGCACCTACGTCACTGCAGAGGAGCTGCCTGAGGGTGTTGCTTCGGTGGGTGAACGTGGCGAGCCAGATCTGGATTCGATCTACGCGCTGGACCCCGACTTAATCATCGTGGACGCTTTTAGTGAAGAAGACCCCGTGCTGTCGCAGCTTGATAAGGGCGACGTTCCCGTATTGGCGGTCAAGGGCAACGATTCTGCGGATCCCATCGGCAACATGAAAAATGTCTTCTCACAGGTCGCCGAAGCCACCGGCCGCACCGAGCGTGCTGCCTTAGTGCTCAACGAATTCGACGCCCACTTGGCGCAGAAAAAACAGGAAGTCTCCGAGGTGAAGTTGGAAACCACCGACTTCCTCTTCTTCGACGGTTGGGTTGACGGCTCCAACCTGACGATTCGTCCATACACTGACGGGGCTCTGTTCACAGAGCTTGGCAAGGAACTGGGCCTGAGCCCAGCTTGGAACGATGACATCAACAAGTCCTTCGGATCCGGCGGGGTGAACAAAGAATACGGACTGGCCCAGACGGACATAGAAGGCCTAGCGGGCGTTGGCGACGTCAACCTGTTCTACTCCAACGACGCAGGCACCGGGTGGACCACCGAGCTGGAATCCAGCGAGATCTGGAACAACTTGACCGCAGTCAAGGAAGGCCGGACCTTCCAGTTCCCAAACATCTGGGGTGCCGGCGGGCCGAAATCCACCAGTCAAGCGGTAGATGCCTTCACCGATGCACTGACCTCCGCCTCGGAAGCCAAGTAGCGTACAACTGAAATGAAAACCGCTGAAAAATCAGCAGAGCGACACATCGTGGACAGAGGGGTCGGCATCCGAATGACCGGCCCTGGTTATTCCCCCGCGCCGGTCACCGGTACCCGTCTCGCCACTGGCCTAGGTCTGCTAGCCGCCTTAGCGGCAGCGGTACTGCTGGTGGGTGCTTGGCACCTCACCCAGGGGACCTCCGGTATTGGTTTGGGTGAACTGCTACGCGCACTCACCGGAGATGACACCCGTATCGGAGGGGTGGGAGCCGCCGAGATCTTCACCGGCTCCCGGCTACCGCGCCTCTGTGCGGGTGCCGCCGTCGGTCTGGCTTTGGGGGTAGCAGGTTCACTGCTCCAATCCGTCACCCGCAACCCGCTGGCCTCGCCGGACACATTGGCTGTCACCTCTGGTGCATTCTTCGCGTTGAGCGTGGCTGCTGCCTTGGGAATAAGCATGTCCACGCTAGCTTCCAGCACTCTCGCATTCGCTGGCGGGCTGCTCGCCGCCGGGATCGTATTGGCTATCTCTGGGCGCAGCGCGGGAACCGCCACCACCCGGTTGATCCTCGCTGGCTCAGCCATCGCTATGGCGTTGGAAGCAGGCAGCGGAATCATTTTACTGCTGTTCAAGGAAAATACGACTGGACTGTATGCCTGGGGTTCAGGGTCGCTGGCCCAATTAAATCTCGATGCATTCTTGCGCAGTCTGCCAGTGATCTTGGTGGTGCTGGCCATCTGCCTCTTGCTCTCTCGCCGACTGGATGTCCTGTCCTTGGGTGAGGAAAACGCTGCGGTGCTCGGCATCCCGGTGCGCTCAACCCGCACTCTCGCCGTCCTGTGTGCTGTGCTGCTCACCGGCGTTTCCGTTTCGCTGTCCGGCCCGATTGCTTTTGTTGGGCTTGGCGCCCCCGTGCTCGCCCGACTGCTGTCGCGCCGCCTGGTAGTCTTGCGCCGTCAACTGTTCTTGCTCCCCGCCACCGGCCTGATTGGTGCGCTACTGATCCTGCTGGCCGATGTTTCGCTTCGTGCCTCGCTCGGTGCGCAAGGTGCGGCTTCCATTCCTACTGGAGTTCCCACCGCAATCCTGGGCGGGGTGCTGATCATCATCTTGGCAATGCGACTGCCCGAAGCTTCCAACTCCCGCAACCCGTTACAGGTAGCAAGCAAATTGTGCAGCAACCGCCGATTCGTTCTCACCATGACGCTGGGATTCAGTTTGCTGTTGGGAGCCGTGATTCTAAGCCTTTTGGCCGGAAGCATGTTACTCAAGCTGGGAGATCTCGCCTTGTGGTTCCAGGATGATGCGCCCAAGCTCATTGCCCGAGCCTTCTCCGAACGTGCACCACGGACCAGCGCGGCGCTGGGTGCCGGAGCCGCCGTAGGACTGGCTGGTTGTTTGGTGCAGGGCGCCGTGCGCAACCCATTGGCCGAGCCCGGAATCCTGGGTATTACCGCGGGGGCAGGGCTGGGCGCGGCTGTAGTGGTCACTGCCTTTGGCGGTTCCCGCTCGCTACTGGTGATTTTTGCGGTGATTGCCGGGCTCGCGACCTTCGCTGCCATCACCGCGCTAGCCTGGCGTCGAGGATTCTCCCCTGAACGTTTTGTGCTAATCGGCATCGGTGCTGGCTACACGCTCTCTGCGGTCACCACCTACCTGCTGCTGAGCATTAATTCGTGGGAAACTCCGCGCATCTACACCTGGCTGTCTGGCTCAACTTATGGACGTCAGTTCGCAGACGTGTTACCTGTTCTGACGGTGTTGGCATTAGCTCTTCCGGTCGTACTGCTCATGGGACGCAAGCTGGACCTGCTAGCCATCGACGAAGACCTGCCCCGGGTGCTGGGCGTCAAGACCATTCGCATCCGATTAGTCTCATTGTCCATTGCCGCGCTGCTTGCGGCACTCAGCGTAGTGGCCGTAGGTGTGGTTGGCTTTGTCGGACTCATCGCCCCGCATCTGGCGCGGTCGTTGGTGGGTTCCCGCCATCACCGGGCAATCCCGGTGTCCATGGTTTTCGGAGCATTGCTGGTTTGCCTGGCCGATACTTTGGGCCGTACCGCAATCGCGCCGGCACAGATTCCCGCTGGTCTGATCGTGTCGTTACTCGGCTCCCCGTACTTCATTTGGCTTTTGTACCGATCACGCGGCTAGGCGTTAAGCGAGGATCCTAACCGGCTCCGCCTCCACCCAACCTAATAGTAAGGAATCATGGCGAAACCCTCTGCCCGGCAAATGAGAATCCAGACCTTCGACCCTGAACACCACCCGGCGCAACTGCAGCATCTGGGTTCCATGTCAGGTCCGTGGGAAAGTCGCATGGCAACGGTCAACGCTCGGCTGCTCACGATACAGTCATCAGATGCCACAGTATTCGGTGCCGCATTGCTTACCGCACGTTCGGCGACTGCATACGTGAAGATCTCTGGGGTTCTTGCCCGTGACACAGCTGCATATGAAGAGCTCGTCCGTGCGGTGCTGGACTACGCCAGGGAAAAAGATCTGGCCTGCGTGAAATGGGAAAGCTGGTCGGAAGAACCGTGGCTAGCAGATCTGGCTGAACAAATGGGTTTCCAGGCGTTGCCTGCTCCACGCTGCACCACGGATGCTTCGGTATCGATTCCAAAATTCGGCTATGTGCACTGGTCACATCCAGCCCGCTATCTGCGAACCGCGCACTACCAGCAAAGCGAGAACTTCACCTGCGCCGCGGTTTCCGCGCTGGCCGCGCACGGGGAAACGATGAGCATTGCAACGATGGATCGCCTGCGTACCGCCGAGTTGTTGCTGTGGCGTCAAGCGACTAATTTCATGGCTTGCGAACCCGTGGGGCTCGGGCTGGCCATCGCAGAGCACTGGCCCGCAAGCTCAGTTCAGGTGTCTTTGGATACCGATAAGCCAGTAATCGTCGACTATTATCCCGAGGTTGAACGTGGTTGGCGGGGCATCTTGCAGGCTGACTCGCGCCGCCGTGCAGAAGCGACCGGGTTGCCGGTGACCTCTACGCGTATGGAAATCTCACAGATTCACAAAGCATTAAGTCAGGGTGCCCGGGTCTTGTTGCTAGTATCATTGCAGCAGATGCTCGGCTACGATGTTCCGCACTGGCTACTCTGCCATGGAACGGCTGGTTCCACGGAACGTCCCGTTATTCTCATCGAGGACTCTTGGGTCGATGTTGGTAGCGGGGAGAGCTGGGTGGATGCTACCTGCCTACCGATAGCTTTCCAGCAACTGGAAGCCATGTCTTGTCTCGAGTCAGATGGCTATCGAGCCGCGCTAATTCTGGCTGAGAGTGCTCTCTAAATCACCAATCAAGTTCGTCAATAACAAAAGAATTCGACACCCGTCCAGAGACATCTTGCAACTCAATGGTTGCGAGAAGTCTCGCCGGGCACCGCTCCCCAGCCGAGAACGAGAATCCTTGAGAACTCACTAGTACTAGAATCTCCCAACCATGTGTCGCACTAATATTGTTGGATCATGCGGGCCCCATTAGTCGCGAGAGGCTTTTCAAGGACTCCATAACCAGTCTCTACGGATCCCCTCGCGGATCAGTCAAGGCTAAGGCCGCCGATCGCCAAGTCCAGGGCTTCCTCGCCATTCGATTCCGCTACGATGACCACTGGATTCATCACGAGCTATTCGGTGCTCTGGTAGGCCGGCCCTAATTCGATACCGCCCTCGACGCGATACTTCCCCGATGCGACTCCCGTGATCATGTACTTGGTTTGGGAGGAACGCTCGAACTAGATAACAATCGAACTCTCCGACGAAGTACGCGAATACAACCTCGAGCTGCGGGCCTCTGGCTTCGACGGCAGTGACGCCGACCCGAGATTGCCGGTGGGCCCCATGGTTTTCACCGTCATGGTAAATTCGACCCCAATGCAACTAGGAAGCCTGCAAGAACGCAATAACGAATCCATCGCCAAATGCCAATCCAACGGAAAGACTTTAGCAGGCGCCCACTAGTGCAAATATAAGAGCTGACCTCAGATCGCCCCCACGCTGTTCCGGTCGAAGTTGTACCTTGGCAGAGTAACATCCGAGGAGAAAAGGAATGCACAAAGGGCTGTTGCACTTCAGCCAGCTCGACCGAACGCATTCAAGCACGGAGAGTGGCATGGCCTGATCCAGGCACGTCATCCTGACGCAACTCATTCGCCCGGCAACCTATGATTTCTGTCGAATTCATGAACTGCCCGCCCTGGTTCCTGGCCGTACAGACGTCTTGCTCATTAGCTGGGTTTCCAGTCAACTGAGGCCGCA
The DNA here is from genome assembly GCF_053543575.1 of Glutamicibacter sp. AGC84. Taxonomy (NCBI): domain Bacteria; kingdom Bacillati; phylum Actinomycetota; class Actinomycetes; order Micrococcales; family Micrococcaceae; genus Glutamicibacter; species Glutamicibacter sp. AGC84. The sequence goes on from NZ_JBLVOC010000012.1 coordinate 33,210, forward strand.
CAGATGGCGATTTGCCGCGGACAGGATCGAGTCGCGCGCTGCTTTGGTTACGCATATCTCCCAGCCTTGTTTCTGCATAACCCCTAGCAAACCCACTCAAAACCAACTAAAGCCAAAGATTCCCCAGATTTTCACTTGACGATGCCACATAATCGGGCATAAAGTCATGGAAACACAGATCAATGTGTTGCAGGTCATGAGGAATTGCGGAGGCAAGAATGTTCGCCGAAGAACGACACCGGCTGATCGTTGAGCAGCTGGAAGCTGACGGGAAAGTAACCGTCGCCCAGCTCGCGCAGCGCTTCGATATCACCCGGGAAACCGTGCGGCGGGATCTGGCCCAGCTGGAATCCGAGAACTACCTGCGCCGCGTCCACGGCGGAGCGGTCACCACCACCGAAGCCAGCACCCGCGAGGAAAGCTACGTGGTGCGCACCGCCATCCATTCAGAGTCCAAGGCCCGCATCGCCCAGCGCGCGCTGAGCCTGCTGCCGGTCTCCGATGCCTCGGTCATCATCGACGCGGGAACCACCACGGAAATCCTGGCCGAGCGCATGCTCAAGAGCACCGCGGGCACCGGACTGGTGGTCATCACCCACGCCCTGCCCATTGCCTCGGCGCTGGTCCACAGCCCGGATGTCGCCCTGGAGCTGATCGGCGGGCGGGTCCGCGGCATCACCGGCGCCTCCAGCGGAGCCCGCACCGTGCAGGAGTATTCCCAGTACCGGGCCGACATCGCCTTCGTCGGCACCAACGGGCTGCATGCAGGATTCGGCCTGAGCACCCCGGACCCGCTGGAAGCTGCCGTCAAGCGCGCCTTGGTCGCCAGTGCCCGCCGCGTGGTGCTGCTGGCCGACGGATCCAAATTCGACCAGGAAACCCTGGTCTGCTTCGCCCGGCTCGAAGACATCGACACCCTGGTCACCGACCAGCAGCCCGGCACTGAACTTGCCGCTGCGCTGGAAGCGGCGGATGTCGAGGTGGTGATCGCATGATTATCACGCTGACCGTCAACCCGGCACTGGACAAGACCATCGAATTGGCCGCCGCATTGCAGCCCGGTGCGGTGCAGCGGGCCGCTGGCAGCCACCTGCAGGCCGCAGGCAAGGGCGTGAATGTTGCGCGGGCCATCCTCGCCGCCGGGCAGCGGACCCTCGCTGTACTCCCCGGAGCCGGAAACGATCCGCTCATCGCCGCCCTAGCCGCCGACCAGTTGCCCTACCGGGCGCTGGAAATCAATGCTGCGCTGCGCACCAACACGACGCTGACCTCGCCGGATGGATCTACCACCAAGATCAACGAGGCCGGTCCTGAGCTGGACGCGGCCACGTTGGAGCAGCTCTCGGAGTTGGTGCGCGATTCCTGCGCTGGCGCCGCTTGGCTGGTCATGGCAGGGTCGCTGCCACCCGGGGTGCCGGCGAACTACTACGCCCTGCTTACCGCGTCGTTGCGCGAGCAGCTGGGCTCGAAGTGCCCGAAGATTGCGGTGGACACCTCTGGGGAGCCGCTGCGCCAGCTCTTCGCCCACGACGAGATCCACATCCCGGATCTGGTCAAGCCCAACGCCGAAGAGCTTGCCGAGCTGCTGGGCGAGGACCTGGGCGAAGCCCAGCTCGAAGCGGACCCCGGGCTGACCGCTCGCGCCAGCTCCAAGTTGCTGCGCCGCCCCGGGGCCGCGGTGCTCACCACCCTGGGTGCGCACGGCGCGGTACTGGCCACTGCCGAGGGCTGCTGGCACGGCTGGCCGCAGCCGATCACCCCGCGCAGCACGGTAGGTGCCGGCGATTCCTCGCTGGCCGGCTATCTGCTGGCAGACACGGCAGGCCACTTGCCGGCGTTCAAGCTGCGCCAGGCCATCGCCTACGGAACCGCGGCGGCCTCGCTGCCCGGCTCCGGCATCCCAACCCCAACCGACCTCCGCATCGATGCGGTCAGCGTCATCGAACTCACCCCAAGGCAAGGATCCTGACCATGAGCGATCTGATCGAAACCCGGCTCGTCACCCTGGATGCGCATCTAGGTTCCACGAGTACCGACGTCATCCAGTACCTGGCCCAGCAGATCACGCAGGCCGGGCGAGCCGCCAGCGCTGCCGAATTGGCCGAGCATGCCTTGGCCCGCGAGGCGAAGACGGCCACCGGCGTGCCCGGCGGCATCGCGATTCCGCATTGCCGATCAGCAGCGGTCACCGTTCCCACCCTGGCCATGGCCCGGCTGGGCACCCCGGTGGACTTCGGTGCCAAGGACGGCCCGGCAGATCTGGTCTTCTTCATTGCCGCCCCGGAAGGCGCCGACAAGGAGCACCTGAAGCTGCTCTCCAAGCTGGCCCGCGCACTGGTGAAGAAACCCTTCACCGCGGCCCTGCGTGCAGCCAGGAGCAACGAGGAAATCGTCGCGTTGGTCTCCGAAGTACTCTCCGATGCCCCCGCCGCACCAGCTGCACCAGCAGCAGCACCCGCTGCCACGGCGCGGCCGAAGATCGTGGCCGTCACCGCCTGCCCGACCGGCATCGCCCACACCTACATGGCCGCCGATTCCCTGGCACAGGCCGCCGAAGAACTCGGCATTGACTTCGCTGTGGAAACCCAGGGGTCCTCGGGGTCCAAGCCGTTGGATCCGGCATTGATCACCCAGGCCGACGCGGTGATCTTTGCGGTGGACGTCGACGTGCGCGACCAATCGCGGTTCGCCGGCAAGCCAGTGATCCAGGTTCCAGTCAAACGCGGTGTGGATGAACCCGAAAAGCTGCTCAAGGATGCCTTGGCCGCGGCCAAGGATCCGGCGGCCCGCAAGGTACCAGCCGGCAACGAAACGGCAAGCGAGCGCTCCACGGATTCTGCTTCCGAGGGCTTCGGCGCTGGCCTGAAGCGCGCGCTGCTCACCGGTGTCTCCTACATGATCCCGTTCGTCGCCGGTGGCGGCCTGCTGATCGCTCTGGGCTTCTTGCTCGGCGGCTATGCCATCACTGATGCAGCAGACCAGTACTTGACCGAAAATACGCTGTTCAATCTGCCGGAAGCTGGCTTGCTGGCCTACCTCGGCGCGGTGGCGTTCAAGATCGGTGGCCTGTCCATGGGCTTCCTGGTCCCGGCGCTGGGCGGTTACATCGCCTATGCCTACGCCGACCGTCCGGGCATCGCCCCGGGCTTCACCGCGGGTGCCGTGGCAGGCTTCATGGGAGCCGGGTTCATTGGCGGCATCGTCGGCGGCGTTATCGCCGGCCTGGCCTGCCGCTGGATCAATTCCTGGACCGTGCCACGCTGGCTGCGCGGGCTGATGCCAGTGGTCATCGTGCCGTTGCTCGGTTCCATCATCGCTTCGGGCCTGATGTTCTTGTTCCTTGGCGGACCGATTGCCCAGCTCACCGAAGCCCTCAACGGCTGGCTGGCGGGCATGTCCGGCACCGCGGCGGCGATCCTCGGCCTGGTCCTGGGCCTGATGATGGCCATCGATTTGGGCGGGCCGATCAACAAGGTCGCTTATTCCTTCGCGGTAGCCGGCTTGGGCGCCGGTTCGGTGGCCGATAACCCGGCCCCGCTGATGATCATGGCCGCCGTGATGGCTGCCGGCATGGTTCCGCCGCTGGCGATGGCCCTGGCCACCGCAGTGTCCCCGAAGCTGTTCACCGGGGCGGAACGCGAAAACGGCAAGGCGGCCTGGCTGCTGGGTGCCGCGTTCATCTCCGAAGGCGCCATCCCCTTCGCCGCGGCCGACCCGCTGCGCGTCATCCCGGCCTCCATGGTGGGTGCCGGGGTCACCGGCTCGCTGATCATGAGCTTCGATGTGCTCTCCCAGGCACCGCACGGCGGCATCTTCGTCTTCTTCGCGATGGACAGCACCTGGCCGATGTTCCTGGTGGCCACCGTGATCGGCACGCTGGTTTCCGCGGCGCTGGTGATCATCCTGAAGAAATATGTCCGCAAGGCCCCCGCACGGGCCGCTGAAGAGGCAAAGGCCGCAGCATGAGCCAGAAATTCACCGGAGTAGGCGTCAGCGCCGGACGGGTCATCGGATCCGTGCGCCGCATGCCCGACCCCATCCTCCCGCCCGCCGACGGCGCGCCCCTGCCAGCAGGTTCCAGCGCGGAAGCCGAATCCCTGCGCCTGGCCGAGGCCACGCAGGCGGTCGCCGCGCAGCTCAAGGAACGCGCGGCGCAGGCCACCGGCGATGCCCAAGCCGTGCTCAAGGCCACCGCGCTGATGGCCAGCGACCGCACGCTGCTCAAGTCGGCCACCAAGCTGGTGGCATCGGGCACCTGCGCCGAATCGGCCATCTGGGAGGCCGCCGACGCGGTCGCCACGCAGCTGTCGGCGCTCGGCGGCTACATGGCCGAACGCGCCGGGGATGTGCTCGATGTGCGCTCGCGCATCGTCGCCGAGCTGCGCGGCGTGCCCGCCCCGGGCATCCCGGACTCCGACCAGCCCTTCATCCTCGCCGCGGTGGACCTGGCTCCGGCCGATACCGCGACGCTGGATCCGGCCAAGGTCCTGGCACTGGTCACCTCCGATGGCGGGCCGCAATCGCATACCGCCATCATCGCGCGCTCGCTGGGCCTTCCGGCCATCGTGGCCGCTGCCGGCACCACAGCGCTGGCCGACGGGGACCATGTCTTCGTGGACGGCATCGACGGGCTGGTCATCACCGGTCCCGGCGAGGCCGAAGAGCATCTGGCCGCCACCTACGCCAACCGCGAGGCGCTGCCGGAGTTCTCCGGCACCGGGCAGCTGCGCGACGGGCACCGCGTGCCGCTATTGTCCAATGTCGGCAGCGGCGACGACGCGCAGCTGGCCGCCGCGGCGGGCGCCGAGGGCGTGGGCCTGCTGCGCACCGAGTTCTGCTTCCTGGGCAAGGACAAGGAGCCTTCCCATGACGAGCAGGTGGCAGCCTATGGTGCGGTCTTCGCCGCCTTCCCCGGCAGCAAGGTCGTGGTGCGCACCTTGGATGCGGGAGCGGACAAGCCGCTGCCCTTCCTGACCGATGCCAGCGAGCCGAATCCGGCCCTCGGCGTGCGCGGCTACCGCACCGACCTGTCCAGCCCGGGCGTGCTCGAACGCCAGCTGCAGGCCATTGCGCAAGCCGCCGGCGAGCACCAGGCCGAGATCTGGGTGATGGCGCCGATGATTTCCACTGCGTCCGAAGCGCAGGAATTCGCGCAGCTGGCCAAGGCCGCTGGCCTGGCCACCGCTGGGACCATGATCGAGGTCCCTTCGGCGGCGGTGCTGGCGGGCCAGATCCTGCAGCGCTGCGATTTCGTCTCCATCGGCACCAACGACTTGACCCAGTACACCATGGCCGCGGACCGCCAGCTCGGCGCCCTGGCCGAGCTCAACGACCCCTGGCAGCCGGCAGTGCTGCACCTGGTGGCCGCCACCGCCGCCGGTGCGCAGGCGGCCGGCGGCAAGCCCGTCGGAGTGTGCGGCGAAGCGGCCGCCGACCCGGCGCTGGCCGTGGTGCTGGTGGGCCTGGGCGTGGACACCCTGTCCATGAACAAGCGGGCGTTGGCACCGGTTGCCGCGGTGCTGCGCACCGTGGACCTGCCCACTGCGCAGCGCCTGTCCCAGCTGGCCTTGGACGCCGAGTCGGCCGAGGCGGCACGCACTGCCGTGCGCGCGCAGCTGGGCGAGCTGGACCGATTTGGCCTCTAGGCCCCCCGAATTTACCGCAATCAACCGTTCAAGAGATCCTGAAGGAGCCATCATGGCAGAACGTACAGCAATCATCGGCAGCCGCGTCGGCCTGCACGCCCGCCCGGCAGCCATCTTCGCCGAGGCCGCGGCCGAGGCGCCGGTCGAGGTCACCATCGCCCTTCAGGGCGAGCCCGTGGACGAGGCGCTGGACGCGTCCAGCATCCTCTCGCTGATGGGCCTGGGCGCGGAATACGGAACCACCGTAGTGCTGCGCGCCGAGGGCGAAGGAGCCGAAGCTGCCCTGGAGCAGTTGGCGGCCATCCTGGAAACCGACCACGACGCCGAGTAGCCCGAAGCCGAGCTCCGGGGGCCACGCGCCATCGCGTGGTCCCCGGAGTTCTTTAATTCCCATCCACTGATTGACAAAACCCAATCAGTGGATGGATGATAGTTCCTACGCACTACCGCAGGAGCTTTAATGAGCGCGCTCAAAACCTCTGCACTGCGCCTCATCAAGCCGTTCGCCTACCGCGACTACGCCCTGCTGGCCAGCGCACTTGTCCTCTCCACCTTCGCCGCCGGCATGTGGGCCGTGGCAATGGTCTACCAGGTGCGCCAGCTGGGCGGCGGGCCCATCCAGCTTTCTGCCGTGGCCACTGCCAGTGCCGCCGGGCTGCTCTGCTTTGTGCTGCTCGGCGGGATCATGGCGGACCGCCATTCCTGCCGGCGGATCGTGATGCTGGTCGAGGCGCTGTCGCTGGCAGTCATGGGCATCACCGCGGTACTGGCCATGGCCGGTGCCCTGGAGCTGTGGCACCTGATGCTCGCCGGCTTCTGCGGCGGGGCCGGGTCGGCCTTCTTCTACCCCGCCTACTCCGCGCTACTGCCCAAAATGCTGCCCGCCGAGCAGCTGCTGGCCGCCAACGGACTGGAAGGGACAGCCCGGCCGGTGGTGCACACCGCCCTGGGCCCGATGGCCGCCGGATTCGTGGTGGCGGGACTCTCGCCGGCGCACGCCATCGTCGGCATCTGCGTAATCCACCTCGCGGCGCTGCTGATGCTGCGCCGGATCCCCAACCGCCAGGCGTACAACGCGCCAGGCCCCGTTGACGGCCAGGGACAGCCCGGGATGTTCCGGCAGCTGCGCGAAGGCATCGGCTACACGGTGCGCACCCGCTGGCTGCTGTGGACGCTGCTGTTCTCGGTCATTTCGGTGTTCACCTTCATCGGGCCCTTCGAGGTGCTGCTGCCCTTCATCGTCAGCGGCAACCTGCACGGGGACGCGACACTGTTCAGCTTCGCACTGGCCTTCTTCGGCCTCGGTTCGGCGATCGGCTCGCTGCTGGTCGCGTCCGCGAAATTCCCGCGGCGCTACTTGAGCTTGATGACCGCCTGCTGGTGCCTGGGCACCTTGCCCCTGGCCCTGGTGGGCTACGTCGATGCCGCGTGGATGCTCTTCGCGATCCTGCTGGCCTTCGGCATCACCGATGCCGTGGGCATGGTCATCTGGGGCACCTTGCTCCAGCGCCGGGTTCCCGGACACCTGCTCGGGCGGATCTCCAGCCTGGATTTCTTCGTTTCGCTGGCGCTGATGCCGCTGTCCATGGCGGCGGCGGGACCTTTGACCCAGGTGCTCAGCTTGCAGGCGATATTCGTCATTGCCGGCCTCGCCTCGCCGCTGTTCGGAATCATCGCATGGTGGGCCGGGAAATTTGCCCGCGACGAGATAGCGCATCCGCTCTCGGACCCCGTTCCGGCGGCGCTGGACGGCGAGCGCAGCTGACCGGTTGCGACCAGCTGGCGCGGGGCCGGCGCTGATCAAACTCCCAGCAGATTTCCGCGTGTAGTTCCCGGGCACGGACCGGGCATGGCGGGAAGGTGGAAGGATGACTTCTCGATTGCCCGGCAAGGCGCGCCTGGCCCTGCTGGCCCTGTTGGCGCTGGGCCCGGCATTCCTGGTTTCCTGTTCCCCTGCACCAGCGCCTGCTCCCGATGCGCAGCCCACGGGCTCCGCGGCAAGCGAGCAGGTGGATTGCGCCGTGGCTCGATGCGTGGCGCTGACCTTCGATGACGGACCTGGCCAGTACACCGGGCGGCTGCTCGACGAGCTGAAGGCCGCGGATGCGCCAGCCACCTTCTTCATGGTCGGGAAGAACATTGCCAAATACCCCGACGCGGTCAAGCGCATGGCCGCCGAAGGCCACCAGCTGGGCAGCCATACCTGGGACCATGCGGATCTCACGACGCTGACCAGGGAACAGATCCAGCATGAGCTGGGATGGACCAGCGAAGCGGTAGAAAAGGCCTCCGGCCACGAGCCCACCGTCTTCCGCCCGCCCTATGGGAATCACGGTGCCGTCTATGACCAGCTGGTGCCCTACCCCTTGGTGCTGTGGGATGTTGACACCCTGGATTGGAAGCACCACGATCCGGAGAAAACGGTGCGCATCGCCATGGACGAAGTCCATCCGGGCTCCATCATCTTGATGCATGACATCCATGAGAGCTCGGTCAAGGCACTGCCGGATCTCGTGGAGAAGCTGAAGGCCGATGGCTACACCCCGGTCACCGTGGACCAGCTATTCAATGGCCAGCTGGAGAATTCGACGGCCTATGCTTCGGCTCCTGCTTCCGGCGCAACGAAATAGTCTTGCGCCGCGCAGGTGCTCAGGGGGCCTGCTCTGCGTACAGCCGCAGCTGGTCCAGCTTGTCCCCTTCGCTTTCGCGGATATTTGCCGCCAGCTCCTCGCACTGCTCCACCGTCAGGTCCGGGTTGATGATTGCCACCTGCAGCACTACCTCGGTATGCCCCGCGTCGTCCTTCAGGTCGTAGCGGTAGGAGAGCCCATCGGGATTCTCCGAGGTGTGCAGGATCAGCAAGCGGTTCTCGATCAGGTCATGGACGCGATACACGCGTTCATGGCCGGCAACGCGGTAAACCAGCTGGGTGCCGACCTTGAGCTGCGGGTCGTCCGAATGCATGGAGCCGATCCCATGGATCCACAAGGGTGTTGCTGCCCAATCGGTAAGCAGCTCCCAGACACGGTGCACCGGCAGGTGAATGACCACGGTGCTCTCGAAAACGCTGAACTGGCTCATATCCGCATAGTGCCACCCTCGGCGGCCAAATGGAATAGCTTCATGGCTGTTGGCATGCAATCCGGTTTCCGGCCTCTGGGCGGCAGAAGGCTTACCAGTCTTCTTCGTCGTCGCCATCCGCCTCGGAGATACCGAGTTCCGGCTCATTCTCGAGGTCGAAGTTGTACCAGGCCTCGGTGAAGTCAACCATCGCATCCAACGCATCCTGCGCGTCGGAATCCAGGGCTTCCAGCGCCTCGGGGCTGTTGAGCACTGCGGTCACCGCGAGGAATGGGTGATTATCGAAGTAATCGGTGGGGGTGGCCTCCCCATTGAACGTCAAGTTCTCGCTCTGCGCGAAGAGGTCGACGTACTGAGCCACTGCCTCGGGCAGACGGCTCAGATTAATGCCAGTCAGGGACTCATTGTAGATTTCAGCAGTTGCGTCAGCCCACTGCTCAATGAGCTCTTCGCTCATCTGTGCCATCAGATTATCCACCTCGTGGTTGGGGTTCTAGTGCTCACGGGAATCGGTAGCAATTCATCTTATTTCTTCAGCGGGCGCGTGCCAAGACAGAAAGGCCCACGGCGTTGTGATCTTTTCCGCGTAGGTTCCTGCTCACTGGTTCGGGACGCCGAGGGACGGGATATCGGGCATGTCCGGCAGCGAAGGGATCGAGTATTCACGGGGCTGGGAATCCGGAGTTTCCACATCCTTGAGCTGATTCAGCAAGTTTTCGTCGAGGACGCTATCCTGGCTTGGATGGCGGGGCTCCGGGGGCGAATCCAGCGAACCCTCCACTCCCGATATGAGCAGCCCCAGCGATGCAGCCGCGGCAAACAGCCCGGCGAACAGATGCACCCCGATGAAATACAGGCCGCCGATATTGCCGCGAAGCATGGCCAAGTTCCGGTTTTTGGCCGAGGAGCTGACAGCCAGCCCGTAGGCAAAGGCATTTTCCTTGAATCCAAGACGGACTTGGGCTGCCAGCAAGGAAATGCCAGGCACCAGCAGTCCGGCGGCCACCGATCCGGCTGGCACGGCAGCGATCCTGCTTTCATTGGCCAAGCAAATCCCTAAGAACACTAGCTGGATGAGCGCCAGGCACGCCCGCTTCCAGAAGCCAGCCGCGTGCAAGCCGCTGCACCGGACCAGGTACCGGCGTTGCTCGTGGCGGTCGGAGCCCTTTCTTGGCGGGCCAGCATTTTCTTGCAGGATCCACAGTGCTCCTAGCTGGCTTGCCAGCACACCGAGCAGCATCACGATGATGCCAGCCACCGGCAGGAAACAGCCCAGGACCGCTCCGCTCGTGCTCAGGAGCCAACCAATCCGGTAGGCGCGAATGGCTCGGGGCAGTTTGGGGAAGCGCGCATCAATGTCCTTGGCGTAGCCGGCGGGCAACGATCTGGCCGCCTTGCTGTACGCCTTCTTGTTCCACCATCCAAAGAGCCCGGCCGCGATGGCAATGGCGGCAATCGCCAGCAGCGCCCCGGTTCCACCAGCCCGCTGCCCCAGGGCAGCGGCAACTGCCAGCACCGGAGTGAAAAGCCAGAACCGATTAGCGTAGGCAGTTTGCTTCGCAACGAAGGTTTCCGCGTAGTCCTGATGCAGGCCTTCGTTCATCGGATCCATGGATATCAATCCACGCAGCACATCGCCTTGTTCCCCAACGATTTTTTCGCCATTGCCGATACTTCCGGCCGCCCGCAACAGCCCCTGGTGATTGGGGTCGATCTGCAGCCCGGATTGGAGGAATCCGAGAGCCGCCCGGTTGTCATCTTGGGCTTCGGCAGCAATTGCCGCGCCCTGGTAGTAGTCGGGGTTCCCCGGCTCCAGCCGAATCGCGTGCTCGATGGCTTGGCGGGCCAGCACCCTGTCATCGTTGCTCCGAATATCGCTGAGCGTGATCATGCTCAGCCAGTAGTGCCCGTTGCCGTATTCCGGTTCAGTTTCGATTACCTGCCGGATCGCCAGCAGTGCCTCCTCCCGTCGATGCTGGCGCATCAGGGCGACGGCCAGGCACTCCCCGGCCACCGGGTTGGCAGGATCCAGATTCAGCCCGGCTCTGGCAGCGGACTCCGCTTTGGCCCACTGCTTGAGGTTCAAATGGCATGACGAATAGAGGATCCAGAAGGCAGGGACCTGATGGTGCTCGTTGAGGTTATCCTTCAGCAAGGCAATCGCTTCGGTTTCCCGTCCGATCGCCAGGTGGTGGGTGATCCGGTGATGCAGTCGCTCGAATTCCATGCGGTGTACTCCCCCGGTGCTTTCTAGAGCATGTTCTGCGAAACCAGATACTCGGATAAATCATCGTAGCGGCCATGCTGGTTGCTGAAGCGCACCACATTTCGCGCGGATTCCAGCCACGGCAAAGTCGACGCCTTGATTTCCGCCAGGGCAGTTCTGATATGGCCCATGTCCAAGGGGAGAACCTCGTTGCGCTCGATGGATTGCATCATTGCCTTCTCGGCGGCAGTGGTGCACACGTGCTCCAGGTCCGCACCCGAGAATCCGTCGGTCTGTGCCGCAATCCATTCCAGGTCGATTCCGGCAATCGGGCGGTTCTTCAAGTGGTACCGCAAGATGGACTCACGTGCCGGCGCGTCCGGCGGAGTCACCAGCAGGGTCCGGTCCAACCGGCCTGGACGCAGCAGTGCTTCGTCCAGATCCCATGGATGGTTGGTAGCCCCCAGAACGTAAAGGCCATCGTTGTTTCCCGCAAGCGAATCCATCTCGATCAGCAGCTGATTGACCATCTGGCGCATCCACGCGCCGGATCCAGTCAGCGAACCGCGGCGGATGCCGATGGCATCAATCTCATCGATGAAGAGAACCGTTGGAGCATTCTTGCGGGCCTGGTCGAAAATCGCCTTGAGCCGCTTTTCCGTTTCACCGATGTAGGAGTCAACCACATCGGTAATGGTGACAGACATGAAATTGGCTTTCAGCTCACCGGCCACCGCGCGAGCCAGGAAAGTCTTGCCGCATCCCGGTGGCCCATACAGCAGCAGCCCGCCGCGCAATGATTTGCCAAAAGCCTTGGCAATTGCGGCGTTGCGCATCGGTGCCAGGAAGGATTCGTGCAGGCGGTCCTTGACCGCCTGCAAGCCACCCACATCATCCAGGGTGACTCCCGGTCCGGCCGGGTTCTCGATGGGAACATCCGGGGCATCGGACCCCGCATCCGAGTGCAGTGGGACCCGTCCTTCAATAAAGGGCGCCGGCAGCGAACTGCCGAGTTCCTTGGAACCTGCTTCCCAGTCGTAGCCTGGTGGCGTGTCGTTCTGCTGGTTTCCAGCCGGCGCGGCATCCGCTGCGGGTGCGACGGGCGCCTGCGGGGCCATCGCTGCGGCCATCGACGCGCTGATCGTTCCAAGCATTCCCAGCGCGGACGCGTTCCCCGGATCCTGCTGCAGCACGATGCTGACATGGGACAGCGCTTCGGCGGATCGACCGGCACCATCGAGCTGTTCAGCCAGGTGCAATCGCAGGGCATGGTCGTCCGGCGCTGCTTCCACGGCCCGGAGGAGGCTAGCAATAAGGGCATCGTTCATTCTAGGGCCGCTCCACGGTTGAAGGTCTCGGTCTGTTGCCTCTGCTGGTTAAAGTATCCAGCGGGTATCGCTAGAAACGACACCCGCTGGAATTATACGTCGCAGACCCGTCTGTTCGCTGAGCGCACCCAGTACCTAGTAGGCCTTGATTCCCTGCTCTACCACCAAATGGATCAACGCGAATTTCTTGTTTTCGTCAATGGCCTTCAGCGCATTTTCCAAGGCAGCCGGGACATCTGAATCATTCTCGACGCGGACGCCGAACCCGCCGAAGGACTGCGCCATCAGCGCGAAGTCGGGGTTGGCCAGCTGGGTTCCGGAAACCCGTTCCGGGTACTGGCGTTCCTGGTGGGTGCGGATGGTGCCGTACTGCTGGTTGTCCATGACGATCACCAGCGGGGTGGCGCCGTACTGGGCAGCGGTAGCCAGTTCCTGGCCATTCATCAAGAACTCGCCGTCACCTGCGATGGTCACCACGCGGCGTCCCGGGTAGTTCAGCGAAGCGGCGACGGCGGAAGGGATCGAGTAGCCCATGGAACCGTTGCGTGCCGAGAGCATCGAAGCGTAGCCGTTGGTTGGGAAGTAGCGGTGGGCCCAGTTGGTGTGCTCGCCCGCGCCGAAGGTCACCAGGGCGTCTTCGGGCAGGGATCCAACCAGATTAGCCATCATGGTCGCCATCCTCGCCTGGCCCGCGGAAGGCTGCGCTGGTGGAAGTTCGGCGAACTTCTCCTGCTCGCCGCGCATCCGGGAAGTCCACTCCTTCCAGGATTCTTTGACCGGCAAATCCATCAGCAGCAGGTCGCGAACGAAGACATCGGGCTTGGCGACAATCTGGTGCGATACCGGGCCGGAACGCCCGCGCAGCGACGGGTCGATGGTGACCAGGAAGTTCTTCTTGTCCCAGTTCTGGCGGACATTGAAGCCGTCGGTGATGACGTCGCCTGGAACCGTGCCGACGAAGATCAGCAGATCAGTCTCTTCCAGCAGGTCGTAGGTCGGTTTGGGGCGGCCGTAGCCGATCGGGCCAACATAGGATGGCGAGTTGAAAGGCACGGTACCCTCGCAACGCCATTCGGCAGCGGCTGGCAGGTCGTGTTCCTCGAGCCAACGGGTGAAGTCCGCTGCGCCTTCGTGGGACCAGTCGTTGCCGCCGAAAATGAACAGCGGCTTATCCGCTTCCTGCAAGGCGGTATTCAGCGCCTTCCAGTCGGTCACGGTCATGCCGCCGGTAGCCACCGGGATTTCCGGATGGACTTCGGCGGAAACTTCGTTGCGGATGATGTCTTCTGGCAGGCCGACGACCACCGGGCCCGGGCGTCCGGACATGGCAGCGAACATGGCCTCGGCGACGACTTCGCTGGCGCGATCGGCGTGGTCCAGGATCATCACGCGCTTGGCGCCGGTGCCGAACCATGCCTTGGGATCGAATTCCTGGAAGGCTTCCTTTTCACGGTGCTCGAACGGGATCAGCCCCACGAACAGCACCAGCGGGGTCGAATCCTGCCATGCGGTATGCAGGCCGACGTGGGCGTTGGCAGCTCCCGGGCCACGGGTCACCATGGCAATGCCGGGGCGCTGGTGCATCTTGCCTTCAGCTTCGGCCATGTAGGTGGCTCCGCCTTCGTGGCGGCAGACCACGGTTTCGATTGGCGAGTTGTGCAGCCCATCAAGGACATCCAGGTAGCTTTCACCCGGCACCACGTAGGCGCGTTCCACGCCGTGCGCGGCAAGCGTGTCGACAATGACGTGTCCGGCCGACTTCTTTGTCAGGCCCTGACCATTTTCACTCATCTTCTAGGCGTCTTTCTGGTTTCGAGAAATCGTCTGACGCAACGGCGGGGAAAACGGCCCTGCTGGCCAATGATGCAACGCTGCGTCAACGTGAAACAGTACTAAACAAGCTGCGATTGCACACATTGCCGATCGAATGCTACGCATATGTGACACGATGCCGTATGTGAATCATATTTGAGCGCAAAATGTCCAGAAAGTTTCACTGAATGGAACGGTTTGCTTCGTCACATTGCGGCTGGCCAGAGCAGTGCGGTGGGCAATGTTCGCGATTTCCATTGATCGGCAGCGCCAGCACTAGTAGCCTGTGATGCAACAAAAGTTTACTTACAGTAAGCGCTGCCTTCATCCGGACATCGAGGTTCTCCATGGAATTCATCAACGGCGCGATTGTCGCCGCCTACCTGGCCGCAATGCTGGCCTTTGGCTGGTGGGGCAAATCCCGCACCAAGAACAGCAGCGACTACCTGGTGGCCGGCCGGCGCCTGGGCCCCTTCCTCTACACCGGAACCATGGCGGCAGTGGTGCTCGGCGGAGCCTCGACCGTTGGCGGCGTTGGCCTGGGCTACAAGCACGGAATCTCCGGCATGTGGCTCGTGGTGGCTATTGGCGCAGGCGTGATCCTGCTGTCGCTGGCTTTCGCCCCGACGCTGCAGAAGCTCAAGGTCTTCACCGTTTCGCAGATGCTGACCCTGCGCTACGGCAGCGCGGCGGCAACCAATACCTCCGGCATCGTCATGCTGGCCTACACGCTGATGCTCTGCGCCACCTCCACCAGCGCCTACGCCACCATTTTCGTGGTGCTCTTCGGCTGGGAGAAATGGCTGGCCATCGCCATCGGCGGCGCGATTGTTGTGGTCTACTCGACCATTGGCGGCATGTGGTCCATCACCCTGGCCGACCAGGTGCAGTTCATCATCAAGACCATCGGCATCTTCGCCCTGATGCTGCCCTTCTCCATGCATGCCGCCGGCGGCCTGGACGGCATCCGCGAGCGCATGGGCGCCGAATTCTTCAGCTTCACCGGCATGGGGCTGCAGTCGATCATCACCTACTTCGTGGTCTACACCCTGGGCCTGCTGATCGGCCAGGACATCTGGCAGCGCGTCTTCACCGCCAAAACCCCGAAGGTCGCCCGCTGGGGCGGGATGACCGCTGGCATCTACTGCATCTTCTACGGCGCTGCCGGCGCACTGATTGGCATGGCCGCGAAGGTGGCGCTGCCGAATATCGCGGGCGCGGCGGAGAACAAGGACGTGGTTTATGCCGAGGTCGCCACTCAGCTGCTGCCAGTTGCCGTGGGAGGTTTGGTCATGGCCGCAGCCGTGGCCGCGATGATGTCCACCGCCTCCGGGGCGCTGATCGCCGCCGCAACCGTGGCCCGCACCGACGTCACCCCATTTGCGGCCAGCTGGTTCGGCAAGCGCGTGGAAGTGAATACCGATGAGAACCCCGAGCATGATGTTCGCGCCAACCGCATCTGGGTGATGGCGCTGGGCGTCGTCACGGTCACCTTGGCAATCCTGGTGGACGACGTGGTCGCAGCACTGACCATTGCCTACGACATCCTGGTGGGCGGATTGCTGGTGGCAATCATCGGCGGCCTGCTGTGGAAGCGCGCCAATGGCGCTGGGGCCACAGCCTCCATGGCGGCAGGATCAATAGCTACTTTGGGCACGATGATCATCTTGGAGATCCAGGCTGAGAACAAGTTCGACGGCGTCTACGCCAATGAGCCGATCTACTACGGCCTGATCGCTTCGGCAGTAGCGTTCATTGCTGTTTCGCTGTTGACCAAGCCCACTAGCCGGCAGGTGATCGAGCACTGGAACCTGCGAGTTGCCGGCAAGACCCACGGCACTCGGGCCAGCACTACAGCACAGGAATCAACACTCTAGGCCAGTAGGCAGCATCGAAGCGAACCCTTGTATTCGAGCCTCGGGCTCAGTGTTGCTCAGCCTTGATCACTACTGAGCACGGGGATCGTTTTGCTCCTCGATATTCGGCGCCGCAGAATTGACTGCGCAGGACTCCAAGTGGGCTATGAAATTCTGAGGCCACATTTCAGCAGGGCCCTCTTTGCCGTACAGGAACTTGCAAACGCCAGTTTTGCAACGTTGGAATCTGGGCATCTTTATCGTTCCCGCAAAGTTGAAACCCTTCATTGCCGCTCTGTCGCTGATGCTCAAACTTTTCATCACCTGATGACGGGGTGCACACGGCCACCATCACCGACCACGGCTGCTCAAAGACCTGACCGTGAACCTGGCCTTGGGAAACTGCGACATGCACGCTGGGGACATCGGGCTGACCATCGACCGCGGAACCGTGCGGCTGGCTCCGGCCTACGATGTGGTCCCCACTGCCGTATGGGAGCACGCCGGCCGAGAGCTGTCCCTGTACGTAGGCTCCGGCGTGCACATCGACGAGGTCAACGGCAGGCACTTGATGGACGAAGCGGCCTCTTGGGGTGTCCCTGCGAAAATTGCCGCCAGGCAAATACGCACTACCCTGAAGGCAATGCTGGATGCGTTCCCGGAGCTCATCGAAAAATCACGCGCAGAAGGCTGGTTCACCCTCATGCTCCTCGGCGTTGCCGCTGACACCAGAGAGCGCATCGACCGGCTCATCCCGCCAAGCACATAACCACTAGGGGGTTGCCCCCTGGCTCATTCCTCACTGGCTTCTCGCATGGTCGCGTCGATAGCAGATTCGTCTGGCTCCGGTTTGCCATTAGGAAATATGAAAGATGCCGCACCTCGTTTGCCGGCTGCCAGAACCTGTCCGCATCGTTTCTGATAATGACTGCGCTGACAGTAGCCTCTTCTGGCATTCGGCTTCCGCCTTGATACGTTCACGTGTTGGTTGCGCATGTCCGTCACTACGACCATGCGCTTTTCAATCCTAGGAATTCCGCTTGACATGACAGAAGCTGGTCACCTGCTCGGCTCAGGGCCGCGCACACGAAAAAGGAGCTATCGCAGTTCATTCATTAATGAACTGCGATAGCTCCTAAGTCCCGGGAACTTAGTCCTGGATCAGATCGTGGCGCACGATGGTCTGATCGCGGTCCGGGCCTACGCCGATGGCGGAGATCCGGGTGCCGGAGATCTTCTCCAATGCCAGGATGTAGTTCCTTGCGTTCTCCGGAAGCTCTTCCATGCTCTGCGCACCCGAGATGTCCTCGGTCCAGCCCGGGAAGTACTCGAAGATCGGCTTAGCGTGGTGGAACTCGGTCTGCGTCATCGGCATTTCGTCGTGGCGGACGCCGTCAACGTCGTAGGCCACGCATACCGGGATCTGCTCGATGTTGGTGAGCACATCCAGCTTGGTCACGAAGTAGTCGGTGAAGCCGTTCACGCGCGAAGCGTGGCGAGCCAGCACAGCGTCGTACCAACCGCAACGACGCGGGCGTCCGGTGTTTACGCCGAATTCGCCACCGGTCTTCTGCAGGTAGAGGCCCATGTCGTCGAACAGCTCGGTAGGGAACGGACCAGCACCCACGCGGGTGGTGTAGGCCTTGATGATGCCGATGGAGCGGGTGATGCGGGTCGGGCCGATGCCCGAACCCACGGACGCGCCACCAGCAGTCGGGTTGGAGGACGTCACGAATGGGTAGGTACCGTGGTCCACGTCCAGGAAGGTGGCCTGGCCGCCTTCCATCAGCACGACCTTGTCCTCGTCCAGAGCCTTGTTCAGCTCGTAGGTGGAGTCGATGACCAGCGGGCGCAGGCGCTCGGCGTAGGAGAGGAAGTACGAGACGATTTCCTCGACCTCGACGCTGCGGCGGTTGTAGATCTTGACCAGCAGCTCGTTCTTCTGGCGCAGTGCGCCTTCGACCTTCTGGCGCAGGATGGACTCGTCGAAGACGTCCTGTACGCGGATGCCCAAGCGTCCGACCTTATCCATGTAGGCCGGGCCGATGCCGCGTCCGGTGGTGCCAATGGCACGCTTGCCCAGGAAGCGCTCGGTGACCTTGTCCATGGTCTGGTGGTACGGGGCCACCAGATGCGCGTTGGCCGAGACACGCAGCTTCGAGGTGTCGGCGCCGCGCGATTCCAGGCCGTCGATTTCTTCGAAGAGGGCTTCAAGGTTCACCACGCAGCCATTGCCGATAATCGGAGTGGCGTTCGGAGAAAGGATGCCGGCAGGAAGGAGCTTGAGCTCGTACTTCTCTCCGCCGACGACCACGGTGTGCCCGGCGTTGTTGCCGCCGTTTGGCTTCACTACATAGTCAACCTTGCCACCGAGCAGGTCGGTAGCCTTTCCTTTACCCTCATCGCCCCATTGGGCTCCGACGATCACGATTGCTGGCATGGGATCCTCCCCCTTGCAAAAAGCAGTGGTTACGGCGTGCTTAGCGCCGTCCCGGCACGGTGCCGGGCAAAAAATATGCCCCTGTCCTGCTCACTGAAACCCGGAGGTCCGTTGCAAGAGTTAGGGGCTCTTACGACCAAAGTTTACCGAAACGATTAGCGAATCTCGAGTTGCACGTCACGAAGTCGGGGTTAATCATGGATATCAACGAGTTTCTCGCGCAGACTTGACCCTGAGATAGTGTGAGGGCGGAGAACTGAAGCATGTTATCCATCGGGGCGTTTGCGCAGATCGGCCAGGTTACCCACCGCATGCTGCGGCATTGGGATACTGCCGGCCTGCTCACCCCCGCCCATGTGGCCCCGTTCAGCGGCTACCGTTCCTATGATCCTTCCCAGCTTCAGCGTTTGCATCAAATCGTCGCCTTGCGGGATTTGGGGTTCGGGCTCGAAGAGATTTCCATAATCCTGGATCAGGGAGCAACAGCTGGAAAAATAGCCGAGCTTCTGCACATTCGCCGGGCGCAGGTTGAGGCCGAACACCAGTTGGCCACGCAGCGTTTGGCAGATGTGCAGCGGCGCCTGCACTTGATCTCCAAGGAGAAGCACATGTCACGCATTGAAATCATCCACAAGCCATTGCCCGCGTTGCGCTTGGCCGCAGGCCGTTTCACGGTGGCCGAGCAACCTGAAATCGCCGGTCGCGTCGGTCCCCTCTTCGACAGAATCGCGCAGTCCCTTCAGGGCCAGAGCCTTGCCACCCCCATTGCGCAATACGATGGCACCGAGGATGGCGTAGAGGTCATTGCCGGATACGCCACTAGCGCTATGAACCTCGCCGGGGTCGAGATCATCGAGCTTCCTGCAGTGCCCGAGGCGATCTGCGGGGTGCATCTGGGAGCCATGGACACCATCCATGAAAGCTGGCAGGCCGTGCACGAGGAAGTCTTGGCCCGCGGGCTAGTCCCATCCGGTCCGTGCCGCGAAGCCTATGTGCGCGCCGTGTCGGAAAACCAAGCGGATTGGGTGACCGAGCTGCAGCAACCGGTCAGCAAGCCTCAGCCAACCAGCTGATGCGGGGCCTCCAGCAGGTCTCCCACTACGCTGCGCGCGGCGCCGACCAGCGCACCGGTTTGGCCCAGCGGCGAACACAGCAGCCGCGCTTGGGCGGCAATGCTTGGCGCGTGCACCTGCAGGCTGGCTTCCATGGCAGGACGCAACCACTGCTCCAGGGCGGCAAAATGCCCGCCAAAGACCACGGTGGAAACGTTGTACAGGCGCATCGCCGAGGCTACGGCAATTCCCAGGGATTTTCCGGCCTCGGCCACCGCGCCCACTGCCGGTTCGGCACCGGTTTCCAGCGCTTGGTAGAGCCGGCCAATTCGCTCCTGGCGCGATTCGCTACCGCCTGCCGCCCCGAGGTTGGCAGCGGCCAGAATAGCTTCCTGCCCGGCGACGGTTTCCAAGCAGCCACGCCCGCCGCAGCTGCACGCCTTGCCCTCGGGGGCGATCACCACATGGCCGAGTTCGCCGGCATGCCCCTGGGGTCCGGCAAAGAGTTCAGCGTCGATAATCAATCCGCCGCCGATGCCCACTTCCCCCGAGACAAAGAGGAAGTCGCGGTCCTGGGCCTCCATCAATTGCTGCTGGGCCAGCGCCGAGGCGTTGGCCTCGTTGAAGAGCCTGAAGCGGGTTTTGGGTTCGGGCAGCAGCGCCGCGACGTCCAGGTCCTGCTCCACCCAACCGAGGTTGGGGGCCTGCAAGACGGTGAACTGCTCCTCGTCCACCAAGCCCGGGACGGCGAGCGCTCCGCCAAGAATCGCCAGTCCTTGGGATTGGGCCGCTTCTTGCAGATTGCGGCTCAGTTCCCCCAGCGCGGCGAGCACTTCTCCGGAGTTCGAGCGGTGATTGGTGCGCGGCCGGATTTCGTGCGCCAGCAGTTTGCCGCTCAGGTCAACTAATCCGGCGGCAATGTAGTCGACATTGATTTCCATGCCCATCACGCAGCGCGCGGGATTGAGCACCAGCCCCACCGAGGGTCGTCCGCGTTCCCCGTCGCGGTGCACGCCGATTTCAATGGCCAACCCGGCAGCCAACAGGTCGGCGACCAGGCTGGAGACCGAGGCCTTGGTCAATTGGCTGCGCTGGGCGATATCAGCTCGCGATAGCCTCCCGGCATCGCCGGTGCCGGCAATCACCGACAGGACCCTGGCCAAGTTGGCTTTGCGCACGTCCCCGACGTTGCCCGGGGCCGAGGATGCTGCGGCTCTGGCGCTGGACGCTGGTTGGCGCATGCCTTCTCCTTGTGGAAATTCCTGGAATGGATTTGCGGGTTTCGCTATTGACTCTAGCGTATTGCCACCCATATAGTTCAGAACATAAACTAAATGGCGGAAGCCATACCACCCCGATCCAAGGATGCATCCCATGACTCTTCAGCCAACCGCCGCCGACCGCTTCACTTTTGGACTGTGGACCGTGGGATGGACCGGTGCCGATCCCTTCGGTGTCGCCACCCGCAAGAACCTGGACCCGGTAGAAGCCGTCCACAAGCTCGCCGAACTCGGCGCCTACGGCATCACCTTCCACGACAATGACCTGATTCCTTTTGACGCCACCGCTTCCCAGCGCGAGCAGATCCTTTCGGACTTCCGCGCAGCACTGGAAGAAACCGGCCTGAAGGTCCCGATGGTGACCACCAACCTGTTCAGCCACCCGGTGTTCAAGGACGGCGGCTTCACCTCCAACGACCGCTCGATCCGCCGCTTCGCACTGGCCAAGGTCCTGCACAACATCGACCTGGCAGCCGAGATGGGCGCCGAAACCTTCGTCATGTGGGGCGGCCGCGAAGGCTCCGAATACGATGGCTCCAAGGACCTGGCAGCAGCACTGGACCGCATGGGCGAAGGCGTGGACACCGCGGCCGGCTACATCAAGGACAAGGGCTACAACCTGCGCATCGCGTTGGAGCCGAAGCCAAACGAACCACGCGGCGACATCTTCCTGCCCACCGTTGGCCACGGCCTGGCTTTCATCGAGAAGCTGGAACACGGCGACATCGTTGGCCTGAACCCGGAAACCGGCCACGAGCAGATGGCTGGCCTGAACTTCACCCATGGCATCGCCCAGGCGCTGTGGGCAGGCAAGCTCTTCCACATCGACCTCAACGGCCAGCGCGGCATCAAGTACGACCAGGACCTCGTCTTCGGCCACGGCGATCTGACCAGCGCCTTCTTCACCGTTGACCTGCTGGAGAACGGCTTCCCAACCGGCGGACCGAAGTACGACGGCCCACGCCACTTCGACTACAAGCCATCGCGCACCGACGGCTACGATGGCGTCTGGGACTCGGCCAAGGCCAACATGTCCATGTACCTGATGCTCAAGGAACGCGCACAGGCATTCCGCGCAGATCCAGAAGTACAGGATGCCATGAAGCTTTCCGGTGTCTTCGAACTGGGCGAAACCACCCTGAACGCTGGCGAAACCGCAGCACAGCTGATGAACGATGCGGCAAGCTTCGCCGACTTCGACGCCAACGCCGCGGCGCAGCGCAACTTCGCGTTCATCCGCCTGAACCAGCTGGCTATCGAGCACCTGCTCAACGCCCGCTAAACCCCGCACACCCACCCCACCGAAGGAAGCAGCCCGAACAATGACGCTCGTTGCCGGCATCGACTCGTCCACCCAATCATGCAAGGTGGTCATCCGCGACGCCGCAACCGGCGCATTGATCCGCTCCGGACGCGCCTCGCACCCTGAGGGCACCGAAGTGGATCCAGAGTTCTGGTTCACTGCGATGCAGGCTGCTATCGCCCAGGCCGGCGGCCTGGATGATGTAGCCGCAGTTTCGGTGGGTGGGCAGCAGCACGGCATGGTGGTGCTCGATGAATCGGGCACCGTCATCCGTCCGGCGCTGCTGTGGAATGACACCCGCAGCGCCCAGTCCGCCACCGACATCATTTCCGATGCCGGTGACGGCGATATGGAAGCCGGCGCCAAGTACTGGGCACAGCGCACCGGCACCCTCCCGGTCTCGTCGATCACGCTGGCCAAGCTGCGCTGGCTGAAGGACAACGAACCGGAAAACGCCGCCAAGGTCGCCGCCGTCTGCTTGCCGCACGACTGGCTGTCCTGGCGACTGGCCGGTTACGGTCCGGGCAGCGGCGCCGAAGGCTTGGCCGCCCTGCGCACCGATCGCTCCGATGCCTCGGGCACCGGATACTACCGTCCAGCCGAAAACGCCTACGACCTCGAGGCGCTGGAGCAGCACCTGGGCCACGCCCCGCTGCTGCCAGCCGTTGCAGGGCCGCTGGAATCCATTGGCCGCACCGCGTCTGGCGCATTGATCGGTGCCGGCGCGGGCGATAACGCCGCAGCCGGATTGGGCGTAGGCGCCAAGGTGGGCGATGCGGTGATGTCCCTGGGCACCTCCGGCACCGTCTTCGCGGTTGCCGATTCCCCCTCGGCAGATGCTTCCGGCCTGGTGGCAGGCTTCGCCGACGCCACCGGCAACTACCTGCCGTTGGTATGCACCCTGAACGCCACCCGCATCTTCGACGCCACTGCCAGCCTGCTGCAGGCCAGCCTCGAAGAATTCAATGACCTGGCGCTGTCCGCCGCCCCGGGCTGCGACGGCCTGGCCTTGCTGCCCTACTTCGACGGCGAGCGCACCCCTAACCTGCCAGAGGCCACCGGCTCCCTGCATGGCATCACCCGAGCCAACTACACCGCCGCGAATCTGGCCCGCAGCGCGGTGGAAGCGGTAGTTTGCTCGCTGGCCGACGGCCTGCGCGCACTGGAAGCGCAAGGTGTCCAAGCCCAGCGCGTCATCCTGGTCGGCGGTGGCGCGCAGTCCCGCGCGGTCCAGCAGATCGCCGCGCAGATCCTGGGCTTGCCAATCGTGGTCCCCGCCCCGGGCGAATACGTGGCCGATGGAGCCGCCCGCCAGGCGGCCGGCGTCCTGGCCGGAGAATTCCCCCACTGGGCACAGGGCACTGCCCAAGTCCCGGCGATGGAACCGGCCCCGCAGGTACTGGAACGCTACCGCGCACTGGTTTCCAGCCAGTGGCTCGACAAGTAGGGAATAGCCGTGGAACTGCGCAACAGGGAACTGAACTGGGCCGGAAATCTTGAATACCGGGCCAAAGAACTGCTCTACCCCACCAGCCTTGCACAGTTGCAGAACCTGGTGCGTGCTGCAAAATCCGTGAAGGTCCTGGGATCGCGCCATTCATTCAATGACATCGCCGATACACAGGAGCTGATGATCTCTCTGGCCAAGATGCCAGAAGCCATCGAGATTGATGAGCAGGCAATGGCCGTGCGCGTCAGCGCCGGCACTACCTACGGCGCCCTGGCTGATGCACTGCAACGCGCCAGCTTTGCCCTGCACAATCTCGCCTCCCTGCCGCATATCTCGGTTGCCGGGGCGGTATCCACGGGAACCCACGGTTCCGGCGAAACCCATGGCAACCTCGCCACCGCCGTGCGCGCGGTGGAACTGGTGCTGGCCGATGGCTCGCAGCTGAGCGTGAAGCGCGGCGGCGAGGATTTCAATGGCATCGTGGTCGGCCTGGGTGCGCTGGGCGTGCTGACCCACCTCACCTTGGATATCGTGCCCAGCTTCGAGGTGGAGCAGACCGTCTACCAGGACCTGTCCTGGGACAAGGTGCTCGAGGACTTCGACACCATTCAGGCTTCGGCCTACAGCGTCAGCCTGTTCACTGACTGGAGCGGCGAGCAGGTAGGCCAGGCCTGGCTCAAGCGCCGGGTCGGCGACGCGCTGGCAGAGCATATTGACCAGGGCCGATTCGGCGGGTTCCCGGCGACCGCTGCGCTGCACCCGCTGCCCGGCGCAGATGGCGGGATCTGCAGCATCCAGTTGGGCCAGGCCGGTGCATGGTCGGATCGCTTGGCGCATTTCCGCATGGACTTCACCCCCAGTGCCGGCGATGAATTGCAGACCGAATACCTGGTTCCGCGCGAGCACGCTGTCGAAGCGATCCAGGCTGTCCGCAGGCTTTCTCCCGCCATCACTCCCCTGTTGCTGGTCTCGGAAGTGCGCACCATTGCCGCCGATGACCTGTGGCTCAGTGGAAACTACGGCCGTGACGGCATCGCCCTGCACTTCACGTGGAAGCCCCAGCAGGAGGCTGTCGAGGCGCTCCTTCCACGGATCGAGGAAGCATTGGCACCTTTTGCGGCACGCCCGCATTGGGGCAAGCTCTTCGCAGCCACCGGCGCGCAGCTGGCCGGGCTGTATCCGAAGTTCAACGACTTCATTGCCTTGGCGCAGCGCCTGGATCCGTCCGGCAAGTTCCGCAACGACTTCCTGGACCGCACGGTGTTTGGAGCCTGAACGCGCACAGGCGTTGCGACTAGACTTGTCACCATGGCATTGACTCAGTTAACGGTCGTGGACACCGCGGTCGGCATCCTGCAACAGTTCGGGTTGGCTGATTTGTCGATGCGCCGATTGGCCAAGGAACTCGATGTCCAGGTCGGTGCGCTCTACTGGCATGTGAAGAACAAGCAGGAGCTGCTGGCGCAGGTTGCCGCCCAGCTGCTGAACACCCCTGCGCTGTCGGTGGATGCCGAGGACTACAATTCCCCATCCGAGGCAATCCTGCAGCTGGCGCGCAAGCTCTACCTCGCGTTGCTGCCGATCCAGGACAGCCCCGAGGTCATCGAAGTCGCCACCGCAATGCAGGCCACCGAGCTCCAGCCGGTGCTGCAGCTTCGCACCCTGCTGGAAGCAGCAGGGCTGCCTGCCGAAAATGCCCGCCATGGACAACAGCTGCTGCTGAACCACGTGCTCGGCTCGGTCGCCTACCGCCAGAACCTCGTGCAGCTCGATGTCGATGCACCCCTGGCTGACGGCTTCGACTGGGGCCTGCAGCGGGCCGTAGCCGGCCTGGTCGGCTAGCGCCTCGCGCCGGGACGTCCTCAACCAAACTTGCCAGGTAGTCTTTCGCTTCCTGCACCGAGGCGGCAAGCAGCCAGGCTGCTTTGCACTGGATCTCCAGGTACGCGAACTCGGCCAATGCCATATCAGCCACCCAACGCGCAATCACTGGCGTGCCGCACATCCGAGCGGCGGCGATCCGTTCCTGCGCGAAGTCCGGGTACGGTTGGGCGTCCTGCGTGCCAGGTCGTGG
>NZ_JBLVOC010000012.1:58756-90900 GCF_053543575.1 Glutamicibacter sp. AGC84
GCACTGCCATGGCACGCAGCACGCCCTTGCTCGATAGCATCATGCGTCAATTCCTTGTTCACGGCTCCCTCCTGGAACCGCTGGCATGTGCTTGCGGCCGGACGCAGGCCGTTCTTTCCGAAATGGGTCTTGCGCCTTCGAGGGATCCTGATGAGCCGGAGGCAAGGCCAGGGGGATGATTTTCCATTCTGCTCTTCGAGCTGGTCGTATCGTGCCCGCGCTTGTCCGATGCCGGGCATATGTTTCACTGTCCGGCACAGGAGCGCATCGATCGGTGCGCGCATGGTCTTGCCTATCGGCGCAACGCGGTACCCGACTGCTACCGGACTAGCCGCCACTGGGCAGACCGGCCGCTGGCTGCCGGTCCGAAAGGCTGCTGAGCTAGCTCAGCTTGCCGCCGGATGCTTCCAGATAGCAGGCAGCGCACAGCGACTCGTACCAGACCTCTTCACCGTCGATGGCGACCTGGTCTCCATCAAAAACAATGTGGTCACCCGATCTGCGGGTATTGAACATGGCCTTGCGCCCGCAACGGCAGATGGTCTTCAGCTCTTCAAGCGAATGCGCCAGTTCCATCAAGCGTGCCGACCCCGGGAAGGCGCGGGTGCGGAAGTCGGTACGGATACCGTAGGCGAGCACCGGGACATCATCGAGCACGGCGATGCGCAGCAGATCATCGACCTGGGTGCGGGAGAGGAATTGCACCTCGTCGACCAGCAGGCAGGCTACCGGCGGCGCATCCACATGCGGCAGCAAGGCATCAGGGTCATCGCCGAGGCAATGGGCCGCGAACTTCTCGCGGAGGTTCTCTTCCGGCCCCACGCTGAAGTCGACTTCCCGTTCAATTCCCAGGCGGGAAACGATTGATTTCTCGCCCTTGGTGTCGACTCCCGGCTTGGCCAGCAGGATACGCTGGCCGCGTTCTTCGTAGTTGAAGGCAGCCTGCAGCAAGCTCGTGGATTTGCCCGAGTTCATCGCTCCGTAGCGGAAATACAGCTTGGCCACCATTGCTCCTCGAAAGTTGCGGTGCCTGCCAACTGGCAGGCCCCTTAAGATCTTAGTGCCCGCGCCGCGGATCGCCAGCGAACCGGCGCCGCGGACGATTGCCCTGCTATTTCACCGCAGGCTGTTTCTTGCCGGCGAAAACCAGCCTGTAGAGCACCGACATCACGATGACGAAGGGAACACCGAAGATCAGGGTGTACTTGAATTCCGGCACGAAGAACGAGGTCACCAGCAGGCCGCCGAGCAGTACCGAGCCGAGAATCGACGCGGCCGGATAGCCTGGCAGCTTGTATTCCAGGACGGCCCGGTCCAGGCGCACCTGGCGGCGGAAGGACACGTGGGTCACCAGGATCATGAACCACGTCGCCAGGGCACCGAAAGTAGCCAGCGACATCATGATGCCGAAGCCTCCCTCCGGAACCAGCGCGTAGACCAGTGCTGCCACGGCGATGCCTCCGGCAGACATCCACACCGCGTGGATAGGAGCGCCCGCGCTGTTGGTCCGGTGTGCCAGGCGCGGCGCGTGCCCGGAATCAGCCAGCGAATGCAGCATGCGGGTTGCCGCATAGAGCTGGGCGTTCATGGCCGAGAGCGCGGCAATGATGAGCACGAAGTTCAGTACCGAATCGGCGAACGGGATACCCATCTGGGACATCACAGTGACAAATGGCGATCCTCCGGCCAGCAGTTCGCTGGTGGGCGCCACCGCGAGGATCAGGGCCATGGTGAACACGTAGAAGAGCAGCAAGCGCAGGAAGGAGACCTTGAAGGCCTTGCGTACGGCAATCTTGGGGTTCTTTGCTTCTGCGGCGGCAATGGAGATCGCCTCGATGCCCATGTAGGAGAAGATCGCCACGATGACAGCGGTCCACATGCCGAACAGGCCATTGGAGAAGAAGCCGCCTTCGGCCGAGTAGTTATGGAACCCGTATTGGTCATTGGGGTCGTGGAACACCAGCCAAAGGGCAATGATGATGAACGCGACCACCGCGAAGACCTTGATCGCGGAGAACCAGTATTCGGTGGTTCCGAAGATCTTCACGCTGGAGAAGTTCACGCCCAAAAGCGCGGCCGAGAAGACAAGGACCCAAACCAGCCCTGGAATCTCGGGGAACCAGTACTGCATGTACTCGCCTACCGCGCTGACTTCGGTGCCCACAGCGAAGATCAGCGCCGACCAGTACAGGTACTTGGTCAGGTACCCGGCGAAACGTCCAAGATAGCGTTCGGCGTAGACCCCGAAGGAACCGGCCACCGGCTGCTTGACGGTCATTTCCGCCAATGCGCCCATAACCAGCAAGGCGACGACCCCGCCAATGAGGTAGCTGATGATCACCGAGGGGCCGGCCATGGCGATGGCGAGCTTGCTGCCCGCGAAAAGACCGGTGCCGATGGCACTGCCCAACGCGATCATGGACATCTGCCCAGGAGTCAGCGACTTCTTCAAACCCGAACCGACTTCAGTGGCGCGTACCGGCTGCTTGCCCAACGATGCTCCCTTTAGACCTATGCGAACAGCACGGCATCGAAAATGCCGTGCTGCTGTTAAGGGTACTCTCGCGCAGATTCGCCGGCTTCGGCGCACCAAGACCCGAAAGCGGCGGAATTTGCGTTATGTCACGGCATTACGCACGGCGTACTCTTCGCGCTGCCAGGCATTGGTGTGCAGAATTTCACGCAGTTTCTCCACGGCATCCCAGATATCGGTACGCGTCAGGTACAGCGGGGTGATGCCAAAGCGCAGGACTTCCGGTTCGCGGTAGTCCCCGATAACGCCCTGGTCAATGAGCGCAGCGATGATTTCGTACCCATGCTCATGGCGGAAGCTGACGTGGCTGCCGCGAGCAGCATGTTCGCGTGGAGTCACCAGTTCCAGGCCGTAGCCGGCGCAGCGGGTTTCAACCAGCTCGATGAACAGGTCCACCAGCTCCAGCGAGTTGGCGCGCACCTTGTCCATGTCCGCTTCCAGCGCGATATCCAGGCCGACCTCGATCATGGCCAGTGAAGTAACCGGCTGGGTACCGCACATGAAGCGGCGAATGTCATTTGCTGGAGTGTAGCTGCCAGCCATCTCGAAGGGCGATTTGTGCGACCACCAGCCGGACAGCGGCTGCCAGAAACGTTCATGGTGGCGGGCATTGACCCAGATGAAAGCCGGAGAGCCCGGGCCGCCGTTGAGGTACTTGTAGGTGCAGCCCACGGCATAGTCTGCATCTGCGGCATTCAGGTCAATCGGTACTGCACCTGCGGCATGGGCCAGATCCCAGACCACCAGGGCTCCGGAGCCGTGGATGGCTGCAGTGGTCTCGCCCATGTCCCACATCGATCCGGTGCGGTAGTTCACATGCGACAGAGCCACCACGGCGACAGTTCCGTCCAGTGCAGCGCGCAGCGAGGACTCTCCATCGATGAGCTTCACCTCATAGGCCACACCGGTTTCCTGCGAGAGCGAGTTGACCAGGTCGGCCAACCCCTCGGCGATATAGATGTCCGTGGGGAAATTGTCTCGTTCGGTGAGAATCACCCGGCGCTGCGGGGCATCGGCCTTCTGCGTGCGCAGTGCCGAGGCCAAGGCCTTGAACAGATTCAGCGTGGTAGTATCGGTGATCGCAGTCTCGCTGGGGTTCGCGCCCAGCAACCGCCCCAGCTTGTCGCCGAGCTTCAGCGGCATCTCGAACCAGCCGGCGGTGTTCCAGGAACGGATCAGGCCCTGGCCCCATTCTTCGGTCACCACCTGGGCGGCGCGTTCGGCTGCACCCTTCGGCAACGCGCCCAATGAGTTGCCATCGAGGTAGATGACGCCTTCCGGGAGGTTGAAGCGGTCGCCAAAGGCCACCAGCGGGTCTGCCGCGTCCAATTGGGCAAGGGACTCTCGGGTCAGTTCCGTGGTCATTGGATCTCCTGTTCGGCCAAGATCAAAGCGGGAGGACTTCCGTTCTCCATGGTGCATCCATCGTAGAATCTAGTTCGATATAGTGCGACCAGATCCAAACTTTCCCAAAGAATTGAGTTGATTGACCGTGGCAGGTTCATTATGGACGGTTCAAGGCGATGCCATGCCGAATCCTGTTCGCGTCGACGAAACGGATCTGTCCATTCTCACCGAGTTGAGCAAGGATGCTCGAATTGCCAACAACGTCTTGGCTGCCACAGTCGGCTTGGCGCCATCGACCTGCTTGGGCCGGGTGAAAGCACTCTCCAAGGCGGGGGTGATCACCGGTTACCATGCCGCGATCAATGAGCGTCTTCTTGGTGTTGCCGTCAACGCCATGATCTCCGTCGTGGTCTCGTCCACGGCCCGGGACCGCTTGCTTTCCTCAGCGCATCAGCTCAAGAAGCTTGCCGAAGTCAAGGAAGTCTTTGTTCTTGGCGGCTCACCGGATTTGCTGGTGCGGGTGGCTACCCGAAGCATCGAAGACCTGCGGGCATTCGTGGCCGCGCATTTGGGTTCCAACCGCGCGTTCTCATCCACCCAGACGGTAATTATCTTCGAGCATCTGGCTTAGCAAAGACCGGCATTTCGTCATCTAGCGGCTTCTCTCATCTATATCTCATTTATTTCAGCCACAATGAAAAACATGGGAAAGGAAGCTTTGCGCCGCGTCTTTGCGACGATCGCTGTCATCGCAGTCGTTTTTCTTGGCGCGTTCGGAATCAGCCAAGCCTTGGAAGGCCCGGCGGACCGGGACCTCGGTGAAGGGTTCATCTTCGAAGAAGTGACTCCTTCCCCGACAATCGGCATACCTGGCACTCCTTCCTCTTCACCTTCTTCCTCGGCGGCTGAATCCCAAAAGCCGTCCTCCAGCCCGAGCACCTCTGCCAAGCCGACAACCTCGGAAAAGCCCAAGCCCAGCGCTACCCCGACACCGAAGCCCAAGCCGAAACCTCCAGCACCAGCACCGCCAAAGAAGACCGTTGTCCCGCTGCCTCCATCGGGCACCCAGTACGACGACGATGACGACGATGACGACTACGAAGACGATGACGACGACGATGACGATGACGACTAGAGCGCCGGAACGCCGGTGGTCCATCCGGGCCCGAGTTCTGACCGGGATGATGCTCCTGGTTGGCTTGGCCTTGCTGGCAGCGGGTACGGCAAGCTTCGGGGTACAACGCCACGAACTCAATGAGCGCTTGGATGAGTCATTGACTCGCACCGTCAAGGAATTCGAAGTTCTCACCGAAACCGGTGTTGATCCGCGCACCATGGAACGCTTCAAGCACGCTGAAGACCTGCTCTACATAGCAATGCAGCGCACCTTGCCCTCCCCGAAGCAGGGCATGCTCTCCCTGGTCGGTGACGAGGTGCGTTGGACCGCACCGGATATCGTCAACACCCGCCTGGAAGATGATCCGGAATTCCTCGAATGGGCCAGAAGCATCCAGGATGCCAACCATATCCGTTTGGGAACGGTCGACACGGACATCACGACCTACCGTGCCGTCGTTGTTCCGGTTAGCCTTCCTGCAGACCACGAGCATGGCGCGTTCGTGCTGGCCTACGACTACTCTGCCGAGGCCATCGCCAACGACCGCAACTTCATGATCTATGGTGCCGTCGGCGCCTCGGTCATGCTCGTGGCCGCGCTGGCCGCCTGGCTTGTGGTTGGCCGAATGCTCGACCCGATCCGCCGCCTGCAAACTACCGCGCAGCAGATCTCGGAGACCGACGTATCCCAGCGCATTGAAGTTTCCGGAAATGACGAATTCGCCGAACTGACGGTCACCGTCAACGAAATGCTGGACCGCCTTGAAGGCGCGCTCAGCTCCCAGCGCCAGCTGCTCGATGATGTCGGGCACGAACTGCGCACGCCGGTGACTATCATCAACGGGCATCTGGAATTGATGGATCCCAACGATCCGGACGACGTTGCCCAGAGCCGCGATATCGCCATGGACGAGCTCGGGCGCATGTCCTTGCTCATCAATGACCTAGTCACCCTGGCAAAGTCCAACCGCACGGATTTTCTCCAGGTGGAGCCGGCAGAAGTCGGCAAGCTGCTTGACGA
Organism: Glutamicibacter sp. AGC84; assembly: GCF_053543575.1. NCBI lineage: Bacteria > Bacillati > Actinomycetota > Actinomycetes > Micrococcales > Micrococcaceae > Glutamicibacter > Glutamicibacter sp. AGC84. The sequence continues at coordinate 64,774 of NZ_JBLVOC010000012.1, forward strand.
CATCCTCGACAAGGCCCGCGGCCTGGGGCCTCGCCAGTGGCGCGTGGACTACCGCACCGAGGCCACCGTGGCTCTCGACCCGATCCGGACCACCCAAGCCATGTTGCAGCTCTGCGCCAACGCGGTGAAGTTCTCTGCTGCGGATAGCCGTATCGGCTTGGGCAACGAGATTGTGCGCGATGGGCATGGCAACACCACCTTGCGCTGGTGGGTATCCGATGCGGGCGTGGGCATCCAGGCTGAAGATCTTGAACGTATTTTCGAGCGCTTTGGACGGGGCCAGAACTCTGTTCGTTCTTCGGGGTCCGGCTTGGGGCTGAACATCGTGCAGGCCATAGCGGAGACCCACGGCGGACGCGTGTGGGTGAACTCGGAACATGGCAAGGGTTCGACGTTCTACATTGACATGCCGTTGACGACTGGAAGCAAGGAAGCATGAGCCAGATACTGATCATTGAAGATGAACCGCGAATCAGTTCGTTCGTAGCCAAGGGGCTGCGTGCTGCGGGATTGACCTCATCCATCGCAGAAACCGGGCATAATGGCTTCACCCAGGCCATTGACGGTGACCATGAGCTGATCATCCTCGACCTCGGCCTGCCGGATGAAGACGGCTTCTCGGTATTGCGGCGTCTGCGCGCCGCGCAGATCGATACTCCGGTGATCATCCTGACCGCACGCGGCAGCGTGGAAGACACGGTAGCCGGCCTGCAGAACGGCGCCGATGACTACATGGCCAAGCCATTCCACTTCGATGAGTTGCTGGCGCGGGTGCGCTTGCGCCTGCGCGCCGAGGACAACGCACCCGAGGTTTCCTCTCTGGCCCACGAAGACCTGAACATGGACCTGCTGCGCCGCCGGGTGACGGTCAATGAGCGCGAAGTCGACCTTTCCGCGCGTGAATTCGCGCTGGCCGAAGCCTTCTTGCGCAACCCCGGCCAAGTGCTCAGCCGCGAGCAGTTGCTTTCGCGGGTCTGGGGCTATGATTTCGATCCAGGCTCCAACGTGGTGGATGTGTATGTCCGCTACCTGCGCAACAAGCTCGGCTCGGAACGTTTTGAGACGGTACGCGGATTCGGCTACCGACTCGCCGCCGAGCGCTAGCCGAATCCTGCACGGAATCTAGCGCAACGTCGGGTCCGGAACGAAGCTCTGCTGGAGCAAACGGCTCCAGCGATTGGCTGGCAGCTGCGGGTTCAGCAGTGCAATGCCGATGCAATACTTGGACATCGATACCTCTCGGATGCCCAGCTCGGCCAAGGCCTGGTCCGACGCACCCCGGCCATCAGCGGACTTGGTCTCCACGACAACCAGGTCCGGTCCGTCAACCCTCGAATCGCCGTTGGCGTATTCCAGTTCCACGTCGCAGGTCAGCCGTTCGCCATCGATGGGGTTCACGAAAGTTGCACGCCGGTAGGAACTGTCCAGCACAGGTTGCAGTTGGGGCACGTCCTGCCCGTATTCGCTGCGCAGGACCGATTCCAGGAACTCGAGGTTCTCTTCGGTCAGCTCGCCGGCGCTGTACAGATCCTGCTCGACGCGGTGCTTCACCGTCGAGCCGCGAAGCCCCTTGGTCTTGATCTCGAACATCGACAGCCCGGTGTCAGCATAAGTGCGGGAGCGCACCTTGTATCGCCGGCGCCGTCCCTGGCGGTGGGCGCGGTACTGGTCGTAGTCCTCGGTATCGAAATACACCGATTCGTAGCGGAAGGTGCGCAGGCCATCGATCTGCATGATCTTGAATTGATCGCCCAAGCGCTCGGATAATGCCGTGAACTCTTCTGGGGCCAGCAGGAACTTCTTGTCGACTCGGGTCTGCAGCGCGGCTTCGGAAATCACGTCTTCGAGACTGATTGGTTCCCGGCCGATGACGGCTTCTTCAAGAGCGGCTCGCGCCTGGGAGACGACCAGGTCCGTGCCCTTGGCCGCAAACGTCGTCATCAGGACCACGTCTCCTGCTTGGCTCCGTTCTGCGCTGCCGGTGCAGACTGGCTGTTCGCCAATTCATAAGTGCCGGAGAAGGTCTCGGATGCGCTGGCCTTAGCAGTGGACTTGCCTCCGGCAATGTTGGTACGGAAGCGGACATCAACGATGGTCAGATCGCGAACCATATCCAGCTCGACAACTACTGTTCGCAGCACCTTGGCATCCAGCAGATCTTCCAATGCGGCCTGCAGATCCGTCTTCTTCGGGTAGGCACGTTCTAGGGTCACAGTCTGGCGCTCGGTGCGCGGAGCGAAGCTCGGGTGATCCGCCAGGAACATGACTAGCACGAGGGCTGCGGTGGCCGACGGAGCCAACCATGCCGGATCCGGGTGCAGGCCGTTGACCAAACCAATGGCCAGCGAAATGAAGTAGTAGGCGACTTCTTCCTGGGTCAGCGTGTCTGAGCGAAGGCGAATGATTGAGAGGATGCCGAAGAGCCCCAGCCCCAGCCCCATGCCTGCGCCGCTGCCTGAAAGCAGCAAGGTGACCGCGAAGATTCCCATGCTCAAGGCGATATATGCGAGCACGAGGTCGCGGCGGAAGTGGCGGCGGAAGTATACGAAGTACACCAGAACCGTAATGCCGATGACGTTTGAGGCTAGTCCCGTCCAGAATGACAACATTGCTATCCCTTTCAAAAGTGTGAAGTGATGATCCCTTCTAAATGAACTCTAGGTGAACTAAATGAGTCCAAAAGTAGAACAACATGAGAACGCCCTCATGTTACTGAATAGGTCTTGACTTGCATGTTTGCCTTCTGCTGACGGAGAGGGTGCCGTCTGGCTGGTTCTACTCAGCTTCCGCGCACCCGAGTTCTCTTTATTCTTGAGCATGCCCTCGAAGCGTTAAACAGCTAACGGCGGCTATTCTCTTTGCGAGAATAGCCGCCGTTACCTGTTGGAGTATCGCTTACTTGCCAGCTTCGATTTCAGTCTTGGCCGTCGAATCCGAATCGTTCAGGAACTTGCCGATGCGGTCGACTTCTTCAGTCTCGCCGATGGCTGCGGCCGCACGGCCCAGCGCATAGAGCGAGCGAAGGAAGCCTCGGTTTGGCTCATGGCGCCAAGGCACAGGGCCCTGTCCGCGCCAGCCGGCTTTGCGCAGCGAGTCCAAGCCTCGGTGGTAGCCAACTCGTGCGAACGCGTACGACTCCACTACGCGGCCCTCACTGTGCGCTTCGTTGGCAAGCAGCGCCCAAACCAGTGACGAGGCAGGGAATTTTGCCGCCAAGTCCGTGGCTTCATCACCGGCTTCATAGCGTGCCAGCACTTCGGTTTCTTCCGGAAGCAGGGTTTCCGGGATACCCAGCAGGTTTTCTCCGACCATGGTTACTTCAGCGACTTTCCGGCCGAGCCTAGCTGCTGGGCAGCTTCAACGATGCGGGCAGCCATGGACTCTTCAGCCTTGGCGCCCCAAACGCGCGGGTCATAGGTCTTCTTGTTGCCAACTTCGCCGTCGATCTTCAGCACGCCATCGTAGTTGCCCAGCATGTGGCCTGCGACCGGACGGGTGAATGCGTACTGGGTGTCGGTGTCGATGTTCATCTTGATCACGCCGTAGGCAACAGCGTCAGCGATTTCCTGCTCGGAGGAGCCCGATCCGCCGTGGAATACGAGATCGAATGGGTTAGCCTTGCCGATTTTGGCACCAACCTGGGCCTGGATATCCTTCAGGATCTCTGGGCGCAGCTTTACGTTGCCTGGCTTGTAAACGCCGTGGACGTTGCCGAAGGTCAGCGCGGTGATGTAGCGTCCCTTTTCACCGGCGCCCAAAGCCTCGATGGTAGCCAAGGCATCTTCGACGGTGCTGTACAGCTTGTCGTTGATCGCGTTCTCGACGCCATCTTCTTCGCCGCCCACGGCACCGATTTCAACTTCGAGGATCTGCTTCGCGGCAGCGGTGCGTGGCAGCAGTTCAGCAGCAATACGCAGGTTCTCTTCGAGGGTCTCAGCCGAGCCGTCCCACATGTGGGAGTTGAAGAATGGATCGCGGCCTGCAGCGACTTCAGCCTCCGAAGCGGCCAGCAGCGGCAACACGAAACCGTCCAGCTTGTCCGCTGGGCAGTGGTCGGTGTGCAAGGCGATGTTCACGCCGTAGTTCTTGGCAACCTGGCGCGCGAAGGCCGCGAAGCCCAGCGAGCCGGTAACCATATCCTTGATGGATGCACCAGACCAGTATGCGGCGCCGCCGGTGGAGACCTGGATGATGCCGTCGGATTCAGCCTCTGCGAAGCCGCGAATTGCGGCGTTCAGAGTCTGCGAGCTGGTCACGTTCACTGCTGGGAAGGCGTAGCCGCCTGCCTTGGCGGCATCGATCATTGCATTGTACTTATCGGGGGTTGCGATAGGCATGCTTCACTCCTGGTGATTAGCGAGGTTACGCGTCTCCATTGACGGCGGTTCGCCATCCATCCTATCGGCTATGTCACTAACTAAGCCCTAAATCTCGTATCGTGACACGGGGAATTCCGCGGTTTACCGCAAAGCAAACGGCCAACCCAGATGAGAGCTTGTCTCATTATGGTTGGCCGCTGGCTTTTTACGTTCTCTATTCGGTTGTTGCGCTTACAGAGGTGCTTCCCGACGGAGCTAGCTGTGTCTTGGTCGTGGTGCTGGGCACTGATGCAGAGCTCTTGGAAGCCGCCGGAGTTTCAGTTCCGGTCGAGGCCGACTTCGACGAATCCGTCTTTGGCGCAGGATCTGACTTCGTCGGCCCTGGAGCTGGAGCCTCCACCTCATCAGTGGCAACCGGATCTTCGGGTCCGTCCGTAGCGCCTGGACTCTTCGTAGCGTCTGGACTCTTCGTAGCGTCTGGACTCTTCGAATCGTCAGGGCTCTTGGAACTATCTGGGCTCTTCGAGCTATCAGGGCTCTTCGAACCGTCCGGGCTCTGTGAACCATCTGGAGACTGCGAACCGCTCGGACTTTCACTCTCGCTCGGCGACGGGCGCTGCGACTCCGATGGGCTTGGCTTCGGCCGTGGGATGCTTGGAGTGTCATCCTCGGGGACAATGACGTCTGGATCCGGGCCGCTTGGAGCCCGATCAGGAACCCGGGACCCGTTGCCCTTGGGAGCACTGCCCGCATTGACTGTCAGCCGCTGCGAATTAATCATCGCCTGGCGCTGGCCCGGAATGGTTGGCAGGTAGTTGCGCGGATCATGCCAACGGCCGTCGATGATGACCTCGAAGTGCACGTGGCAACCGGTCGAGTTGCCGGTAGTGCCAGCCAGGGCGATCAGTTCACCCTGCTCGACTCGCTGCCCCACCTTGGCAATCAACTTCGAATTGTGGCTGTAGCCAGTCTGGACATTGCTGCCGTGGTCGATAGTCACGCGCATGCCGGAGTGCCCAGCCCATGCCGATACGGTCACCGTTCCAGCTTCAGAAGCGTAGACCGGCGAGCCGCAGGAAATAGGGTAGTCCTGGCCAATGTGGATCTGGTTGCCAGGACCGGTAGGGTTGGCACGCCAGCCATAAGGGCTGGAAATACTGCGGGTCTTGACCGGGTGCATCAGTTGCAGGTCGCCAGGCAATTTGCCGAGCTCGCCGACCATGCCCGCAAGCAGAGCTGAGGATTCGTTGTCATTGCCGGACGCTTCTGAGCCCGCGTCAGCGCCATCAAGCATTCCAACGGGACGGCCGTCAATAGCCAGCTCCTTGCCGGAACCGCCAAATGAGTTCAGCGGCGCATCTGCACTGACGTAGACCGGTCCGTTGAACATTGATGGATCTGCCACAGCATCGATGCCTACAGGGATATCGCCCTGCCTGGAGTCACCGGCCTGAGCCATGATCGGGATCGCCAAGGCTCCCGTCAGTCCGAGCGCGGCGACGATAGAAGTGGACCATATAACCAATGGCCTTCTGCGTCGAGGCAGCCCGGGCAACAGCAAGTCACGGTTTACTTGATGACGTCGTTTCACGACCGCCCTCTCCCAGATCACGTTTTCATAACTAAAACCCAGAGTAGGCGGAAAATGATAACTAATCCAGATGCTCGACTAAACTCGTCAGTATTAAATTTCTTGTTAACCTACTTTTTGCCCAAACACGTGCCTGCGTACCCACGCATGCATGGCAATCCCGGCTGCGGATGCCGCGTTGATTGAACGAGTCGAGCCGAACTGCTCGATGGACAAGGTGTCCTTGGCCGCAGCGTGGACTTCCGGGCTGAGTCCCGGACCTTCCTGCCCGAAGACCAGCACGCAGTCCTTCGGCAGGTCGTAGGTCTCCAGTGGAACGGAGTCCGGGAAGATATCGATTCCCAGAATCGTCAACCCCTCGCCCTCAGCCCAGGCAACGAACTCCTCCACCGTTGCATGGTGGCGTACGTGCTGGTAACGATCAGTAACCATGGCGCCTCGTCGATTCCAGCGGCGACGGCCGATGATATGGACTTCTTTGGCCAGGAAGGCGTTTGCGCTGCGTACCACGGTGCCGATGTTCATATCGTGCTGCCAGTTTTCAATGGCGATATGGAAATCGTGGCGGCGTTCGTCAAGATCAGCAATGATGGCGTCCATCGTCCAGTAGCGGTACTTGTCCGCGACGTTGCGCCGGTCGCCCTCGGCAAGCAGCTGGGGATCGTATTTTCCGTCGGTTGGCAGTTCCCCCTCCCAGGGGCCCACTCCGATCACATGCTGCGCGCTCGGGTCATTAACTGGTTCATGCGTTTCTTCGTTCACAGTATTAAGCCTAGTTCGTTATGTTCGTGCCCTTGTTCACGGTGCATTTGCGTGCGCCTGTGTAATCTCTTAATAGAACGGGATACTTTCAGTGCCGATAGCTCCCACCACATATTTCCCTAGGGAGGATCCACGCCTCGTGACAACTTCAATCCGCGGTACGCGAACTGTCCACGACATCAAATGCTGGCTCACGGACATGGACGGCGTATTGGTTCACGAGAACCAGGCCATCAAGGGCGCCGCCGAGATGCTGAGCTACTGGCGCGACAACAACCTGCGCTTCCTGGTCCTGACCAATAACTCCATCTACACCCCGCGCGATCTGCGTGCCCGCCTATTGGCCTCGGGCCTGGACGTCCCGGAGGAAAACATCTGGACCTCCGCGATGGCCACTGCAGAGTTCCTGGCTCGCCAGCGCCCCGGCGGCCGCACCTTCGTCATTGGCGAAGCCGGTTTGACCACTGCTCTGCATGATGCGGGGTTCATCATGACCGACCAGAACCCTGACTACGTCGTGCTGGGTGAAACCCGCACCTACTCTTTCGAAGCCATCACCAAGGCCATCCGCCTGATCGAAGGCGGGGCGAAGTTCATCGCCACCAACCCGGACGCTACCGGGCCGTCCACCGAAGGCATTATGCCAGCCACCGGTGCGATCGCGGCTTTGATCTCGCGTGCAACCAACCGCGAGCCATACGTGGTGGGCAAGCCGAACCCAATGATGTTCCGTTCTGCCCTGAACCGAATCGATGCGCACTCGGAAACCACCGCAATGATCGGCGACCGCATGGACACCGATATCGTTGCGGGCATGGAAGCCGGATTGCTGACCGCATTGGTCTACACCGGCATCACCGCCCGCGAGGACATGGACACTTTCCCGTTCCGCCCGGACCTGCAGTTCCCATCCGTGGCGAATCTGCACGCGGAACTCGCCAAGGGTGCCGCTGCAGCGGAAGCGCCTGCAGCCAAGAAGTAGCAGCTAGCGGATTCAGCAAGGCCGGGCTTTTGCCCGGCCTTGCTGCGTTGACGCAAGATTCCGGAAGTATGCTGAAACCGTGACCGAGCAAGTACCGAACGAGGTCCCGAGCGCGCGGAAGCGTGGACGGCCCAAAGGCAGCAGCACGGGGACAACTAGAGCGGCGATCCTCAAAGCCGCGTCCAAGGAGTTCTCCCGTGCCGGCTACGAGGCAGCCAGCCTCCGGTCGGTAGCGCGCCGAGCCGGGGTGGATCCAGCACTGGTGCACCACTATTTCAAGGACAAGAGCGACTTGTTTGTCCAGACCATGCGCATCCCCGTCAATCCAGGGGAAATCATCGCCGAGGCGGCAACAGCGCCGCTGGAGGAGATGGGCGAGGCGCTGACTCGCGCATTGCTCGCTACCTGGAGCAAGCCGGCTTTCCGCACGGCTGCAACGGCAATGATCCGGGGCTTGGTCTCCAGCAGCAGCGCGGCGAAAATCCTCCGTCCATTCCTGCAAGAGCAGATCTTCTCGCGCTTGGGTGCGCGTTTGCCGGAAGAAAGCGCCGAGCCGAGGGTAGCCCTGGTGGCCAGCCAGATTGTCGGCCTGATTGTCGCGCGCTACATCATTGGCTTGGAGCCTTTGGCCTCCATGGATGATGAGCAGGTTATCGAGCTGGTGGCCCCCACCATCCAGCGCTACCTCACCGGCCAATTGCCTGCGTTGAACCATTGACATGCTGCTGGCAGAGGTTCCTAATTCATTATGTGATGAATAAAACGGCTTGTGTCGATGTGCAGCGGCTCGACGTCAGACGCGGAAGGGCATTGGTCCTGGACCACGTGGAATTCCAGCTCGCGCCGGGACGGATCATCGGCTTGCTCGGCCCCAGCGGCAGCGGCAAGAGCACCTTGCTGCGAAGCATCGTGGGCAACCAGGTCATCAGCAGCGGAACAGTCTCCGTTCTCGGAAAACCCGCCGGGCACAAGTCCCTGCGCAACCGGGTCGGCTATATGACCCAGGCAGCCAGCGTCTATGACGATTTGAGTGTCCGGCAGAACATCGGCTACTTCGCCAAGATCCTCGGCCAGCCCCCAGCAGAAGTGGATCGAGTCCTCGAAGCCACGGACCTGGCGAACCAGGCTGGCCGGCTGGCCATGGGCTTGTCCGGCGGACAGCGCAATCGGGTGTCCTTGGCCATCGCGCTGCTCGGCTCGCCGGAAATTGTCATTCTGGATGAACCCACGGTGGGTTTGGACCCGGTGCTGCGTGCGGATCTGTGGGCGATGTTCTCGCAGTTGGCGGCCACCGGCCTGTGCCTTGTCGTCTCCAGCCATGTCATGGACGAAGCCATGCGTTGCGATGAAATCCTGCTGCTGCGCGAGGGGAAGCTGCTCGGGCAGATGACCCCGGCTGCATTGATGGAGTCAACCGGTGCAGACAATCCCGAAAATGCCTTCGTTGCCCTGATCGCGGCAAAAGGGAACCAGCCATGAAACGGACGTTCGCCACCGCCGGGAGGGTCCTGGCCCAGGTGCGCCATGACCCGCGGACCATTGCCTTGATGCTCATCGTGCCCAGCCTGCTGATCGGCCTGATCGCATGGATCTTCACCGACACCCCGGCCTTCAGCCGCATTGGCCCGGCAATGATCGCCTTGTTCCCATTCGTGGTCATGTTCCTGGTAACCAGCATCGCAACACTGCGCGAGCGGCGCAGCGGAACCCTTGAGCGCCTGCTGAGCATGCCGCTGGCCAAGGGCGAATTCATCTTCGGCTACGCGCTGGCGTTCACCCTGGTTGCGATCCTCCAGACCATGATCGCGGTCAGTTTCGCCATCTGGGTTTGCGGCTTGGAGATCGAAGGCAGTTTCTGGCTGCTGTTTGCGGTGGCCGCCCTCGACGCGCTGCTGGGCATCAGCCTCGGCCTGATGGCCAGCGCCTTCGCACGCACCGAATTCCAGGTGGTTCAGTTCATGCCGGCGCTGGTCATCCCGCAGTTCCTGCTGTCCGGAATCATCCTTCCCCGCGAGCAGCTGCCCGGCGCGCTGGAGGCCATCGGCGACTGGCTTCCGCTGTCCCACGCCATCGACGCCCTCTCGGATGCCGCGGCGGGAACAGTGGATTCGGCGACGGCAAGCAGCATGCTGGTCATCGCCGCCTGGATCACCGCCGCGCTGATCGTCGGTTCCCTGACCCTGCGGCGGCGCACCGCCTAGCGGCTACGCGATGTCCACCGGGGTGTCCAGCACGCGGCCCTCGGCCACTTCGCGCACCTTGCCGGTGATCCGGAACTCGGCCTGCAGTGGCAGGTCCTCGCTGCTGGTTCCCACCAGCGCGGTGAACTTGCCCGGTTCCACAATGCGCTTCCCGGACAGCCCGGTGAACGAGGTCCGGTCAGCATGCACGGTGAAAGCCACGCGCTTCGACTCCCCTGCCTCAAGCTGCACCTTGGCGAAGCCGGCCAGCCAGCGGCGCGGGCGCACCACCTGCGACACCGCGTCAGCCAGGTACAGCTGCACCACTTCGGCGCCGGAGCGCGCTCCGGTATTGGCCACGGTGGCACTGACCCGAATGGTGCCGTCGGCAGCGATTTCAGTTTCCGGCAGTTCCAGCCCGGAGATCTCGAAGCTGGTGTAGGAGCTGCCGTAGCCGAAGGGGTAGAGCGGACGCGGATCGAGGTTGGTTACGCCTTCTGAATGCCACGCCAGCTTGGAAGCCAAGTAGGTGCCCGGCTGCCCGCCGATATGGTCGGGGATCTGCACCGGCAGCTTGCCCGAGGGGTTGACCTCGCCGGTCAGCACGCCAGCCAGTGCCGGCCCGCCTTCCACCCCGGGCATGAAGCACTGGATGATCGCCGCGGTGCGATCAGCGAATTGCCCCAGCGAATACGGACGCCCGGTGACCAGCACCAGCACCGTCGGGGTCCCCGTGGCCAGCACGGCTTCCACCAGATCCCCCTGCCGCCCGGGCAGGCGCAGGTCGACGACGTCGCAGCCCTCCCCCGAGGTGCCACGGCCGAAGAGTCCGGCGAGGTCGCCAACGGCAACCACCGCGACTTCGGCGTTGCGGGCGGCCTGGACCGCCTGGGCGATGCCCGAATCATCCAGATCGGTGAAGTCCACGCCACGGGCATACTCGATCTGCGATCCGGCGAGCGCGGGAGCCTGCTGCAAGGCTTCGAGGATCGAGGCCATCGGCACGCCGTAGTCCTGCTGCTCGGCGAAGCGCGAGTAGACATGGTTGGTGAAGGAGTAGCAGCCCAGGTGGGTGCGCGGCTGGGAGGCGCTGGGCCCGATGACCGCCAAGCGTGCCGGGCTGGCCAAGGGCAGGATCTGCTCGTTGCGCAGCAGGATGATCGATTCCTCGGCCATTTTCCGGGCATGGGCACGGTTATCGGCCGAATCCAGTTCCACGTCATCGCCCAGCCAGGCCTGGCGCGGGTTCCAGCCCGGATCCAGCAGGCCCATCTGCAGCTTCTGGGCCAGCACGCGGCGCACCGCGGTGTCCAGGACTTCCTGCTCCAGCGCTCCGGCGCGGACCGCCTGGGCCAGGTTGGCGAAGGCGGTGGTCTCCGGGAGCTCAACGTCCATGCCGGCTTCCAGGGACAGCCGGCCCGCGGCGTCCTCGTCTTCTGCCACTTCATGCATGCTGTGCAGGAAGCTGACGGACCAGTAGTCCGCCACGACGGTTCCCGCGAAGCCCCAGCGGCCCCGCAGCACTTCGGTGAGCAGCCGGTGGCTGCCAGCGGGCGCTTCGCCATCCACGTCCGCATAGGAGTTCATCACGGACTTCACTCCACCCTCGCGAACTGCGCGTTCGAACGGCGGGAACACCGTGTCTTCCAGCGCCCGGGGGCCCATGGAGACCGGCGCGTGGTTGCGCCCGGCTTGCGAGGCCGCGTAGCCGGCGAAGTGCTTCAAGGTGGCGTGCACCCCCGAGTCCTGCAGGCCGCGCACGTAGGCTACGCCCAGCTCCCCAACCAGGTGGGGGTCTTCGCCCATGGTCTCTTCCACCCGGCCCCAGCGGTAGTCGCGGGTGACGTCCAAGACCGGGGACAGGCCCTGGTGCACTCCCATCTTCAGCATGTCGGCGCCGATGCGCCGGGCCATGCCGCCGATGAGTTCCGGGTTGAAGGTGGCGCCCCAGGCAATGGACGCCGGGTAGCAGGTCGCGCCAAGGGTGGTGAAGCCGGTCAGGCATTCCTCGTGGGCGATGGCCGGGATGCCCAGGCGGTTCGCGGCAATGACCTGTTCTTGCAGCTCGACCAGGCGTTCGCGGCCTTCGGCGGGGGCCAGCGGGATGGTGCCGAAGGCGCGGGTGATATGCCCCAAGCCGTCCTTGATGGCGGTTTCGAAGCTGGGGCCTGCGGTGAAGGTGTCGGCCATCGGCGCGACGTTGCCTTCCCCGTCCTGGTTTTCTTCCTCCGGGCGGATCCAGAACGAGCCCAGCTGCCCGGCTTTCTCTTCCAGGGTCATTTCATCCATGAGCGCGGCGACGCGCTGTTCGGCAGGAAGGGAGATGTCGTGCCAGGTTTGCTCGACGGTTTTCATGGCAGTTCCTTGTCTTCAAAGATTTCGATTGCTTGCGGGGGGCGGATCAGCCCTTGACTGCGCCCTGCAGTCCATTGACGATGCGCTTCTGCATGGCCAGGAAGAAGATCAGTGCCGGGATCATCGCCAGCGCGGTGAACGCGAAGACGCCGGCGGTGTCGGCCGAGTGCTCGCTGGAGTAGTCGGCGACGCCCAGCGGCAAGGTGCGCATATCCCCTTGCAGCAGCAGCAACGGCAGCAGGTAGGCATTCCACGAGCCGACGAAGGCCAGTACGCCGACGGTGACCATGCCCGGCCCGGACAATGGCAGCAGGATCCTCCAGAAGAAGCCGATGCGGCTGGCGCCATCGAGCTGGGCGGCTTCTTCCAGCTCCTGGGGCAGCGCCATCAGGAAGGGGCGCAGGATGACCACGGTCATGGGCAGCGCGAAGGCCGCCTGCGGCAGGGCGACGCCCCACCAGGTGTTGCCCATGTCCAGGTCCCGGGTAATCAGGATGAACAGCGGAACAATCGCCACGGTGGCCGGGAACAGCAAGCCGAGCACGAAGACCATGAAGATCGGCTCGCGCAGGCGGAACGTGTAGCGGGCCAGCGGGTAGGCAGCCATGATGCCGAAGACCACCACGACGATGGTGGTGATCACCGCGATCATCGTGGAGTTCAGCGCGTACTGCCAGAAATCCGGGTTCTTCAGCACTCCCGCGTAGTTCTCCAGCACCCACGGCTCGGGAAGGCCTGCCGGGTTCTCGGCCAGCTGCGCGTTGGTGCGGAACCCGCCGAGCACCCCGTAGAGGACCGGGCCCAGGGTGATCGCGACAACCGCCAACGCGATGGCGTAGACCAGGACGTTTCCGCCTTGCCGGCCGTTGCGCTTCTTGGCGCGTTTTGCCTGGGCGGGGGTGTGCTGGGGCCTGGTAGCCAGAGTGGCGCTCATGCTTTGGCCTTCTTCCGCTTCGTGCGCTCGTCATCGGGCTGCGAATCCCGCTTGAGGATGAACTGCTGGTAGGAGATGGCCAGGGCCAGGGCGACGATGAACAAGATGACCGAGGCGGCCGCGGCGATCCCGAAGTTCTGGCGCTTGGTTCCTTCCGAAACCAGGAAGCTGGCCATCGTGGTGGTGGCGTTGGCCGGTCCGCCGCCGGTGAGGATCCAGACCATGTCGAAGAGCTGCAGCGAGCCGATCATGGACAAGAAGCCCCAGGTGCGCAGGGTGGGGCCCAGCAGCGGGATGGTGATCTTGCGCTGGATCTGCCACCAGGAGGCACCGTCGATTTCCCCCGCTTCGTAGAGCTCGGACGGCACCCCCTGCAGCCCGGCAAGGAACAGGATCACCGCCAGGCCAAGATACTTCCAGGTCAGCACGGCCAGCACGGTCCACAAGGCGAGTTCCGGAGTGCCCAGCCAGCCCTGGGCCGGCCCCTGGATTCCCAGCTTGGACAAGATGGTGTCGATCACCCCGTACTGCGGCTGCAGCAGCTGGAACCAGACCACCCCGGCGATGACTTCGGACAGCACGTAGGGCACGAAGATGATGGTGCGCAGCAGGGACTGGATCTTCATCTTCCGGTTCAGCAGCAGGGCGATGCCCAGGCCGATCGGCAGCTGCAGGGCGATGGAGCCGCCGATGATGACCAGGTTATGGACCAGGGCATCGGTGAACACCTCGTTGCCCAGCACCCGGACGTAATTCTTGAAGCCCACGAAGTCCACCAGCGGGCCGAAGCCCTTCCAGTTGTACATCGAGAAGCGCACGGCCTGGATGACGGGGACCAGCATGAAGACCGCGATCAGCAGCAATGCCGGGCTGACGAAGAACAGGATCTCCAGGTTCTTGCGCCGCTGCGCGGGCTTGCGCGTGCGCTTGGCACCGGCAGGCGGCAGTCCGCTTGGCGTGGAACGCCGCCTTTCGGAAAGCCCTGGGCCACCGCTGGCTGGCGGACTGGCTGCGTAGGTTACTTCTGGGGCCACGGCGTGGATCACTTCTCCAGGTCAGCGGCATCTTGGCTGGCGTCGACGATCTTCTGCGCGTCGGATTTGCCGGCGAAGAGCAGGGCGATCTCGTCGTTCATGGCCCCGCCAATGGAGGCGCCGAACGAGGTGTCGAAGTACAGCTGGAAATATGGCGCCTTGTCGCGCACGTCCATCAGCGAAGCCAATGCCGGATCCGAGATCGCGTCCTTGGCTGCCGGGTTGGTCGGCAGGCCCATGTCCAGCTCGGCGAAACCGCGCTGGACCTCGTCGGAGAGCATGTGCTTCACGAAGTCCACCGCCGCGTCGGGGGCGCCTTCGGAAACTGCCCAGGCGTCGCCTCCGCCAAGCTGCGCGGCCGGGTCGCCCTGGCCGCCCTCAATGGCAGGGAAGGGGAACCATCCGGTGTCTTCCCCCATGCCAGTGCCGTCTTCGGTCAGGCCCTGCATGACCCCTGGCTCCCAGTGGCCAGCCAATTCCATGGCTACCTTTCCGGTGGCCAGCAGGCCCGAAGCGGAGGTGGGGCCGGACTGCGCCGGGGTAGAGAGGAAGCCCGGATTGAATGGCTCGGATTTGATCAGCTGGTCCACGTCTTCCCCGGCCTTGGTGAAGCACTGGTCGCTGAAATCGAGATTGGCGACCGAATCGGCCAGGGTCTGCTGGGAGCATTCGCGCACTGCCGCGTAGTACCAGTAGTGGGCTGCCGGCCATTTGTCGCCCGCGCCGATGGAAATCGGGTCGATGCCGGCCTGCTTCAGCTTCCCGGTGGCCGCAATCAGTTCATCGAAGGTCTGCGGGGCCGAGTCGATGCCCGCTTCCTTGAACAGCGCCTTGTTGTACCAGAACCCCGCGCCGCCCAGCGAGAACGGCAAGGCGTAGGTCTTGCCATCGAGCTGCCAGCCGCCGGCGTTCTCGCCGAGGAAGGCGATTTCCTCGGAGGCCGCCTCGGTCAGGTCCTTGGTCAGCCCGGCGGCCACGTGGGCTGCGAGCTCCCCGCCACCACGTTCCATGTAGACATCCGGGGCGTCGCCGCTCTGGAAGGCCGCATCGAGCTTGGTGAGCATGTCCTCGTGCTGCATGGCGCTGACTTCGACCTCCACCCCTTCATGGGCGGCTTCGAAGTCGGCTGCAACCTGTTCGTAGTAGGCCTTGCCGTCGCCGTTATTGGAGTTGTGCCACCAGGTGATGGTGGTGGTTCCGTCTGCCGACGTCCCTTCCTGGCCTGCATCGGCGGCGCAGCCGGTGGCCAACAGGGCAGTCGTGGCGGCCAGCGCCAGAATCTGCGCACCTCGGATCTTGGAAAACATGCTCGTGCTCCTCAGCTGTGATGAAGACCTGCCGGCATCGGACGGCAGGCGATTGGCTCCACCAAGAATTGCACCGTGACGCAGGTCATGTCAATCGTTTTCGATAACGTTTTCGAAATCCATTGCGAAAACGTTGTCGAAAGATCCGCAATCGATCGTCATGCCCCCGTGAAGTCACGGAATTCCGGAGTATTTTGCGCTACTGTTAGTGACGTGATGACCCCTCAGACCGGAATCCCCGGGATCGCCAATGCCCAGCAGCCGCAGATCCCCGGCGAGCCTTCCAGCGCACGCGTGACCATCAACGACGTCGCGCGCGCCGCGCAGGTCTCCGTCTCCACCGTCTCGAAGGTCGTCAACGGCCGCTACGGGGTCGCCCCGGCCACCATCGCCAAGGTCCACCAGGTCATCAGCGAACTGGGCTACGAGACTTCGCTGGTCGCCTCCTCGCTGCGCAGCACCCGCACCAACATCATCGGCATCCTGGTGGCGGAGTTCGAGCCCTTTTCGCTGGGCCTGCTCAACGGCATCTCCGCGACCCTGCGCGGAACCCAATACGATTTGATGGCCTACGCGGGCAACCTTTCCCCCGAGGGGCATGCCGGCTGGGAACGCCGCTCCCTGTCCCGCTTGGGCGGAACGCTGATCGACGGCGCCATCATCGTCACCCCCACCGTGGAAGTCCCGCACAGCTCGGTGCCGGTCGTCGCCATTGACCCGCATGCCGGTCCGGAAATGCCGATCGCCATCGACGTGGACAACCGCTCCGGGGCCTATACGGCCACCCGGCACCTGCTGGATCTGGGCCATCGCCGCATCGGGCACATCCGCGGGCGCGGGGACCTGGCTTCCGCGCACCTGCGCGAGCAGGGCTACCGCCAAGCGCTGGAAGAGGCCGGCGTGGAATTCGATGGGCAGCTGTCGCACGATGGCGATTACCAGCATGATGCCGCGGTGCAGGCCGCCCATGACCTGCTGGACCTGCCCCAGCCGCCCACGGCGATCTTCGCGGCCAATGACCTCTCGGCCCTGGCCGCCTTGCAGGTGGCCGGCGAGCGCGGGCTGCAGGTTCCCGGCGATCTTTCGATCATCGGCTTCGATGACATCCCGGCCGCGGCACAGTCCTCTCCCCCGCTGAGCACCGTGCGCCAGCCGCTGCATGAGATGGGCGCCCAGGCCGTGAACATGCTGCTGGGCCTGCTTGCGGGCGAGGACGTCCGCTCCCCCGGCCACCTGCCTGCCGTGCTCGTCCCGCGCGAGACCACGGGCCCCGCGCGCAGCCGCTAGCCGGGAAAAGCAGAGCACCCCGCCGCGCACCGGGAATTCTCCGGTGGGCAACGAGGTGCTGTGCAGGGAATCGCTTGCCGGCTACAGGCCCAGCTCGTTCTTGCCGTAGGCGAACAGGTACGGAACGCCGGCTTCTTCTTCGATGCGTTCCTTGGCTCCGGTGTCGCGGTCAACGATCACGGCCACGGCAATCACGTTGCCGCCGGCCTTGCGCACGCCCTCGACAGCGGTCAGCGCCGAACCGCCGGTGGTGGAAGTATCCTCGAGCACGATGACATCGCGGCCTTCGACGCTCGGGCCCTCGACCTGGCGGCCCATGCCGTAGGACTTCTGCGCCTTGCGGACCACGAAGGCGTCGATGGCGCGGTCCTTGGCCCGGGCGGTGTGCATGATGGCGGTGCCCACCGGGTCAGCGCCCATGGTCAAGCCGCCCACATTGGTGAATTCCAGCTTGGCTTCGTCCAGCAAGCCAAGCATGACTTCGCCAACCAAGCCCGAGGCTTCCTGGTGCAGGGTTACACGGCGCAGATCGATGTAGTAATCAGCTTCCTTGCCCGAGGACAAGGTGACCTTGCCGCGCACAATGGCTAGTTCTTGGATCAGTTCTTTTAGTCGCTCACGGGCGCTGGTTTCGCTCATACCCTCGATTCTAGTCGGCATCATGGCTAGGCTGATTGCATGAACGCAAAACGCCCCTTGGGTTACTGGCTGAAATTGGTGGATTCGCTGATTGACGAGCAGTTTGCAGCGACTTTGGAAGAGCACGGTGTGACACGCAGGCAATGGCAGGTGCTCAACCTGCTGGAGCAGCAACCTGCCACCGAGGCGCAACTGGACGCCGGGCTTTCCCCGTTCTTCGCCTCCCCGGATGAACCGCAATCATTGAGAGAGCACCTTGCCGAGTTGATCGAATCCGGCTGGGTTACGGCAATCAACGGCGAGTATTCCATCACCGATCGGGGCCACACCTCGTTGCTCAAGCTCAGTGAGCTCGTGGAAAAGATCCGCACCCAGTTCGGCCAGGATCTGGACGGTTCCGAATATGACGCGGTGGTCGAGGCCTTGGAGAAGATCGCGCGCAATCTCGGCTGGGACCCGGACCAGGATTCCGAATAGCCCCTTCCGGGATTTGTTGAGAACAGATTAACTTTCGTTCCCAACCTGTGCAGCGGTACCGCACGGCGAGGGCTCATGCCTAGGATTAGAAGCATGCGTGAACTGCAAGCAAAGATCATTGACGAGCTGGGCGTGCGCCCGGAAATCGACGCGGCCGACGAAATTCGCCGTCGTATCGACTTCCTCAAGGACTATCTGGCCGCTACCGGCGCCCGGGGTTTCGTGCTGGGCATCTCCGGCGGCATCGATTCGACGCTGGCTGGCCGCTTGGCCCAGTTGGCCGTCGAAGAGGTGCGCGAATCCGGCGGCGAGGCGCACTTCGTGTCGGTGCGCCTGCCGCATGGCGTGCAGAAAGATGCGGCCGATGCGGAAGCGGCCATGGATTTCGTGGCTGCCGACGAGCAGTTCGAGGTGAACATCCAAAAGCCTGTCGCCGCCTTCGATGAAGCCCTGGCCGATGCGGGCCACCCGGCACTGAGCGATTTCAACCGCGGCAACCTCAAGGCCCGCACCCGGATGATCATGCAGTACGCCATGGCCGGGGACCGCGGGATGCTGGTCCTGGGCACCGATCACGCGGCCGAATCGATCACCGGCTTCTTCACCAAGTTCGGCGATGGCGGAGCGGACCTCCTGCCCCTGGCCGGGCTGAATAAGCGCCAGAACCAGGCACTGCTGCGCGAGCTGCAGGCTCCTGAGCTGCTGTGGGCCAAGGAGCCTACCGCGGACCTGCTGGACGGCCAGCCGCTGCGCGCAGATGAAGAGGAACTCGGCCTGACCTATCCGCAGATTGATGACTACCTCGAAGGCCGCGAGATTGACCCTGCGGCGGCCGAGGTCATCGAAAGGCGCTTCGTGGGATCCCGGCACAAGCGCACCGTACCGGCCACCTACTGGGACAAATGGTGGCGCGCTTGAGGATTACCCCAAGCCGGTGATTTCCTTCAGCGCCTGGACATGTTGCGCAAAGGCCTCCTGCCCAGCTGAAGTCAGCTTCGCCCAGGTACGAGGCCTTTTGCCCACATACCCTTTCTTGATCTGCACGTAACCGCCGGCTTCCAGTGCGCTCAGATGCCGGGAAAGCACCGAATCCGAAATGCCGATGGCTTCTTTCAAGGATTTGAAATCGGCTTCATCCACGGCTTGCAAGGAGCCCATCAGCGAAAGCCGTACCGGGTTGGAGAAGTCGTCGTTGAGCCGTTCGCGAGCATGGGCATTCACTTGCGCACCATCGCAATTCCGGTCAGGAACAACGGCGCGGCAACGATAATCCAGATCAACGCGATGGCGCCCCAGCCCATGGGTCCCGCCCCGAGCAAGGCAACTGCCACCGCGTAAAGCACCATGCTCGCGATGAACCCCCGAAGATACATCTTGGAATGCCCGCGCGGCAGCGAGCGGTAGAGCTTCCCGTAAGCCAAGGACATTGCTGCAACCGATACGCAGAACAACGCCATGATGACGATGAAGCCGATGAAATTCGCATCGGGACGAAAGACCTGCAGCAGTGCGGCCAGGCCGCCCATGAGCACTCCCAAGATGATGCAATAGGTGCCCAGCAATTTGGCTCCGTACCCGGCGGCACGCTGCATTCCCTGCTGCGCCAACCCCAGGGCGGCCAGTTGCTCTTCAGGACTCATTTTCTTGCCGGAACTCATTTGCTGGCCGCCTTGCGGGCCTTCTGCTGGCGCTGTGCGTAGACGGACGTCATGGTCATGCAAATTGCCATGAAGAAGCCCATGCCAATGAAGATCAGGGAGTTGTTGCCCGTGGCATAGGCGGTCATGGCCATTGCCGCGAAGGCCAGACCTGCCGCGACGGTGATGATGGTGTACCAGGTGCTGAATGGCATCTTCATTGTCCTGCTCCTTTGGCTTTGATCTTCCGAGTTCCCCAACCATAACAAGTACTTTCCGCTCTGGAAAGTACTTGTTATGAATTAGCTGGAAAGATTCCAACGGACGGATGCCCCGGCTACACGAAGGCACTGACTCCGGTCAGGGCACGTCCCACAATCAGCGAATTGATTTCATAGGTGCCTTCATAGGTATGGAGAATCTCGACTTCGCAGAAGACCTTGGCCATTTCGAAATCGCTCACAATGCCGTTGCCGCCAAGCATCGCCCGGCCCAAGGCGGCCGAATCCCGCGCCAGGCGGGTGGCAGTGGACTTCGCCATTGCCGCATCCACCATGTGCAATTCCGCGCGCTCTTGCTTGCGGGCAATATCGCCCATCATGGAAAGGCAGGCGCTCAGGTTGCCTGCAATTTCGGCCAGGGGCTGCTGAATCAACTGGAAAGCGGCCAGCGGCTGCCCGAACTGCTGGCGCTGCGCGACGTAGGCGCTGCAGATGTCGAGCGTTGCCATCATCGCGCCGACAGCCTGCCATCCCACCCACGCGCGAGATTGCATCAATAGCTGGTTTGCCGCAGCGAAGCTGGTCACCCCTGGAAGCTTATTCGCGACGGGAATCCGCACATTCTCCAGCCGAATATCCGCATTCTGCATGCTGCGCAGCCCGATCTTGTGTTCGATCTTGGAAGCGCTATAGCCAGGGCGGTCCGCTTCAACGAGGTAGGCCCCGACCTGCGAAGTTTCCTCGTCCTTGGCCCAGACCAGCGCGAAATCGCTGAAGGTGCCCATGCCGATCCACCGCTTGGCCCCGTTCAGAACGTACTGGTCCCCGTCGCGCTGCGCGGTGCTCCGTATGCCGCCGGCGATATCCGATCCATGTTCCGGTTCGGTCAGCGCAAATGCGCCGTAGGCTTCAAAGCCGGCGAGCTTGCCCAGCCACTGCGCGCGCTGCTCTTGCGAGCCCAATTCGCGGATCATCCCGATCACCAGTTCGTTGTGGATGCCGACCACGGATGAGATTGAAATATCGGCGCGGGCGAGTTCTGCATGGATCAGCCCCCGCAGCAAATGCGAGCTGTCCCCCAGCTGCAATCCGCCCAGTCCGAGTTCGGCCAGTTTTCCGATCAGCTCGGTCGGAAATTCTTCGCGGTTCCAATAGCCAACGGACTGCTTGCGCACCTGATGCTGCGCTACCTGCCTGATTCCAAGCAGTCGCTGCCGTTCGGTTCCACTTAGTTCTCCGGCCACATTCAAGAGGTCCATCCGGGGATTCCTTCCAAACCATAGGATGTCCAAGTATATTGTTGGACTAAGTCTTCTTTTGGGGGTATGCACATGACTTCTCCGCTCTCACGCGATCCAATCGCGCAAGCCAGGGAACAATGGATTTCCCATGGATGGTCAGCCGAGGCCGACTCCATGGCCGCAATTACCGCGGTGATGCGCACGGCATCGATTTACCTGCAGCGAGCCGATGCCATCCTCAAGCCGCACGGGCTGACCTTTGCGCGATTCGAAGTACTCGCCTTGCTCGGTTTCTCCAAGCGCGGCTCCCTGCCCATGAGCCAGGCCAGCCAGCTCCTGCAGGTCCACGCCACCAGCCTGACCAACTCGGTAGACCGCCTGGAAGCCACCGGCTTGGTGCGGCGCATCCCGCACCCGACCGACGGCCGCACCCGCCTTTTGGAGCTCACGGCCGCAGGCCAGCAAGTGCTGCCAGCGGCCCGCGGCGATCTGAACGAAAAGCTCTTTGCCCAGAGCGATCTCTCCGGCACCGACGCCACCGAGATTTTCGAGATCCTGGCCCGATTCCGCAAGGCCTCCGGGGACTTCCTATAGCGATCCGTCGCGGATCGCGTTGATGATCCCGGAAAAATCGGTTCCCGCATCGCCCTCATCGCTGAACTTGCGGTACAGCGCTGCGGCCAGGGAGCCGAGCTGGGCATCGGTACTCGTATGCTCCAGCGCGCTAGCTGCCAAGCCGAGGTCCTTGGCCATCAGCGCTGCGGCAAATCCTGGCTGGTAATCGCGATTGGCAGGGGAAGCAGGCACAGGTCCGGGCACCGGGCAATTGGTGGTGACCGACCAGCACTGCCCCGACGCGGAGGAAATGACATCGAAGAGCGCCTGGTGCTCCAAGCCCAGCCGTTCTCCGAGCACGAAGGCCTCGGCAGCGCCAATCATCGAGATGCCCAGCAGCATGTTGTTGCAGACCTTGGCGGCCTGGCCTGCGCCGTACCCGCCGCAGTGCACGATCCGCTTGCCCATGTGCTCCAGCAGCGGGGTGATCTCTCCGAGATCTTCGGCCTGCGCACCGAGCATGAACGTCAACGTCCCCGCTTCTGCCCCGACCACGCCCCCGGACACCGGAGCGTCGGCGCTTCGATGCCCCGCGGAGACCGCAAGCTGCGCCGCTTCACGGGCCTGCGCTACGTCGATGGCGGAGCACTCAAGGAACAGCGTATTGGGCTTGGCGCTATCAAGCAGGTATTCGCGGTAGGCATCGAGCACGTGCTTGCCCGAAGGGAACATCGTGATGACGATGTCCACGCCGGCGGCCGCCTCGGCTCCGGTAGCCACGGTGCCGATGCCTGCCTCTTGGGCGGCCTGCACCGCATCAGGAACCACGTCGAAGCCCTTGATCCGGTAGCCTGCCTTGTGCAGGTTGATGGCCATGGGCAATCCCATATGGCCCATGCCCAGGAATCCGATAACTGGTTTTGCGTTCATGAGTGGCTCTTTTCCGCTAGATCTTCACCGAGCAGTGCGAAAGTTAGTTCTGCCCCGAACAGGGGCTCCAAATGCCGTTGCGTGCGCTGGCCCGGGCTTAGCCCCGGGACTGCTTCCGTCCATTGCGGGGTGCGGTCCTTGTCGATGACTGCGGCGCGAATCCCCTCGGCGAAATCGGGGTCATCAAGCCGGTGAACGGCAGCCCGATACTCTCGTTGCAGGTCTGTTCTCAAATCCGCTCCAGCCAGGTGGATCAGTTCTTCGGCCAAGCGCACCGAGCTCGGGCAGGCGGCGCCCAATGCCTTCAACGCCTCTTGGGCTTGCGGGCAGTCGTGCAGCTCCAGTGCACGCATGACCGCTGGGGTGCTTGCCTCTCCAAAGGCCTGCACCCATTCTTCGTGCAGGAAGCCAGGCTCCGGAGTCTCGGTATAGCCGGCCAGCACCGACGCGGCCGGCTGGACCTCGAGGTCTGCGAGCACGTCGGGGATCCGGGCCTTGGGCACATACGAGTCGGCCAGGCCCAAAGCGATGGTGTCGGCCGCGCCGAATTTCATTCCAGTCAATGCCGCCAATCGTCCGGCCGCATGCGGGGCACGCGCCAGCAAATGCGTTCCGCCTACGTCCGGGAAGAATCCGATACCGACTTCCGGCATGCCGCAACGGCTGGTTTCGGTAACTATGCGATGGCTGCCATGCGCCGAGATGCCGATGCCGCCGCCAAGGACGATTCCGTCCATGAGCGCAATGTACGGCTTGGGGTACTCGTCGATCAGGACGTTGAGCTGGTATTCAATGCGCCAGAAGTCAGCCGAAGCACCGCTGCGGTCCAAGATATCCCGGTAGATCGCCACGATATCCCCGCCGGCGCACAGGCCGCGCTCCCCTGCGCCCATCACCGCTACCTGGGCGATATCCGGGTCATCGCGCCATTCCAGCAGCACGTCGAAGAAGTCGCGGCACATGTCTGTGTTGAGGGCGTTCAGGGCCTTCGGCCGGTTCAGCGTTATGAGTCCCAGGTGCCCCCGGCGTTCGGTCAGAATCTCAGGCAACAGACTCTCCTTTGAGTGATTGAGGTCACCTACTAGTGTCGAATATACTCGGACTTCCAACTAAATTGAAGTGGCACAAGACAGCAAACTTGATAGGTTGAACTAGTGAAGATTGCAACCTGGAATGTGAACTCGCTGCGAGCCCGCGCCGACCGTGTTGAGGACTGGCTGCGACGTACCGATGTAGATGTCCTGGCTATCCAGGAAACTAAGTGCAAAGACGACAATTTCCCCTGGGAACTGTTCGAGAACAACGATTACGAGGTAGCGCACTTCGGAGTCAACCAGTGGAATGGCGTTGCCATCGCTTCTCGCGTTGGCCTCGAGGATGTTGAGCGCACCTTCCCCGGGCAGCCGGAATTCGGCAAGGCCGGCAAGAATCCGATCCAGGAGCCTCGCGCCATCGCGGCAACCTGTGGCGGGGTGCGCGTCTGGAGCCTGTATGTACCCAACGGACGCGCGTTGGATGATGAGCATATGGGCTACAAGCTGAACTGGCTGGATGTGCTCAAGCAGGAATCCGCCCGATGGCTGGCGGAAAACCCCGAGGCGCAGATTGCCTTGATGGGCGATTGGAACATCGCGCCAAAGGACGAAGACGTGTGGGATATCAACTTCTTCCTGGAGAACAAGTTGACCCACGTCTCGGCGCCAGAGCGCGCCTCCTTCGCTGCCTTCGAGGAGCTGGGCTTCACCGATGTCGTGCGCCCGCACACCGAAGGCGAATACACCTACTGGGATTACACGCAGTTGCGTTTCCCCAAGGGCGAAGGCATGCGCATCGATTTCTCGCTCACCTCGCCTGCGCTCACCGCACGCGTAACCGGCGCAAGCATTGACCGCGAAGAACGCAAGGGCAAGGGCGCCAGCGACCACGCCCCGGTCATCGTGGAGCTGGCCGACTAGTCGTGGCGGCAAAGATGATTGGGCCCGCCGCAGAGCTGACCGCAGCGACAGCGCACCTGCGCGTCTACGAGCCGCTGGATGCTTTCGAGGATTGGGCCCAGTCCATCATCCTGCGTACCCCGCGGCGCACCGCGGAGCAGTGGGATGACTTCGAGAACGAGCGGCTGTGGAGCCGCACCCTGCGCCATGTCTCCGACCCGTTCCCGCACAATGAGCCGGAATTCTTCCGCAGCGTGAAGTCCTTGGACTACCAAGGGGCCGAGCACACGCGCTATTGCCCGGGGCAATTGCAGGCACGCAGCCTGCTCGCTGCCGAACAAGCCGAAGAAGCCATGCGGGCCGAGGTTTTCGACCTGCTGGTACCGCCGGCAGCGCGGCAGGCTAACGCACAACGCGTTGATGCCGACCGCCTGGCCAATGACCTGACCCATCTGCACACGAGGACCTCTTCATGGGGCATCCCGCTGGGCTGGTTTGCCCTCTTCCGCGAGGACGACGAGCACGAGCTGGTTCACAGCGGTGAGCAGCTGAAGACGGTTCGCATGTACGCCACCTTCGAACAGGCCATTGACCGCCTGGCTTGGGCAGTCCAAGCGCTGGCATCCCATGCGCCGCAGTCGCAGCTCTTCGAGGAGCTGGGCAGCCTTGGCGGCTGGCTGGAATCCTTCGACAACAGATCGGTCATTGAACTGGATTATGGCCTGTTGGCAGAAATTGTGTGGCCCGATGATTCCGCGAACGACTTGATGCACGGCATTCAGGCGTTGGAAGACGAGGACATGACTAGCGCCGCCGCCGCATACCGCCGGCTGAGCAATCGCTGGATTGGTCCGCGGCATCTTGGCCGCGCGAACTAACAGCCCCCGGATACAGCAAAAGCCCCGGAATCCGGAGCTTCTGTTTAGTGTGCGACCCTGACGGGACTTGAACCCGCGACCTCCGCCGTGACAGGGCGGCGCGCTAACCAACTGCGCTACAGGGCCTAGTGCTTTGAATAAATTCAAGTCACACAGTAAAACCCCCGGGATAAACCGAGGGCCTGCGTGGCTCCGACCGGCGTCGATCCGGTGACCTTTCGATTTTCAGTCGAACGCTCTACCAACTGAGCTACAGAGCCTGGTACCACTAAGTGGACACCAAATTTACTATTGAAATAGTAAATTGAGCGACCCTGACGGGACTTGAACCCGCGACCTCCGCCGTGACAGGGCGGCGCGCTAACCAACTGCGCTACAGGGCCTAGTGCTTTGAATAAATTCAAGTCACACAGTAAAACCCCCGGGATAAACCGAGGGCCTGCGTGGCTCCGACCGGCGTCGATCCGGTGACCTTTCGATTTTCAGTCGAACGCTCTACCAACTGAGCTACAGAGCCTGGTACCACTAAGTGGACACCAAATTTACTATTGAAATAGTAAATTGAGCGACCCTGACGGGACTTGAACCCGCGACCTCCGCCGTGACAGGGCGGCGCGCTAACCAACTGCGCTACAGGGCCTAGTGCTTTGAATAAATTCAAGTCACACAGTAAAACCCCCGGGATAAACCGAGGGCCTGCGTGGCTCCGACCGGCGTCGATCCGGTGACCTTTCGATTTTCAGTCGAACGCTCTACCAACTGAGCTACAGAGCCTGGTACCACTAAGTGGACACCAAATTTACTATTGAAATAGTAAATTGAGCGACCCTGACGGGACTTGAACCCGCGACCTCCGCCGTGACA
>NZ_JBLVOC010000012.1:90920-94616 GCF_053543575.1 Glutamicibacter sp. AGC84
CCGTGACAGGGCGGCGCGCTAACCAACTGCGCTACAGGGCCTAGTGCTTTGAATAAATTCAAGTCACACAGTAAAACCCCCGGGATAAACCGAGGGCCTGCGTGGCTCCGACCGGCGTCGATCCGGTGACCTTTCGATTTTCAGTCGAACGCTCTACCAACTGAGCTACAGAGCCTGGTACCACTAAGTGGACACCAAATTTACTATTGAAATAGTAAATTGAGCGACCCTGACGGGACTTGAACCCGCGACCTCCGCCGTGACAGGGCGGCGCGCTAACCAACTGCGCTACAGGGCCTAGTGCTTTGAATAAATTCAAGTCACACAGTAAAACCCCCGGGATAAACCGAGGGCCTGCGTGGCTCCGACCGGCGTCGATCCGGTGACCTTTCGATTTTCAGTCGAACGCTCTACCAACTGAGCTACAGAGCCTGGTACCACTAAGTGGACACCAAATTTACTATTGAAATAGTAAATTGAGCGACCCTGACGGGACTTGAACCCGCGACCTCCGCCGTGACAGGGCGGCGCGCTAACCAACTGCGCTACAGGGCCTTGCTTTCGCAAGCCAATGGATTTCTCCATCTGACAACCACATAATGGTTGTTTGTACCCCCAACGGGATTCGAACCCGTGCCGCTGCCGTGAAAGGGCAGTGTCCTAGGCCGCTAGACGATGGGGGCCTAAGTTGTTCGCTTCGGTTTCTTGCTTCTCCGTAGCGGACTCCAATAACTATACGCAGTGTTTTTTGCTTTTGCAAAATCGGCACCTGGACGAGTTTCACCCATGCCAAATCGGGTGCGCGGGCCTAGTCTGGAAGCATGCTTTTTGAGATGGATGACGACGAATTCCAGACCCTGGTCGAGCAGGCCATCGACGCCATTCCGGAGGCTGCATTCGCCATGATGGACAACGTCATTTTCTTCATCGAAGACGAGTATGAGCCGCTTCCAGGAGAACCAGAAAACCCTGAAATTCTGGGGTTATACGAGGGCATTGCACTCACGGAACGGGACCTGGACTGGGGCACGGGCGCACTTCCCGACCGCATAACGATCTTCAAGAATCCGACGCTTCGAGCCTGCGAAACACGTGAAGATGTAGTGCGGGAAATTGGGATTACAGTGATGCACGAAGTGGCCCATCACTTCGGAATCGACGACGCGAAATTGCACGATTTAGGGTGGTCATAGCCCCGAATCCGCAGAATCTTCTTTTGAGATCTGCCTCACAAAAATACTCGAATGCGGTGGTCGCATCGAGGTCGAAAGAGACCCAAAGCACACGCATGGCGCTTGGAATCGCCACCCAGGTCCAGCCGACCGGCGGGCAAGCCGCCCAAAATCCGTTTCGCAACGATTGGCGCGCCGGTCGGTTTCCCGTTGCCCCGCTGGCGGCTGCTTTATCCGGGCGTGATCAGGTGCAGCCGGCCGGAGGAACCTTGCATGCCTCTTGCCCGTGTCCACCCAGCGGCCCTGGGCCCCTCCGCCACCAAGGGCAGCGAGGTGATCCCGATTGGGAGCACGGCACCGCACCCCCAAAAGGATGTCGCCATTGGAGCCAGCGTCTCCGGGGCAGACCCAGCGAAGCAGAGCTTTGCGCCCTCCCGGAGTACCTTTCCCTTTTAAAGGCAAACGTTTTTTGCAGTCGCACGTTCCCCTCCGGCACGTTACCCAAGCTTCATGACAATCGATACCTGGGTAACGAGGCGAGATATATGTCTGAGTCATTTCCCAGCCACTCTTGATCAGCCACACAGATCCCAAATGCCACTATCTGCGCAGATCACCGCCGAATACCCAGGCGAATTACACGAATGGGATTCATGTGACTGATGTGAACAGTGTTGCCAAGCGTGTCTTAATTGCCTAATGTGCTATTTGGAGTCTTATCCGAATCGTGACCTACTCATCGGTGAAGGTCACGACTCACGCACTCCGCGTCATCCAAGTACTTAGTGAGGAACGATATGGCTACTCGCCACACGCTCGGTGTTGCTGCAAGCACCCTAGCCCTAGCGGTGTCCTGCATTGCAGGCGCTTTGCCCGCTTCCGCATCTACTTCAGCTCTGCTTCCTCAGTCTGTGGCCATCGCTGCCGCACCTAGGGCTTCCGCGCTACCTTCGGACGCAGAGGTCCAGGACGCAAAGAAGGATAAGGCTTCGACGAACGCGATGATCGCGCGCATCGAAGCTTCCCTGGCTTCCAGCCGCGCCGAACTGAAGCGCGTTGAAACTGAGGCCGCTCAGGCTCAGGAATCCCTGCTCACCGCCGGCGAAGAGCGCGATCTGCGCACCGCTGCGGCCGAGAAGGCTGTAGAACAGCTCGAGTACGCAAAGACTTACCTGGAGCAGAGCCGCAACGATCTGGGCGCTATCGCTTCGGATATCTACCGCAATGGCGCAGGCACCTCGACCCTGAGCCTGCTCCTTGATGACAACCAGGAAGGCGACCTGTTCTACAAGGCCGCTACCATCGACGCGTTGAGCGAACAGAAGGTCCAGTCCGTCAACACCGCCACCGAGGCCGAAGGCCTCGTTTCGGCTTGGCAGGAATATGCTGATGCGGCACAGAACGCCGCCGAAGAAGCTGCAGCCAACTATGACGCAGCCGCAGCGACCGCGAACAGCACCCTGTCCACCTACGAAGCAGCTATCGCACCTGAGAAGCAGCTGCGCGATGACTTGATCGGCCACCTCGCCACCTTGAAGCAGAAGGAAGAGGCCGAGGTTCGCCAGGCGGTTGAAGAGCGCGAAACGCAGGAGCAGGAAAAAGCTCTCGCGGACGCCATCGCCGAAGAGGAAACCGCCAAGGTTCCCGAAACGAAGCAAGACTCCGTTCAGCCGCTCTCGGTTGAAAAGCCACGTGAGCTGGTGCAGGCCGAACCTGAAGAGGAAACGGTCGAGTCGGAGCCTGAGAAGGTTGAAGAGGAACCGGAAGCTGTCGAGCCTCCCGTAGCGCCGAAGCCGGAGCCAACCAAGAAGGCCGAACCGAAGCCGGAGCCAACTAAAAAGGCCGAGCCAAAGCCGGAACCGACCAAAAAGGCCGAGCCAAAGCCAGAGCCAACCAAGAAGGCCGAGCCGAAGCCGGAGCCAAAGCCAACCAAGAAGGCCGAACCGAAGCCGGAACCAACCAAGAAGGCCGAGCCGAAGCCGAAGGCTACCCCGAAGCCGGCACCCAAGCCCGAGCCAAAGCCGGAGCCAAAGCCGAAGGTCACCCCGAAGCCAGCGCCTAAGCCTGAGCCAAAGCCGGAACCTAAGCCGGAGCCGAAGCCTGAAGTCGCCCCGCAGTCCGGCAGCAACTACTCTGCAGCGTTTTCCTGGGCCTTGAAGACCGCGGATGATCCCAGCAAGTACTACGTCTATGGTGCCAACGGTCCCGATGCTTTCGACTGCTCGAGCTTCTCGCAGCGAGCTTTCGGCAAATCCGGCATCAGCCTGCCACGTACTTCGTCCCAGCAGTTCGCTAGCGCCCCGCAGTACGTGTCGCTGAGCAACCTGCGCCCAGGCGACTTGGTGTTCTCGTCTTCCAACGGCGGTTCCTCGTTCTACCACGTAGCCATCTACATCGGCAACGGCCAGGTCGTCCACGCTCGCAACCCGAACGCCGGCATCTCGGTGACTCCACTGAGCTACGTCAACAACCTCTACCCGAAGGCAGCCCGCTACTAAGCGCCACCCCTCGAGGCACGAAGGCC
>NZ_JBLVOC010000012.1:94663-105036 GCF_053543575.1 Glutamicibacter sp. AGC84
GGCCTGGGTGCATTCTGGCTACAGGCGTGCGGTCACTGCTCCTGCGCCCGCGTATCGAAGTCCTTGCGGTTCTCCAGGCGAGGGTCATCCGAGTCCGGCACGACCATCACCGGGCCCTTGGAGTGGTGCAAGACGCCCTGCGAGGTTGAGCCAAGCAGCATCCCGGTAAAGCCGCCGCGGCCGCGCGAGCCGGTGACGGTCAGGACCGCATGCTCGGATTCGCGGATCAGCACCTCGACGGGAGGCCCGGAGACCACATCGGTTTCCATCTTCAGCGCCGGATAGTGCGACTTCAGCCATTTGGAGCCCACACTCATCTGGTAGCGCACATCTTCCAGCACGGCTTCCTGGTCAACGGTCGCCGGCATCCATGCCAGCGCCGCCCCCACCGGCGGCACCGCGCAGATCAGGCGCAGCGTCAGGTCGCTGGCGATGGCCGCGTCCGCGGCCGCCAGCACCGCTGAACGCGCGCGGTCGGAACCGTCAACGCCGACCACGATGCAGTTGCGGTTCGACGCCGCGGCGGCACCGGCCTCTTCCTGCTCCTTGGCCATGGCCAGCGGAACCACGACGGTCGGGCACTTGGAGTGCGCGGGCAGTGCCGAGGACACCGAGCCGAGCAGGCGGCCAACGAAGCCACCGCGGCCACGGGTTCCGACCACTACCAATTCGGCGTCCTGGCTCAGGTCCAGCAGCACGCCGGACGGGTCGCCGGATTCGATATAGGTGCGGATGGCCGCCGTGCTGCCTTCAAGCTCTGCGCGGGCCTGGCGCACAATGTCCTCGGCTCCCCCGCGGATCAGGTCGTCATCCAGGGTCGAGTAGCCTGCGTCCATGGAGGACGCGGCGAACACCGGGATGGTGTAGGCGGACACGATATTCAACACGCTGCCGCGGCGTACCGCTTCGCGTTCGGCCCAGCGCAAAGCGCATCTGCTCTGCTGGGATCCGTCCACGCCAACGACAATTCCTTCAATCTTCTCTGCTGCGACTGGTGCTTCGTCACTCATCAGACTCGCTCCTCAACTACCTCAGATATAACGGGATGTGATTTCCCTTACCACCAATGTACTTGCTTCCGCAGTTCTAGGTGTGAGTTGGGTCTAAAGTTTTCGCGTACAGCCTACTGGACACTCGGATCGATATGAATCAGCGCCCGAAACGTCATAGAATTTTTCCATGTCCTCCTCCACACAAACCGCGTCCGGGAATGCTATGGCCGCGCGCATCGACCGATACTTCAAGATTTCGGAACGGCGTTCAACGTTCTCCACCGAAGTTCGCGGCGGCATCGCCACCTTCTTCGCGATGAGCTACATCGTCGTCCTCAACCCGCTGGTTCTTTCCGGTGCCGATTCCTCGGGCGGCGAGTTGGGCATCCAGCGCGTTGCCGCGGTGACCGCATTTGTCGCCGGCATCCTGACCATCCTGATGGGCATCTGGGCCCGCCACCCATTCGCCATGGCTACCGGCTTGGGCGTCAACGCCTTCGTCGCTATCACCGTGGCAACCAACCCGGAATTGACCTGGGCTGATGTCATGGGCCTGGTGCTCATTGCGGGTGTGGTCATGTTCGGCCTGGTGCTCACAGGGTTCCGGACCGCGGTGTTCAATGCGGTTCCAGCCGGATTGAAGACCGCCATCGTGGTGGGTATCGGCATGTTCATCGCACTGATCGGCCTGGTCAACGCCGGCTTCGTCCAGCGCCTCCCGGATGCCGCGAACACCACCGTTCCGGTGGGCCTGGGCTTCGACGGAGAGCTGATGGGCTGGCCGATCCTGGTCTTCGTGGTCGGCCTGCTGCTGACCATGGCCCTGGTAGTGCGCAAGGTCAAGGGCGCGATCCTGATCGGCATCGTCGTTTCGGCGATCCTTGCCAACATCCTCGAAGCCGTCTTCCACATCGGCGCGATGGAGACCAACACCTGGTCGCTGGTCGTTCCGTCGCTGCCGGAGTGGACCCTTCCGGACCTGTCGCTGATCGGCCAGGTCAGCGTGTTCGGCGCCTTCAGCAAGATCGGCGCCACTGCCGCTTCGCTGCTGGCCTTCGTCATCCTGCTCTCGATCTTCTTCGATGCCATGGGCACCATGGTGGGCTTGGCTTCCGAAGCCGGTTCCATGGACGAGAACGGGCAGATCCCCAACGTGGACAAGGTCCTGCTGGTGGATGCGGCCGGCGCGATCGTCGGCGGCGGCACCTCCAGCTCCTCGGCGCAGATCTTCGTGGAGTCCGGCGCCGGCATCGGCGAGGGCGCCCGTACCGGCCTGGCCTCGGTAGTCACCGGCCTGCTGATGATCGTCGCGATGTTCCTGAGCCCGCTGATCTACCTGGTGCCTTTCGAAGCCGTGGCGCCGGCACTGGTCGTGGTCGGTTTCATGATGATCACCCAGGTCTCCAAGATCGATTGGAACGACTGGGGCATCGCGCTGCCGGCCTTCCTGACCTTCACCCTGATGCCGTTCACCTACTCGATCGCCAATGGCATCGGTGCCGGTTTCATCTCCTACGTCTTCATCCGCGCCACGCAGGGCCGCGCCAAGGAAATCCACCCGCTGATGTGGGTTGTTTCCGCGGCTTTCGTGCTGTTCTTCGGCATCGGACTGATTGAGATGTGGGCCGGGGTCAAATAGCCCCGAAGCCCTCCAGGCGCCCCGTCATTGCTCCGGCGATGGCGGGGCGTTTTTTGCCTCCGTCCCGGCGGGCACTGGCTAGGATGGGCTTTATGAGCGATCAGCAGAACACCGCTGGGCAGTGGATCCAGGTGGCCGCAGGCTTGAAGAACCCCTCGATGCGCCGGCTTCTCGGGGCGGTATTGAGCGGGCACGGGGTACCCGAGCAGGCCAATAAGTCCGAACGCAAGGACTTGGAGCGCTGGGCCAGCATCGGGCTTCTGCGCCAAGAGGGGTCCGGCTGGGCGCTGAACGACGAACTGCTGGAGAAGACCTTGGCTTCGGCGTCGGCCGCGAAGGCCGACCGCGTCGGGATCCGCCGCTTCTTCGACGAACACCGGCTGCATAGCCTCCCGGCGAAACCAGCGGACCGCCATGAAGTGCTGGTCTACCTGCGTAATGCGGTGATAGGAGCCGGGGACGAACTGCGCGAAGAGCAGCTCAATGAACGGCTGCGGGTATTCCACCCGGACGTCGCGCTGCTGCGCCGCTACATGGTCGACCACGGCCTGCTGCAGCGCGCAGCAGACGGGAGCGGATACCGGATGGGCCCCGGGAGCTAGCCGGTAATCGGCGCGGCCCCGGTGGCGAAGCGCTGCACTGCCGCCCCGGAAACCAGCTGCGCCGGCAACGGCGCAGTGCGCAGGCTGCGTTCGAATGCCGGGCCGAGCTTGAGCGGTTCGTCGCTGGCCAGGAACACGATGTTCCCGTAGCGCCGGCCCTTGAGCATCGGCGGGTCAGCGATCATGGCCACATGCTCGAAGACCTCCAGCAGCGTCGCGGCTTCCGCCTTGGCGCCGGACAGGTCCGCGGTATCGCCGCAATTCATGAGGTAGACGCCCCCGGCATCCAGTACGCGCTGGGCTTCGCGGGCGTAGGCCGCCGTGGTCAGCACGCGCGGGGTGGTGCTCCCGGCGAAGACATCGCGGATGATCACATCGCGGCTCGCATCGCTCAAGGTGGGCAGCACCTGGGCTGCGTCTCCCACGCGCAGGCGTACCAGCGGAGCGCGCGGAACGTCGAAGTGGACGCGCACCAGCTCGGCCAGCTTGGCATCCAGCTCCACCACAACCTGCCGGGCGTTTTCATAGCTGGCCGCGACCCAGCGGGCCATGGAGCAGCCACCTCCGCCAAGGTGGAGCACGCGCAGCTTGCGGGCGCGCCCGTCGTATTGCCCGGCCGGGAAACCGATGGCGAAGACCGGTTCCATCCAGCGCATGTACTCGAAATCGAGGTAGGCCGGGTCCTCCAGGTCCACATGGGAGGAGGGCACGCCGTTGACCTTCAGGATATAGCGGCTGGCGCCGTAGGGATCAGCTTCAATGATCGCCGTTCCGGTGTCGATCGGATACTCTCCGAGCATTGATTCCTTGGCATCCCTAGCCACGCGCGCGCACCATTCGTTGTTCGATTAAGCCATTCCAGCTGCCAGCCAGGGCTTCACTGGTTCCATCAGGCGTGAATCCCTGCTTCGCGAAGAAGGCCAGGGCCCTCTCGTTGCCTTGCAGGACCCAGACCAGGGCGTCGTGCTGTCCAAGGACAACATCGAAGAGGTGCTGGCCCAGTCCGGTACCGTAGTACTCTTCCAGGACATAGAGCATGCCCAATTCGACGTCCACTCCGGCATCCTGGTCTTCTTCGATGGCCGGAGTTCCACCGGCTAGCCCGATGATGCGGCCATCGCGATCTTCCGCGATGAAGAATTGCGCTCCGGATGCCAGCCCGCGTTCCCACCAGGCTGCCTGGCCATCAAGTTGGCCTTCATGGTGGGCGAAAAAGGACTCATCGCGAAGTGTGGCGTACGCTTCTCGCCAGGCTTGCAATTTCATTTGCAGCGCTGGGCGGACGTCTTGTTCAGTAGCCAGTCGGATTCGGTAGTCGTTCATTTGCGGCACTTCTCTAGCCTACGGCAGTGACTTCGCTATTTTCTTCCAACGCACCAAGGCCCCCTCCTACTAAAGTAGTATTGCGGACTGTCCAAATGCTTGAAAAACTATTCATGTAGTCGTAAACTTTTTGGCTCAAAGGGGGGTCGGACTTGAACCGGAATACAAAATACGCTGCCTTGACTGGTGGCCTTGTCGGTTCCCTGACCCTGACCATCAGCCTTTCCTCGACCTTCTGGGTGATTTTGCTCGGTTGCGTTCTCCTAGCCGCCGGCTTCAGTATTCTGGCCAGGTTCGAACGCTTCTGGGGCCCGGCCGAGCCGGACCACTACTACTACATCGTTCCCATGCTGGTTGGCCCGGTAGTTGCGGGGCTGGTGCGCAATACCGGTTATGCCCTGTGGGTCGGCCCGCCGATGGGCATTCTCTGCGGATTGGGCGTGTACTTCCTGATCCTGAAGTCGCCGCCGTTCAAGCACGATGAAGCCGGGGAACTCGAATTCGAGCGCCCCGAACGCTATCCAACGCGCTAGAGGACTCGCGCTAGCGCGAACCCGTCCCACCCCTTGACGCCTACAGTCTGCAGCGCCGTAGCTGATACGCGCGGGTCATCGCGCAACCACCGCAAAGAGTCCTGGATTCCGCGAACATCGGCTTCTTGCGTCCCATGCCGGGATGGGTCATCCAAGACCGCGCCGCTGCGCACCACGTTGTCGAGCACCAGCACGGTGCCTGAATGCGCCAGCTCCAATGCGCGTTCCAGGTAGGGCACGTTGTTGCGCTTATCGGCATCTATGAAGATCAGGTCAAATGGTGCAACGCGTTTGGAAATCAGCGAATCCATGGAACCCTGAGCGGCCCCCAACCGGATTTCAACACGTTCTGAAAGCCCTGCCCGCTGCAAGTTCTCACGCGCAATCGAGGCATGCAGGGGTTCAAATTCGCAGCTGATGACGGTACCGGCTGCACCGACGCCCCGGGCGAGCCAGCTGGTGGAGTAGCCCCCGAGGGTTCCGATCTCCAGGACCCTGCGGGCACCTGTGATCTCGGTGAGCAGCTGGAGGAACTTTCCCTGGGCAGGACTGACTTCAATCCGTGGAAGCCCGGCACTATGGGAATGTTCCCGACCTGCCTCCAAGGCATCAACGCGCAGCCCCAGCGCCTGTTCCAAATATTCATCGACGGCTGCGGCATGGTGCTCTGCAGAATGGTGGATCATGACGGCATGTTCTCCTCGCTATCCTCAATAGCCTTCTCCAGGCGTTGGATTTTGCCATCGAGCTCGCCGTCGTAACCGGGGCGGATATCGGCTTTCAACACCAGCGATACGCGCGAACCGAATCGGCCAACGGCCATGGTGGCTTGCTTGACTACCTCCATGACTTCGTCCCATTCACCTTCGATCTCGGTGAACATGGAGCTGGTGCGATTGGGGAGGCCAGAATCGCGGACGATTTTCACCGCTTCGGCCACTGCATCGTGGACCGAACCGTTGGGGTTGTCGTTACTCGGGGCTACGGAGAAAGCTACAATCATGCTTCCACTGTCCCACTACGCCTTGTGCTTGTCATCAGCCTTGCAAGCAATATCTAGGCAGCTAGTCCGCTCGCCCTCAAGACGATGGCCGCCAGCGCACCGACGACAACGACGACAAGATAGGGTGCCTTGAAAGCCAGGGCGATAATCGCCGCCGCGAGCGCACCGATACGGGCATCAATCACCAGTTCCTGCCCCGAGGTGAAGGCGTTGACCGTCACCAACGAGGCGAGCAACGCAATGGTCAGCGTGGCCGCGACATGGGACATGGTCGGCGAGTCCAGAACCTTGCGTGGCACAAAGTAGCCGCAGAGCTTGATTGCGTAGGCCGTCAGGCAGGCTCCCAGAATCCACCAGCTCAATTCGCTCAAGGCTGGTCCTCCTCAATGCTTTCCAGATCGCCGTGCTCGGTCGCAGCCGGGGTTCGGCGGCCGGTCGCCACCGCGTAGATCGCAGCGCAGGCCGCGGTTACCAGAATCGGCAAGCCCGGCGCGGTGGCCGGCACAGCCAGCGCGGTGAGGATTGCGGCCGCAATCGCGATCATGACCGGTTCAGCTGACTTCAAGCGCGGCCAGAGCAAACCGATGAAGGCGGCGACCGCGGCGCCATCGAGACCCCAAGCCGCGGGGTCCCCCATGCGTTCTCCGAGCAAGGCTCCGACGAGGGTGAACAGGTTCCACAGGACGTAGACGCCCACCCCGGCGGTGAAGAAACCACGGCGCTTCTCGGCCAGGTCCGATTGCCCCAAGCTGACTGCGGTGGATTCATCGATGGTCACCTGGGCCATCCAGGGCACATGCCGTCCCAAAGGCCGCAATGCCTGCTTGATCTGCATCCCGTACACGGCATTGCGGATTCCCAGCAGCGAAGCGGCGGAGAACGCTGCCGAGGCAGCACCTCCGCCTGAGATCACGCCGATAAAGGCGAACTGCGATCCGCCGGTGAACATCAAGGCGCTCAAGGCAACGGTTTGCCACAGATCCAGTCCTGCAGCAATGGACAGGGCCCCGAAGGAGATGCCGTAGAGCCCGGTGGCGATCGCGATGGAAAGGCCCATCCTGGTCGCCGGAGTGAACCAGCTAGCGGACGTGGCGTGCATCGTACCTGACCTTGTAGGCACCGCGCTTGACCTTTGCGTCACCGATCTGAACGTGCTGCAGCTGGTTCAGGTGCTTCACGTGGGTGCCACCGCAAGGTTCGGCATTCACCCCGGCGATGCTCACGGTACGGATGCCCTGTTCATCGGTGGCCGTTGTGATTTCTCCGCCGCCAGCGATGAGTTCATCGACGCGTCCTTGGAGCCAGGCTTTGGCGGCGGCCCGTTCGTTCTCATCGCCCAATGGCAGGTCAACGCTGGCCGGATCGAAGTCGAGGCGCGACTGCCCAGGGAAGTGCGAGTGGCCCTGGTGCTGCCAGCCGCGGTCTTCGCCAGCGAAGCCCAGGATGTGCCCTGCGGTGTGCAATGCGGCATGGGAAAGGCGCAGCTCGCCATCGATCTCAGCCAGGACCTGATCACCCACCTGCCGGGCGCCGGCGCCGTACAAGACCACCAGTGCATTCGCGTCGCGCTGGACTGAGACAGGCAGCCCGTCCACGGTGCCCGAGTCTTCGGGCTGGCCTCCACCACGGGGATGGAAGATATTGGGGCTCAGGGCAATCCACTGCCCGTCTTCGCCGCTTCCCGTTGCAATGACTCGGGCCTCCGCAGCAAAAATGTACGTGTCCTGCAGGTACAGGTTGACCTGTGCGATTTCTCCGGTGCTCATGTGGCCTAGCTCAGCTCCAATTCTTTGCGCAGTTCTGCCGGGCGGTTGCTCGTCAATTCCCCGACACCCAGGTCCACCAGGAATTGCGCATCCGCGGGACGGTCAACCGTCCAGATGCGCGCCTTCAGCCCTTGTTCCAGCCATCGGCGCACAAGATGCTCATTGGCTCGCGTCCAGGCGACCCCGGATCCAATGATGCCAGCTCCCCCTGCGTTGATCAGTTCGATTCCTTCAGGCACGGAGCGGTAAAGCACATCGTAGACACCTGCTCGCCCCAGGTCGCCGGAATCAATGAGCTGCTGGACATAGTCCGGGTTGACCTCGGTCATCAGCTGGCACAATAGTGAAGTGCTGACAGTGCGTGCCAGATAGCGCAGGGAATTCGGCTCAAAGCTCATCAGGGTCACCGCGATCTGCCCTTGCGAGCCGGCCGTGCCCGTCTGCGGGTCGAAGCCATGGGCTGCCAGGACCTGCAGCACACCCTTTTCGAGCAGGTGGCCATATGGGCTTGGATGCTTGATTTCGATTGCCAGGCCAATTGGCTTGCCGCGTGCTTCAATGAGCTCGAAAAGTTCGCCGAGGCTCAGGAGCTGTTCATTCTCTGCCCCGTACTCGGCCGGGACCATGCTCGGAACGACTCCAGTGAAGTCCATGGCTTTCATCTGGGCCAAGGTAAATCCGGCAACCAGACCGGCTGAATCAGAGGTGCGGTCGACTGTTGGATCGTGGTGGCAGACGACGATTCCGTCTTTGCTCAGATGGACGTCGCATTCGATTCCATCGGCGCCTTCGTCGATGGCCTGCAGATAGGCAGCACGAGTGTTCTCCGAATATTTATGGGAGCTGCCGCGATGGGCGAAGAAAAGCGTATCCATAATTCCTACGCTACGCGATCCTCGCTCCTTGGCAACGCAGATTGCCCTCTGCCAGGACGCTTATTTCTTCGACTGCATTCATGGCTTCGGCCTGCGGATGCAAGCGCTTGCTGCCATCGTGCAAAACACGAAGTTACCCGGCAAGAAAAGGTGTCCGCTTTCCTGATTCTGCCCCGGAATTCCAAGGCAAAATCGCCATCGTCATGGGAATCAGCCTGCACGCCGATAGCTGGCCGTGATTGCCCCGCTGGCCAGCGGCTGCGCTGATATCAATTGGAGGTGACGGGAATCCTGCAATCCTGCCTCATGCAGGGTTGGTCCATGCCCGGCGATGACTGGATGGACTAGGAAGTGGTATTCGTCGATAAGTTCCATCCGGTCCAGAACCGTTGCCAATTTGCCGCTACCGAGCAGCACTCCATTGGGGTACTGGTCCTTCAGCTTCTGCACCGAGGCGCGTAGGTCGCCGCTTAGCAAGTGCGAATTCTTCCACGAGTACGCGGTGCGGGTGCTTGAGACAACGTATTTGGGCTTCTTCTCCAGCTGCTGCGCCCAGCGAAGCAGAGCTGGCTGCGCTGCGATATCTCCATGAGCGACGGCCGGCCAGTAATCTTCCATCAGCTCGTAGGTGGCACGCCCCCAGAGCATCGCTCCGTGCGCATTCATCAGTCGGGTGAAGTAGTCGTGCAATTCGTCGTCGGCGATGCCTTCGCGATGATCTACACAGCCATCCAGCGTGACGTTGATGCTGAATGTCAATTGTCCCATCGCAAGCTCCTGCAGCTATAGCCTTACCACCAGGTCCCCGGTGCCTTGACTGTAGGGTTGCCGGCCAGTCACGTCAAGCAGCGACGATGCAGCATCAGGCAACCGGTGCGAAAACAGAGACAGGCCCGTTCGCATCGGCGATGTCCGCCCAGCATCTGCTTTGGATGCAGGACCTGTAAGCGAAGCACAATTTCATGGTCCTCTTCCGGGAGACTAAGCGTCAAAGGTAGGCTCGCAGTATGCCGCCACCAGACTCTGCCCCAAGTTTGACCCCTGGTCCCCGTGATCTCATGCCTGTTGTCCAGGGCCTGGTCCAAGGTCCCTGGCCAAAGAACGAAGTCGAGCGTGAAGTCCTGTTCGGTGCCCTTGGATTCGTTTCCGGAAACAACGTTGATGCCGAAGACCACGATTCACCACATCAAATGACGAGCCTAGACCTCGGCCTGCCAGGAAAAATGGTGAGTTTCTGGGATACTTACCGTCAGCAATTCCTCAGCGTCTGCACCCACCTCTACGGATCGCTGAACGCCCAGGACCCCGTGGCCCAGTATGGCTACGAAGTCCTGCAGGCACAGCTTTCCCAACTGTATGGCACTCCTGAGCGCCCTTGGGACGACGAAGATCAGCCGGTGGGCATGTGGCGCTGCAATGGCCGGAGCATCACCCTGCAGCTATTTGACCGGTCGGATAGCACCGTGATGCTCACCATCGAAGACCTGGCACTCGCGTCAATAATTGAAGCCGAAGAAGCAGCCCACTAGTCTTCTCACTCCGTAAACTGCTTGTAGCGGTTCAAAGCGATTGCGATGCTTCGATAATAGGCAGGCCGCAAGCCAGCAGGAACAGTGGTTAAACAAGTGCAGGGGGCCAGG
>NZ_JBLVOC010000013.1:0-19352 GCF_053543575.1 Glutamicibacter sp. AGC84
ATGACCTAAGGTGATGCTGCCCGGGCCGTTTTCATGCGTGGTGGTGTATCCGTTACACGCGGTTCAGGCAGTCCTTCCCGTTCCCCCCATAAATGCCGAATTACACGCTCCGGCCCTCTGTCCAGGGTGGGCGCAGCCCATCGCGCAGCTCGGTTCCCCGCACCATCGACGCCATGTCTTCCATGAGCGCACGACGGGCCAGCATCTTCCCAGGCCAAGCGGGTGAAATTGATGGTTTTCTGGGCGGTGTTCGGACGCACAGTCGGCCCCGGTGTTCGCCAACTCGGAAATGGTGCCTGGAAGCTTGTTGCCGATCTCCTCAGCCATGTCTCCCATGTCCCTATTCCCGGACTTCCCATCGACTCGGTGGCCGTCGAAGGTTAAGGTAATACGGGCCACGACCTCGGGAGCCGTGGAGTTAGCGGGGTGCGCGATGGGCTCAACTACCCGCTTCGCGCTTCGTTATCCGCGGGACACATCGGCAAGGTTCAAAATCCAGTAATCGAGCAGTTTCCGCAGTTCCTTCGGATACACGTCGCTGACTTTGGCCTCGCTCATCGCCAGACCGAACGCCGCCCAGCGCAGATCCATATTCTCGGTGCGCACGAGGCAACTGTTCTCATCGATCTGCTGGATCTGGAACCAGCGGCCAATGAGCGGCTCCAGTTTTTCGGCGCTGGCCTGAATCCGGGCGCTCACTTCTGGTTGCCCGCTGCCGCGCAATCCTGCGCGCACAAAGGCCGCTGCGTCGCCACCTGGCACTTCACGCGGCGCAAACCGCAATGCCCTGGGCGAGGGGTTCAGTGCGCGATCCACCCGGAAACTGAGCCAATCATCGCGGTCCAGATCAAAGGCTACCAGATAGTAGCGGTTGCCCACATTCACTAATTGGACCGGTTCTACCCGGCGCGAGGTTTCTGCTGACTTGGCATCCTTGTAGTCGAAGGCGATTCGTTCATGATCGCGGCACGCCTGGGCCAATGCCACCAGTACCGCTGGATCCACCGGATCTGTTGCGGAGGACTGGGAATTGAGCGGGACAGTGCTCGCGGTCAGCGCTTGCGCCCGCTTCCTCAATCTGGCTGGCAGTACGGGCACAACTTTTCCCATCGCCCGCAACGCGGCCTCGGCCAGCGCGGAAGATCCGCTGTGCACGGTGGATTGCAATGAGACTACCAATGCCACAGCTTCCTCATCGTCGAGCACCAAGGGAGGCAGTGCGGTGCCGGAGGCCAGCTGGTAGCCGCCGCCTACGCCGCGATCAGCCTGCACCGGATAACCGAGATCGCGCAGCCTGTCGATGTCCCGGCGAACGGTGCGCAGGCTGACGTCCAGGCGTTCGGCGAGCTCGTCTCCTGACCAATAGCGATGGGTCTGCAGCAGCGAGAGCAGGCGCAAGAATCTGGTGCTGGTACTCATGCAACAAGTCTGCCTTGATTTAGGACAAAAACTGGCACTTTTCACTTCTACTCTGGTTATTACCAGCTGGAAATACCGGCTGCAGCTTATGCCAGGAGGCAATCATGAGCACCATGGCCATCACCAACACCACCCTCACCGGCGAACGCGCGGACCTGCTCCAGGCTCTGGCCAACGCGAGGCATTTCCTGCGTTTCACCGTCCAGGGCCTGAACGACGAGCAGGCATCGCAACGCCCCACGGTGAGCGAATTGACCCTCGGGGGATTGATCAAGCACGTGACCGCGGTCGAAAAGCAGTGGCAGGGATTCATCGTCATGGGCCGGGCGGCCATGGCCTGGGACGGAGCGGATTTCAGCCAGATGCCGCCCGAGGCGGTCGAAGCCTTCCTCAATGAATTCCGCATGCAAGACGGAGAACGCCTGGAAGAGCTGCTGGAGAACTACGCGCAGATTGCCGACCGCACCGACGCGCTGCTGGCAGAGGTGGACCTGGATACCGTGCATGAGCTGCCTTTTGCCCCATGGTTCACCGACAAGCAGTGGTCGGTGCGCCGCACCTTGCTGCACATCATTGCCGAGACCACCCAGCATTCGGGGCATGCGGACATCATCCGCGAATCCCTGGACGGGCAGAAATCGATGGGCTAGCCCCCGATGTAGGACATCTCGATGCGCTTGCGGTTGCCCGGGGTCAGCGCGGCGCGCAGCTCCGAGTAGTTGTCATCGCGCTTGCGCCAGTGCCCGGTCAGCGCCTTGGCAAGATCCTCGTCGCTGATCCCGTCGCGCATCAGCTGGCGCAGGTCATAGCCCGAGCCGGCAAACAGGCAGGTGTACAGCTGGCCTTCGGCCGAAACCCGGGCGCGCGAGCAATTTCCGCAGAAGGCATTGGTGACGCTGGATATCACGCCGATCTCCCCGGCTCCGTCCTGGTAGCGCCAGCGGTTGGCCGTTTCACCCGGTTCGGTTTTAGTCACCGGTTCCAGCGCCCAGCGCTTATTGACCATGGCCACGACCTCGGAGGAGGGCAGCACCTCATCCAGCTTCCAGCCGTTGGTGGTGCCCACATCCATGTATTCGATGAAGCGCAGGATCGCCCCAGTGCCGCGGAAGTGCTCGGCCAGCGACAGGATCTCCGAGTCATTGACCCCGCACTTGACCACGGTATTGATCTTCACCGGACCCAGTCCCACTTCGCCGGCCACGTCGATGGCGTGCAGTACCCGGGAGACCGGGAAGTCCACGTCGTTGATGGCCTTGAACTTCTCGTCATCCAAGGAATCCAGGGAGATGGTCACGCGGTTCAGCCCGGCTTCCTTCAACGCAGGTGCGAGCACCGGCAGTGCCGACCCGTTGGTGGTCATTGCCAGATCCACCGGCTGGCCCTCGGGGGTGCGCAGCTTGGCGAGCATGCCCACCAGGTCCACGATGCCGCGGCGCAGCAGCGGCTCGCCGCCGGTCAACCGCAGCTTGGTGACCCCCAGCGAAACGCTGACGCGGGCCAGCCGCTCGATCTCCTCGAAGCTGAGCAGCTCGGAGCGCTCGCGGAAAACGAAGTCGCGGCCGAAGATCTCCTTGGGCATGCAGTAGACGCAGCGGAAATTGCAGCGGTCTGTCACCGAAATCCGCAGGTCATGCAGGGGCCGTCCACGGGCATCGCCCAGGGTGCCGGCCGCTTGTGCTTTCATACACTCCACAGTAGCCCCCGGCACCGTTGCGTGGAAGACGGTTAACCTGAAAGTAACAAATCAAGTACGCAAAATGGATCGGCCCCGGTTGGCGCGACGGTAGCATTGGCACCAGCCCCCGATTTCAAGGAGATCCCATGCAGCACCGCCCGTTTCCACGGTTCCGAGCCCTTGCCGGGCTCGCGGCGGCCGTGCTGGCTTTGGCGGGCTGTTCGGCCAGCGGCTCTTCCGATCAGGCCGCGTCCGAACCCATCACCATCTCCGCGGCGGCCTCCTTGCAAAGCGCCTTCGAGCAGATCTCCGGGGAATTCACCGCTGAGCACCCGGAGGTGCAGATCGCCGGCATCTCCTATGACGGCTCTTCGACCCTGGCCACGCAGATCCTTGAAGGCGCGCACGTGGACGTCTTCGCCTCGGCCGATGAACGCAACATGCTGGAAGTGACCGAAGCCGGGTTCGGCCACGAGCCGGTGATCTTCGCCAGCAACACCATGGTGATCGCGGTACCGCAGGAGAACCCGGCGGATATCGATTCGCTGGAAGACCTTGCCGAGGCCACCACCGTGCTGTGCGCGCAGCAGGTGCCGTGCGGCTCGGCCTCACGCCAGCTGCTCCAGGCCCAG
This sequence comes from Glutamicibacter sp. AGC84, assembly GCF_053543575.1. Classification (NCBI taxonomy): domain Bacteria; kingdom Bacillati; phylum Actinomycetota; class Actinomycetes; order Micrococcales; family Micrococcaceae; genus Glutamicibacter; species Glutamicibacter sp. AGC84. Next base: position 3,730 of record NZ_JBLVOC010000013.1, read on the forward strand.
GGCGTCGAAGTGGCCCCGGCCAGCGAGGAGCAGAACGTCACCGCGGTGCTGCAGAAGGTGGCCGCCGGGGAAGCGGATGCCGGACTGGTCTACGCCACCGATGTGCTGGGTGACGAAAACGTCGCCGCGATCGTTCCGGAAGGAGCCGACGAGGTCGTGAACACCTATCCGATCGCCACGCTGGGCCAAAACCCCGGCGCGCAGGCGTTCGTGGACTTCGTGATCAGCGAGCGCGGCCAGGAAATCCTGGCAGAGCACGGTTTCGGCACCGGGGCTGCGCAGGCCAATGGCTAGCGATACCGGGGTACGGGTTCCCGGCTTCGCCATTGCCCCGGCCTTGCTGGGCGTGGGATTGCTGGTGCTGCCGCTGCTGGCGCTTCTCACCCGTGCCAGCTGGTCCACGCTGGTGGCCGACGCAACCAGCCCCCAAGCCCTCTCGGCGCTCTGGCTGAGCTTGCGCACCGGGGTGGCTGCCACCGCCCTGTGCGTGCTGCTCGGCGTGCCGCTGGCGGTGCTGATGGCCCGCAGCTCGGCCCGGGTAGCCCAGCTGTTGCGGGCCTTGATCGCCGTGCCGCTGGTGCTGCCGCCCATGGTCGGCGGCGTGGCCCTGCTCTTCCTCTTCGGGCGCACCAGTCCCATCGGCCAGTTCATCGATTCCCTGTGGGGGATTACCCTGCCCTTTTCCACCGCCGCCGTGGTCATTGCCCAGAGCTTCGTGGCCCTGCCCTTCCTGGTGCTCTCCGTGGAGGGATCGCTGCGTGCCGCCGGCGCAGGGTACGAACAAGCCGCCGCCACCCTGGGCGCCGGGCGCTGGATGGTGCTCACCCGCATCACCTTGCCGCTGGCCGCCCCCGGACTGGTGGCCGGCGTGATCCTGTGCTTCGCGCGGGCCATCGGCGAATTCGGGGCCACCGCGCTGTTCGCCGGCAACGCGCCGGGGGTTACCCAGACCATGCCGCTGGCCATCTACACCGCGATCAACGGGGCTGGAACCGGACGCGACTCGGCAGTAGCCCTGTCGATCCTGCTTCTGGCCACCGCGGTAGTGGTGCTGCTGCTGGTGCGCGCCTGGCGTCCGGGGGCCTTGAAATGACATTGAAGGTTGCGCTGCGAGTGCCGCGCACCGGATTCGACGTGGCCGTTGAATTCGAAGTGCCTGCCGGCAGCACGCTGGCGATGATGGGCCCTAGCGGCTCGGGCAAGTCGACCATTGTGCATGCCATTGCCGGGATCCAGAAGATTGCCGAGGGGCGCATCGAGCTTTCCGGTTCCCTGCTGGCCGATGCGAAGCAGCACCGCCCGCCGCACCTGCGCGAGGTAGGCCTGCTGGGCCAAGACCCGCACCTGTTCCCGCACCTGGATGCGCTGAAGAATATCGCCTTTGGCGCCCGGGCCGGGGGACTGGACAAGGCTGCCGCCAAGGCCGTGGCCGCCGAATGGATCGGGCGGCTGGGACTGGAAGAAATCGCCACCCACCGGCCTGAGGCCCTCTCCGGCGGGCAGCGCCAACGCATTGCGCTGGCCCGGGCCTTGGCCGCCCAGCCCAAGATCCTGCTGATCGACGAGCCCTTCGCCTCGCTGGATGTCGAAGCCGCCATGGACATGCGCGCATTGGTGCGCGAAGAGCTGGAACGCACCGCCACCAGCGCCATCGTCGTCTCGCATTCGGCCGCCGACACCTTGGCGCTCGCCGATGACCTGCTGATGCTGGAACGGGGAAGCATCATTGCGCAGGGAACCGTCGAGCAGGTCTTCGCCGATCCGGCCAACCGTTTTGTGCGCGCGGTGGTGGCCACCTTGCCAGCGCAGCACCCCAGGAGCATCCAGGAAGAGCAGCCATGAGCACCGTCAATGAACCCGTGGAACTTGAAGTGCACCGCGCGCGGCTGCTGTCGCAGGTCGTGCCGTTGGCCCCGCAGCAGATCGAGGTGGCAGGCGGTTTCGCCCTCCTGCACGGCGCGGTGCTGGCCGAGGATGCCACCTCCGCGCACCCGCTGCCCTTGTGGGACAACTCGGCGATGGACGGCTATGCGGTGCGCTCCGAGGATACCGCTGAGGCGCCAATTGCCCTGGAAGTCGTCGGCGAAGTGCCCGCGGGCAGCGGCTGGGACCCGCAGCTGGAACCGGGCCAATGCGTGAAGATCATGACCGGTGCTCCGATCCCGACGGATGCCGATGCCGTGGTGCGCATCGAGGACACTTCAGCCGCTGCAGATGGCTGGGATGCCGCCACCGTGCAGATCCATGGGCCGGTGCCAGCAGGCAAGGACATCCGCCGCAGCGGCGAGGACAAGGCCGCCGGTGACCTGGTGGCCTATGCCGGCGAGCAGCTCACCGCGGCCCGTCTTTCAGCCTTGGCGGCAGCCGGTGCCAGCAAGCTGTCGGTGCGCACACAGCCCAAGGTGGCCGTGCTGGTCACCGGGGCGGAATTGCTTGCGCCCGGTGAAAGGCTCTCGCGCGGGCAAATCCCGGAAACCAATTCGCTGCTCATTGCAGGGCTCCTGGCTGAATCCGGCATCCAGGCAGCTACCGTGGTGCACTGCGTGGATGACACTCAAGCGGTCCGCGAACAGCTGGAGGTGCTCGGCTCCACGCATGATGCCATCCTGAGCACTGGGGGAGTAGGCCCCGGCGCCTACGATGTGATGCGCCAGGTGCTGGAAGCAGAACCGGCAGTGCAGGCGGCCCGGGTGAAGATCCGCCCCGGCCAGCCGCAATGCGCGGGCCGTTTGGAGGCCGGCGCGATGGTCTTCGCCTTGCCCGGCAACCCGGTCAGCGCAGCAGTCAGCTTCGAGCTGTTCGTGCGTCCGTGCCTGCGGGCCATGCAAGGCCACCGCGAGGTGCTGCGCCCGACTTTGCGCGCCATCGCCGCGGTGGGGTGGAAAGCCGCGGCCGGACGCATGCAGGTCATCCCGGTAGTCCTCGAGCATGGTGAGCAACTGCGGTGCGCCCCGGCGGTTCAAGCCAGCAGCATTTCCCACTCGGTGGGCGGTTTCGGCGCTGCCCAGGGCTACGCGCTGGTCCCGGCTGGCGTCAACCAGATCCACCCCGGCGATGAAGTCGAAGTACTGGGGATGATCCCATGAGCACGCGGCAGCTCGCCAACTTCAATGCCTTGGTGCTCGCCGGCGGCAGGGGCTCTCGGCTGGGCGGCGAAGGCAAAGCCGAAATACTGTTGCACGGACAGCGCCTGGTTGACCGCGTGGTCGCCGCGGCCCGCACAACCGGCGCACTGCGCGTCGTTGTGGTCGGCCCGGATTCCGCTGGTGCCAAGGCCGATTCCGTTCTCCGGGAGGATCCGCCATTCGCTGGTCCCTTGGCAGGCATCGCTGCCGGGCTTGCAGAACTAGCTGCCAGCGCAGGCAGTGAATGGACCATGGTTCTGGCCTGCGACCTGCAACGGCCGGTCGCGGTGGCCACCGCGTTGATCAACGGCTTTGGGCAGCGCGCAGCCGATGGCTTGCTGCTGGTTGACGCGCAAGGCCACACCCAATGGCTGGCTGGAATCTATCGCACCTCGGCACTGGCCTCGGTCTGCGCAGAGCTGGGCGGGAACCTGGTCAATGCCCCGGTGCGCCGAGCCTTGAATCAGCTGCAGCTGGCGCGGGTACCGGTGGATGATGAAACCAGCAGCGATATTGATACCCCGCAGGCACTGGAAAGCGCCCGCCAGAATGAAAGGAAAGCCATGGCACAGCATTTGCCTCCCGAAGCACTGAACGATTGGCTGGAAGCAGCCGCCAAGGAATTGGGTCTGGACTCCGGCGAAGTGGATATCGCTACCGTGCTTGATGCAGCCAAGCATGTAGCTCACGAAGTAGCCCGGCCGGCAGCGCCTTTGAGCACTTTCCTGCTCGGACTTGCGCTGGGCAGCGGCAAGGGAGACTTGTCCGGGCTGTCGGAGCAGCTGGTTTCCCGGGCGCATCGATGGGCCGACGAGCATCCGGAGGGCGTTGCATAAGTAGCACCGTGTTCCCTTCGCCTCAGCAGGGACCGGCCGTCATGGAAGGCCAGCTGCACCGGGTGGTCGACGGAAGCGGATTCCGGATTACTCACCAGACCCACCTGTTATCTGGGACTTTGCAACCAGCGTGAGCGGAGGCCAGAGGGCCTACCGGACGGGCAGTTCGCGGCGCGGGGATGTTCAGGCAGATGTATGGCTATGGACCAGCTTCTTGCGCTGCGCTGGTTAAAGGCCCGTCGATGGCAGGCCGGCGCTCCAGATATCCCGGAAGCTCATCGGATCCCCAGCAGGTGGCCAGTGGGCCTCAGTGTAGACCATGCTGGCAGGATGTGAAGCCCACGAAGAATCGTGGCGTCGGTAGCGGTTCCGTGTGCTTGGGTGGGGCGCACCACGAGGTGTGCGTGCACCTCGTACTGGTTTTTCGGTATCAGCCGGTGGATAGCGCGACGCGGGCTGCCAGATGATAATGAACGGAGTCCCGGTAGCTGCATGCCCGATACTGTTGAGCGCTTTTGCCAGTGGCTCAAGGGCTGAGTGGAAAAACTGCCACCGTCTGGATATGTCTTTTATCCGCGAGCTGTATCAAATAGGATTTATTTATGAAGACCCTGTTCGTTGTTTCTACCATTCTTTTTGCTGCTTGTTCGGTGCTTTCCTTTAGCGGAAATCCGATGGTTGGCATCTTTGCGGCCGTGGCCAGCTTGTCATCGCTGGCGGGATTCTTCGTGGTTCGAAATCGCGAGGCGAAGGCTTAGCCCACGTACCTCTCGTCGATGGAGCCGTGGCGTTCACGGTAAACTCGAGAACTATGGCTATCGGCGCGACTATACACACCTTTGAAGTTCAACTTGCTGATGTAGATCGCGGGGTTTACGAGGATCTTTCGCTCCGTGTTGCGCAGCATCCGTCAGAAACCGATGCCTACATGGTCACCCGTGTGCTGGCCTACTGCCTCGAATATGAAGAAGGCATCGCCTTCTCGGCCGGAGGCGTTTCCACCGGGGAAGAGCCAGCCATTTTGGTCAAGGACCTGACCGGACTCATCACCGCGTGGATTGAAGTGGGCGCCCCCGATGCCCAACGCCTGCACTTGGGCAGCAAGCGGGCAGACCGCACCGCCGTCTACACGCACCGCGATCCTGCCAAGCTTCTGGCTTCTTGGCGCGGCAAAACGATCCACCAGTCGCAGGAGATCATGGTGCGCTCCTTCGACCCCAAATTCATTGATGCAGCGGCCCAAGCATTGACCCGCCGCAACACCATGTCCGTCTCGGTAACCGAGGGGCAAATCTACCTTGAATTGAACGGGACGAATCTGGAAACCCAGTTCAGCACGCATGAGATTGAGTAGAAAAGCTTAATCTCTGATTCAGCTCAGTGTGGGGTCGCAGTCATCAGCGCGCGGAAACATGGCCGGTGTACACCAATGACACCGACGGAAGTGCTCCATGAAACTGCGCAATATCACCCTTGGCACGGCAACTCTGGCTTTGGCCGTCACCCTGGCAGCTCCCGCCGTGGCTGCTCAGATCGAACCGACTGGATCTGATCCACTGATCATCGGCCACCGCGGAGCAGCAGGCGTGGCACCGGAGAACACCTTGGCTGCCATCAAGGCAGGCAGCCAGTCCGGCGCCGAATTCATCGAAATTGATGTGCAGCTGTCCAAGGACGGAGTACCGTTCATCTTCCACGACGGTACGCCCTCCCGCACCACGAACGTGGCAGAGGTCTTCCCTGACCGCGTCAATGACCCCATCACGTCATTTACCTGGGAAGAACTGCAGCAGCTCGATGCCGGTTCCTACTTCTCAGACGAGTTCGAGGGAACGAAGATTCCGCATTTCGATGAGGTTCCAGGTGCACTGACCGGTGGCACGGGAGTATTCATCGAAATCAAGGATCCAGCCAAGTCCCCTGGCGTGGAGAAGCTGGTAGCCGACGCGCTGGCTGAGGATCCTGAATGGAAGGCACTGGCAGAGGCCAACAAGATCGAGGTCCTCAGCTTCGACGCAGCATCCAACCAGATCTTTGCCCAACTGGCACCGGAAGTACCACTGCAGCAGCTGACCGCAACCGTGCCTTCTGCCGAGGAACTGGCAACTTACGCGACCTACGCGGATTCTTTCGGCACTAGCTACCGTACCCTTGACGCTGCCGGTGCGCAGCGCGTGAAGGACGCAGGCTTGGGCCTGGGCGTCTACACCGTCAACGCCGTTGAGGCAGCCGATGCTGCACTGGCCCTGGGTGTCGAGCGAATCACGGGCGACTTCCCAGCACAGGTGAACCGCCACATCGCTGGCCAGAAGGATTTCCCTGCCAACAATGGCGTGGTGATTGCCAACGCGATCAATGACGTGCCGGGAGATGACATCGCCCCAGAAAATGGCGAGCACGTGATCCTGGACAACACCGGAAAGCGCACTATCGATGTCAGCGGCTACATCATTCGCGATGCCGCTAACAACATCCTGGAAATTGGCGAAGGATACAAGCTGGAACCAGGGGAGCAGTTGCGCGTGTACTCGGGTCCGGGTACCAACAGCGAAGAAGCCTACTACGTGGACGGACCAGGAATCCTGAACAACGGTGGCGACTCGCTAGCGCTGTGGGATGCCAAGGGCAAGCTCACCGATACCTTTGCGAACTAGCTCTAGGTAGAGCGAACCCCCGGGAACCATTGTGGACTGCTCCCCAGAATTTGGATAGGGAAACCAGTACTACTTCCGGGGAGCAGTCCACAAAAATGGGGCGGTTTTCCGTATTAAGGCAGGCAACCCGCCAGCACTTGGGGGACGCTGACGGGTTTCACCAGCGTGAGGCCGCTCTTGGGGAAACGAACTCAATGCCTGACTGGTGACTTTTCGTAATTGGCCTAGGCCAATAGCTACTGTAGTTGCAGGAGAGTGAAAGGTGAAGTGGGCGGGGATAAAATAAAAACTTTTCCCAATTCCAAAAATTCTCTAGGCGTTATGGGCTTGACGAAGTATTCTGTGCATAGGTTTCACGCCGGACTAACGTTTTTTGGGGAATCGGAAGTCTTTGGGGCGATGGATGGGGATCCATCGCCCAGCGCAAAACTCGCAACCAGCCCTCGTTGATGATCGAATCAGCGAGGGCTGGATTAGTTTAAGTGACAACACGCGGGTGGATTCTCACGAGCAACAAGGCCGCACTCCCCAGTACGGGTCGGGATTTGAATCTGTTGTGGATTCCCAATGAATCAGACCAGCCTCTTTGCCTACACCTCGCTCGACGCTAGGGTGATTGATAGGCGGCCTGACCCAATGCACCGGGAAGGGTCCGCTGTGATCGGTTGCACCGTTTGTTTGCCTTCTTGCTTACCGTTTGTTGGCAGCAACTGTAGCTGGGAACCCCTATCGGTGGTTCCGGTGTTGTAGTAGGCTCCGGGACCACCGCCAGCTTGGAACGCGGACACTAGCTGTTTGGATTCAGCTAGTATGAGAACGACGGTCATGGATGCCGTCAGTTTGGTGATCCGTAAGTGCAAGCGAAACTGCGACTGCGATCTTTCGCCTTGTCTTCGTCATTGTTGTATGTACGTTGTTGGAGAGTTCCATCCGGTTCACGCCAAACGACTCGATAACTGTAACCGTGCTTTAGCTCTCGTCGTTGTACCGTCGCCACTTCTACCTTTAACCCGGTTGTTCTATCTTTAATGCAACAGATCCGGAGTTTAAGGCAACAAGCCGATTTGAGATAAGAAAAACCCCGGAATCACAAGGATTCCGGGGCTATTCAACGCGGTGACGGTGGGATTTGAACCCATTATCCTATCCGCGCCATTACTGCTAGCTCCCGAATATCCCTTGTGTTTACTAGCATCTGGGCTCATTGGCCCACAGGTGCGCACCACGTCCCACAGGTATTCCTGCACCAAAATGCACCACAGTGCACCACCGTTAGAGCTGTTCGGCGCGCTGCTTGCTGAGGGCTTCGACCACGTTGTCGAGGTCGTCGGGGAACAGTGCCGCGTAGGTGTCCAACGTGACCTTGGCCGACTTGTGGCCGAGCATGCGCTGTACCACCTTGACGTTGGCCCCGGCGCTGATTGCCAGCGATGCCGCCGTGTGCCGCAGGTCGTGGGGCGTGACCCTGCGGAACGACTTGTCGGACGCCTGGGCTCGCTTCACGGCTCCGGTGAACCATCCGGTCTTGGCGTTGCCCGGGTTCGCCCCTCCTACTTAAGTAGTATTTACGCCGTTCTTATTTAATGGTGATTATTAAGCGTGCTCGTATCTGAGGCAATTCGATCCAGACCGAGGACTTTTGTTGCGGAGGCTCGATTTCGGTCGACCCCCGCTTGGCACGGCAGATGATGCGCCGATCTTTACGACGATGTAGATTTCGATTCATTCAAAAGGTGATAGTCGTGAAGCTCAAACTTCACTCGATTGCGGTCAGGTCAAATGAAGACCACTGCATTCCAATCCCAACATCAAGACAACAATCCAGCTCCGGGGTCACGTACCTCGCGATCGCGTTCGTGGCAATCGCTTCCCTGGTCCTGAGCCTGAGTACGGCTTTGACTAAGCCAGCGGCGGCAGCTTCGTCTCCGGCTGTGACCAGCATCGCCAGCTTCGGCGAGAACGCCGAGATTCTGTCGAAGTCGGAGGCCCTCCAGTTGGCCAAGAATGCCGATCTTCCAACAGAGTCGCTCTCAGGTCTGAAAGTTGACCGTTCCGGCGTCCAAGCATGGTCGATGTCAGACGGGACATCGTATGTGAGCTACCCGCTCGTCGGCGACGGCGTCCAGCTCGCCACAGTCGGTGCACTCCTGGACAACTCAGGCAACGTTGCGCAGCGCACAGAGATGGCTTTCGTTGGCGACGATGCATCTGGTCATGCCCGCATGTGGGTTGACGGAAATCTGACCATGGACAAGCAATTGACCACTGCTGACGCGGCAAACAACGTCACCACATATGCCGGTTTCTGGGACAAGCTCAACAACTGCCTTGCCAACGCGGGCATCCCTGGCTGGGTTATTACCGCCATCACTATCGCCTGCGCGGCGGTCTGCGTAGGAACCGTTGGGCTCGGCTGCGTGGGCTGCATCGCGGCAGCTGCGGGCGTCTGGGGCGGCCAGGTCGGCTATTGCATCGACCAGGCCCAGAAATAGGAAGTGGTCAACATGAAAAAGATTTCGAAAGCAATCATCGCGATGGTTGCAGGCTGGGCGATGCTCTTCGCGGTTGCTAGTCCGGTCAACGCTTCCGAAAGCTCGTTCTCAACCAACGGGCCGCTTTCGGATTCAACTGTTGAGCGAGCGATCGCAATAGCTGAGCCGAGTTTCGACGCTCAGCTGCGAAACGGCGCAGAAGTCGATATCAAGCAGGCAAACGTCGCCCGGATCAATGGCTCCAGTTCGTTGATGGTGGCAGTGGCTACGTCTGGCGACGGCCACGACGAGGGTTCGTTCGCCGTTGCCGTCGTCGACGCCGCGGGAGACGTTGTCCAGAGCTTTGCGCAGGTTCAAGCTACGTACACCAGCGACAGCACTGCCGATGTGAAGCAGTGGGTCGATGGGAGTCTCCTTAAGCAGTGGACTGTTGAAGCCACTCCCGAAGCTGAAGCTCAGGCTGCGAAGGCTTTGAGCGCCATGTCTCCTGCAGACTCGTCGGTGGGCGTTGCGGCCGCTGGTAACGAGGGTGTGATCAAGTGCCTCAACGCGCTGGGCATCTCCACCATGGCGGCGCTCGTGATCATCTCCACCTGTGCGGCATTCTGTGCTGTTACCGTTGGAACAGGCTGCATCATCTGCGTGGCTGGGTTCACCGCTGTCGCTGGCGCATCCGTAGGACAGTGCCTGAGCGGTGCCAGCTAGGCACGAGAAAGGAAACGGCAAATGACAAAGCAACCTAGCAATTCGTCTGCCGCCAGGAAGAGTACCGTGGTGGTGCTTCTGTTCCTTGCGGTAGCCGCGATCAATCTGCCTCGCGTCCCTCAGCTTACTGACTACGCCGTGGTTGGATGGGCTGTCGGCGGAGTGCTGCTGCTCGCAGCACTGATCCTGGCATTCACCAACTACCGCCACCATCCGAAGGCCAGCACTTCACGACAGTAGGCAATGCCTGCTCGTTCACCGAATGAGCCGAGACGAGCACGTCCAGATCCGCTGAGCCTAACCCGAAGAGATCCCCTTGCTGCATCCAGCAGCAGGGGGGATCTTTCTCTGTGCCCGGCTTCCTGAGGGCAAGCGCGCGTAGCGCGTGCGGCAGCCCGCCGGGAGGCTATTGGTTCGCAGCGTCCTGCTTGCGCGATGCCCAGTAGGGGCACTCTTCACCGTGGTTGCCCCGGTCGCAGGCGTGCGGGCCGGCATGGTGGTGGAAGCCGTGTTCGCAACGCATGACGACCATGTTGCGACGTCCCTCCGCTGAAATATGCACCACATGTGCACCACGCCAGTTCTTTAAAGGAAGAAAACCCCTGGCTGACCAGGGGTTTTCATTGGCGGTGACGGTGGGATTTGAACCCACGGTACGGGGTTACCGTACACAACATTTCGAGTGTTGCACCTTCGGCCGCTCGGACACGTCACCAGACCTGATAACTCTATAACGAACATCAGGCGAAAACAAAAACGAGAGCGCTGTTTTTGGCCTGAAGTGTTCCGAAACACATCAACGTCGGGTTCTAGCCGCGCTTGCTCCGGAAGAATTCACGCAACAGGTCACCGCATTCTTCTTCCTTGACCCGCGAGTACACCTCGACCCAGTGGTTCAATCGCGGTTCACGGACGATATCGAAGACCGAGCCGCACGCGCCGGCCTTCTCATCCCAGGCCCCGAAGACCAATTTGGGAATGCGCGAAAGGACTATTGCCCCGGCGCACATGGCGCAGGGCTCAAGGGTCACCACCAGGGTGCAGTCGGATAAGCGCCAGCCATCATCTTGTCCCTTGGCTTCCAAGGCCTTGACCGCATTGCGAATGGCGACCACCTCGGCATGCGCCGTGGGGTCCTTGATGGCCTCGCGCTCGTTGCGTCCGGTGGCCAGGACTTCGCCTTCGGGGGAAAGGATGACGGCGCCGATGGGTACGTCATCAGTGGCCAGCGCTTTGCGCGCTTCAGCCAAGGCGAGGTCCATCCAAGCATTAAATTCGTGCACCATAGTGCTTTCACTTTACGTGTTTTGGGACGGTAGCCGGGCGCCCGGAGTGTGGTGCACTGCGCACTGCACTGAAGTTTGCTGTTTCCTTGGGCACACCAAAGTGCTTTAACGGCGGGAAATCAGGGATATCTCTCGATTTGCCTGAGTCGGTGCTGATAGATTTCTACTTATGCGCGTACAGGTAGTCGACCACCCACTGGTGGCACACAAGGTTTCGGTTCTTCGTGATAAGAACACCCCATCCTCGATTTTCCGCCAGCTGACCGACGAACTGGTCACCCTGCTGGCTTATGAGGCAACCCGCGAGGTGAAAACCGAAAACGTTGAGGTGCAGACCCCGGTCGCCACCACCACCGGTACCTCCATTGCCAAGCCGACCCCGCTGGTTGTCCCCATCCTGCGCGCAGGCCTTGGCATGCTCGAAGGCATGACCCGACTGGTTCCGACCGCTGAGGTCGGATTCCTGGGCATGGCCCGCAACGAGGAAACCCTGGACATCATCACCTACGCTGACCGCGTGCCCAATGACTTGGCCGGCCGCCAGGTCTTCGTGCTGGATCCGATGCTGGCCACCGGCGGCACCCTGGCCGAGGCCATCAAGTTCATCTTCGAGCGCGGCGCAGAATCCGTTACCTGCATCTGCCTGATCGCTGCCCCTGAGGGCATCGAGCGTCTGAAGGAAATCCACGGTGGCGATCATCGCGTGCACATCGTGCTGGCAGCGATGGACGAAAAGCTGGACGAGAAGTCCTACATCATCCCAGGCCTGGGCGATGCCGGCGACCGCCTGTATGGCGTGACCCCGCCCATTGCCTAGTTCCAGCTAAGCGATGTGCCCGAAGGCTGCGGTGACTACACCGCAGCCTTCGGCGTTTCTTCACCGGTTTCGGGCGTGTCCAACGGAAGCCGGACCTCGAAGACCGTATCTCCTGGCTCAGAGGTGACCGTGACGGTGCCCCCGTGGGCTTCGACGATGCTCTTGGCGATCGGCAAGCCCAGCCCGGTCGTGCCATCGGAGCCAGAACGCGCCTTGTCGGCGCGGGTGAAACGTTCGAAGACCCGAGGCAGGAATTCCGGGGCAATGCCCTCACCGGTGTCGTGAACCCGGATGATGGCTTCATCGGTGTCTTCGTCTTGGTCCACCGAAACGGTGACGGTGTTTCCGGCCGTCGTGTGCTTGCGGGCGTTGGCCAAGAGGTTGGTGATCACCCGGCGAAGCGAGGCCGAGTCGCCGTTGACAATGGTCTGCGGCGCCTGGCAGTCGAACTCCCAATGGTGGTCGCTCGCGGTGAGCTTGAAGTCCTCGGTGATATCCGATGTCAGCGAGCACAGGTCAATTTCGCTGCGCTTGAACGCATTCTCCTCATCCAGCCGAGCCAGGAGCAGCAGATTCTCAACCAGTGAGCTCATTCGGCTGCTTTGCTGCAGAACGCGGTCCACCGAGCGCTGCCCGTCCGGGGAGAAATGCTCAGTGGCCGAGAGCAGCTCGGTGTAGCCGCGGATCGCCGAGAGCGGAGTGCGCAGTTCGTGCGAGGCATCGGCGACAAATTGGCGCATCTGGGCCTGGGACTTCTCGCGGGCGGTCAGTGCGGTGGAGACGTTGCTGATCATCGCGTTCAGCGCATTGCCGACATTGCCCACCTCGGTACCGGGGACTGCATCTTGCGCCGGGACGCGCTGGGTCAGGTCCACCTTTCCTGAATCAAGTTCTTCGGCGGCAACCGAAGCCGCCACGGTGGCCACGCGCTTCAGCGAGGCAAGCGAGCGGGAGATCAGCCACGAACCGGCCAGGCCCGCACCAGCGATCAGGATCAAGGCGATGAACAGCGTCAGCCACGCCATGCCGCGCAACGCCAGATCGGTGCTGTGCAGGGGCAATCCGACAATCAGGATGCCGTTGGATCCAGAGTCCTTGACTGCGACGAGGTAATAGTCGCCCACAGTCAGGTGGGCACGTACCGGCTTGAACTGCCCGCCGGCACGCAACGTGCTCAGCTCCAGATCCACCATCGGGATGGCATCTTCCTGGCTCAGCTGCTTCAGCACGCCGGTGCGTTCGTCCAGCACGCCGCCGTTGAAGACGTATTTGTCGACGAACCGAGCGGTCAGCGTGCCGGCGGACTGGCCGGGGGCATCAAGCCGGGAGTTCACCGCTGGTGCACCCTGCGAATAATTCAGCGCGCGTTCGGTGGTGAGCCGCAGCTGGCTGTTGAGCTGGTCCATCAAGGTCTGGCGCATGCCCGCGTTGTAGAGCAGGCCGAGCAAGACAGATACGGCGGTGACCGAGGTCAGCAGGATGAGCAGCAGTTTGCGCTGCAGCGCGTGCGGCGAGCTCACCCTGGTATTCGGGGAAAAGAAACTCATGCAGCCGGCTTCAGCACGTAGCCAACGCCACGCACGGTGTGGATCATCGGCTCTGCGTCAACGTCAATCTTCTTGCGCAGGTACGAGATGTACAGTTCGACGATGTTCGCCTGGCCGTCGAAATCGTAGTGCCAGACGTTGTCCAGGATCTGCGACTTGGATACCACGCGGCGGGCGTTGTTCATCAGGTAGCTGAGCAGGTCGAATTCGGTGGCGGTCAGCGAAATTTCGCGGCCTGCGCGGGATACGTCGTGCGAGTCCATGTTCAGCACCAGATCGCCGATCACCAATTCAGCGGAATCCGCAGTGGCCGCACCGGAACGTTCCACGAGTCGGTGCAATCGGATCAGGACCTCTTCGAGGCTGAAGGGCTTGGCGACGTAGTCGTCTGCACCGGCCCCCAGGCCCTCGATACGGTCTTCAACCGCGTCCTTGGCAGTGAGGAAAAGTACGGGGATTTCAGGGAAGTGGGTGCGCACCTTGCGCAGCACCTCGGGGCCGTCGAACCCAGGCAGCATCCAGTCGAGAACCAGTACGTCCGGCGCCAGGGAGCGAGCGGTGGCTACTGCTTCGGGCCCATCGTGGGCCATCGTGGCTTCCCAGCCGAGCATGCGGGTTCCCATGGCGACCAATTCCGCCAATGAAGGTTCATCATCGACCACGAGAACTTTGATTGCCGTGCCATCAGGGTGAGTCAGCCGGGGCAATTGCGAAGGGGAGAATCGTGATTCATTCATGTTAATCAGCTTGTCCTATTGCCATGGGCCGAGAATATGTTTTTGCTGTGTGCCAGCTATGACTATAAGTCGATTTTATGCGGGGAAAACCTAAACCGATAGTGGTTAATTTGGTCAACCCCTAAGAACGACGAATGATTGAAGCGTGGACGGACCATAGTGATGAATGAATATTCAGGCCTATGAATGGACCGGACATAATGACGAAGTTCTATTGATATATTGACCATATTGTTTAGTTAAGCGCTTAGGTAGCCTAGAATTGTCTAAAGTGTCGTGCGTCACGTTTGGAAACATTCGTCTCACTATGTGGACGCAGGTGTTCATTGTTACTTGCAAGTTGCCAATGTTACGAGGAAACTAGAGGTGTGAGTACGGCGCAGGACGGTAAAAGCACCTCGGATTCCAACATCGAGTTGCCCACGATCGTCCTCAACGAATGCTCGGCGTCCATGGCCTCCAAGCCGAATTATGAGTGATTTGTAATCCGATTTTGGGAGTTATTGACGGGAAACCCAACTGCTGAACGTGGACGAAGGCCGCGAACAGCGCAAGCAAAACCCGAAGCATGAGCGCCAAACCACTTGGCCTTCGCACTAAAAGAGGAAAAGATTATGTCGGCTGGTTCCGGATACGTCCACGTTTCAATTCGCAATGCGCAGAACCGCGCAGCAGCTGCGCAGCGTTCAGCTTCTGGCAGCTATGCACCAGCGGGTTACCGTCCGCTGCGCGCGGTTTCCAATGTTCATGAAACACGTGATGCATCGCATCAGCCGGCTAGCACTCCAGTGCAGTCAACAGGCCAGCCAAGCGCCGACACCTCCGCACGCGGCTTCGTGCTCTATGTGGGCCTGGATGAAACTGCCGCCCAGGCGCAGGGCACCTCGCTGGGCAAGCTGGCCACCCAGGTCCGCGCCTTCCTGGCCACCTTGTCGCCGCAAGCGCAGACCCATGCCGCCGTGGCACTGGCTCCGACCAGCGCCCAGGGTGAGCCCATCGATGTAGTTCGCCAGGCGTTGGGCGATCCGACGATTTCCCGCCGGCCACGCGCTGAAGCCCGTCCATCCACCCCGCGCCCATCTGGCGTGCTGATCGACCTCTCGCGCCGCGAAGTCTACCTGGATGGCGAAACCCTGAACCTGACCTTCAAGGAATTCGAGCTGCTGAACTTCCTCGTGGAAAACGGCACCCGCACCGTAGGCCGCGAAGAGCTGCTGGAAAACCTGTGGCGCAATGCCGAAGAAGTCCCTAACGAACGCACCATCGACGTGCATATCCGTCGCCTGCGTTCCAAGCTGGGACGCCTGGCCAATACCGTGCGCACCGTACGCGGCCAGGGCTACCGCTTCTACGAGCACCCAGAAGTTGTTGTCTGGGCAGCTCCGGAATACTCCATCTAGCATCTGCTGGCAGCAGTGGCGGGC
>NZ_JBLVOC010000013.1:19373-40019 GCF_053543575.1 Glutamicibacter sp. AGC84
CCACTGCTGTCTTAAGCTGGAACAATGAACACCATGCATTCCCGCAAGCTCATGCTGATGCGCCACGCCAAAGCCGACTACCCGCTGGGCGTCGCGGATCACGACCGGCCGCTGGCGGCCCGCGGGCACCGCGAAGCCCCGGCCGCCGGAGCCTGGCTTGTGGAGAATGGCCTGATACCGGACTACATCATCTGCTCCGACGCGCTGCGTGCGCGCTCCACCTGCGCCTGGGTGCTTTCCGAACTCGGCGAGAAGGGCCCGACCCCCTACGTCGATTCGCGCATCTTCACCGCCGGAGTCTCGCAGCTGTGCTCCATCATCAATGAAGTTCCCGACACGGTCAGCAACCTGCTGGTGATCGGGCACCAGCCGGTGCTCCAGGAATTGGCGCTGCGCTTGGCGGCAATGGACTCGGATGAAGAAGCCGTTTACGAGCTGGCGATGAACTATCCGACCCTGGGAACCACGGTGCTGGAAACCAAGCATCCGTACTCGCATCTGGATGCCCGTGATGCGCGCGTCACGCATTTCACCGCACCGCGGCCCGCATGAGAGAAGTCTCATCAAGTTTTTTCTAATGCACTAGTCAGCCTGTAAATAAGCGGTGATCTGACTTTATGAGAAGCAGATGATAGGCCTCTCATCGAATTCACCTCGCCGCCTCATGAACCATTCACTTTCAGTTAACCATTGCTCGTTTCACTGGGAATCGTTGGCAGCACGGCCAGCACCGGCAAACCGCAACGGCGGGCCGGAAACACTGAAAGAGGAACAGGCAGATGGCCATCATCGCAGAATCACTTCCAACGCAGACCCCCGCAGCGCGCAATGAAGTGCAGCAGCAGATCGATGCACAGCGCGCCCGCACCATCCGCGCTGCCTACACCACCCGCTTCGTTGCAGCTGAGCTGCAGCGCAATCCGCAGGATTTCGAGATCGTGCGCCGCGCAAACATGGTGCCGCGTGCCGGCGACGTCGTCATTGCGGCTGTGACCGAGCTAGGCAAGCACACGCGCCTGCAGTCCCCGGTTTCCCGCCGCCAGCTGATGTTCGTCGGACAGGAAATCATGGTCGCCTACGGCCACCGCTACGCACCAGACCAGTTCCTGGCCCATGTGCCGGATAACCTGGGTCCATGCCAGCTGGTTGCAGGCGGCGGTGTCGCCAGCGAAGTCATCGAACAGCACGCCTCGATCGATATGGCGACACAGCTGCAGCCCGCAGGTCTGCTGATGCGCCACGGCAAGGTCGTGAACCTGGCGGACTTCGCTCCACTGGGCATCGAGAACGCATCGCCGCGCGCAGCGCAGGTTGCCGCACCGCGCCCGCCGGTGATCGCAGTGCTGGGCACCTCGATGAACTCCGGCAAGTCCACCACCCTGGGATGCCTGGTCAACGGACTGGTCAACTCCGGCATGGAAGTTGCCGCAGGCAAGGCCACCGGCACGGGTGCCGGCAATGATCCGAACCTGTTCACCGATGCCGGCGCCTTCAGCGTCTGCGACTTCACCGACTTCGGCTTCCCAACCACCTACCGCTTGGACTACGAAACCGTGCGCGACCTGCTGGTGGCGATGATCCGCGAGCAAAGCGCCACCGGCGCAGACGCAGTGGTCATCGAGATCGCCGACGGGCTGTTCCAGGGCGAAACTTCCCGCTTGCTGCGCGACCCGATTTTCGCCGAGCATGTAGACCGCGTGCTGTTCAGCGCCCAGGACGCTTTGGGTGCCCAGGCCGGAGAGCGGATCCTGCGCGAAGCAGGCCTGGATGTTGCCGCGGTTTCCGGGGTGCTCACGGCCTCCCCGCTGGCCGCGATGGAAGCCCATGCGCAGCTGTCCACCCCGGTCATCGGGACTTTCGACCTGTGCCAGGCAGAGGTTGCCGCCGCCCTGCTGCCAACCCGCTAGGAGCCAAGATGCTGGACCAGAAGATCGCCGTTGAGCAGCCGGCGCAGCCTGGGCGCCTGCCGGCGCTGGTAGCGCCGGGGCGGCGGATGCTGCTGGCCGGATTGCTCAGCCTGGGCATTCTCGCCGGCTTGCTCTCGATTGCCATTGGCTGGCTGATCGGACAGCTTTCGGCCCGCATCAGCTGGGCAGCTCTTGGCGCGGTCCTGGGCTTGGTGGGATGCTTCTTCCTGGCCAAGTACGCTGAACGGGTGCTGGCCGAGAAGCTCGGCCAGCATTATGTGGCCCAGCTGCGCCGCGGGCTGGTCACGCACGCTTTGCGCAGTGCACGCGGTCCGTCCATGGGCATCACCATCGCCCGTTCCACCAACGACCTGTCCTCGATCCGCAACTGGATTGTGCAGGGCATGGTCCCGTTGGTCGCCGGTTTTCCATTGCTGGTTGTCAGCGGTGCGGGCCTGTGGTTCCTGCATCCGCTCCTGGCCCTGAGCTTGGCCGCGACCCTGGTGCTCGAGGGCGTCCTGCTGGCGGCCTTGGCCGGGGGTACTTTCCTGAGCGCCAGGACCTTGCGCCGGCACCGTGGAAGCCTGGCCTCGCGCATTGCCGATACCGTCGCGGCGCGGACAGCTATTGCGGCCGGCGGCGGCGTGGAACGTGAAGTGCAAAGGGTGCAGGACTCCTCGCAGAAGGTGATCGATGCTTCGGTGCATCGCGCCCGGTTCGCCGCCGCCCTGCGTGGCGGGGCGCTGGCCATTCCGCTGCTGGGTACCGCGCTGGTTGTGGCAGCGGCCTCGATGGCGCAGCTTCCGCCAGCTGCCGTGGCGACCGCCCTGACGCTGATGGGAATTTGCGCAGGAACTCTGGGCGAGTGGGGCCGCGTGGTGGAGTACCGGCAGAATTACAAGGCGGGCCGGCGAATCATCGCGCCGCTGCTGGCCGAGCAGGAACGCTGGCGGGCCCGCGAAGAATCTTCGGCAAGCACCCGCGATGCCAAGGAGCTGATGCTCCAGCCTTCCTCGGTGCGCATCCAGGTGCCCGCAGGGATGGCCGACCAGTTTTCCACCCTGCGGGCACAGCCCGGGGAGCGAATTGCGCTGCGTGGAAGCCAGGGCCAATGCGCGGCGCTGCTTTCGGCCATTGCTACCGGCGCCCTGGTGCACGGCGCCGACCCGCAGGCCGGGGTGTGGATCGCCGAGGGGCGCAGCGAGGATCTGCCTGCTGCCGGCCGCCGCAAGCTCGTGGGCTCCGCATTGGAATCCATGGTTCCCGAGCGCGGAAGTGTCGCCCGTGCGCTGCGGTATCGCCATCCGGGTGCTTCGCTGCGCAAGGCCGTGGCGCTGGCTGAAACCTGCGGGTTGAAGATGGCCGATTTGCCTGGTGGAGCGGAAGCCCGCTTGCGCCGGGGCGGCGAACCGCTCAGTTCCGGGCAGCAAGCATCGTTGCTGGTGGCACGGGCGCTGTTGCGCGAACCGCCCTTGCTGGTGGTCGATTCGCTGCTGACCCGCTTGCCCGATGGAGCCTACGGCGACGTGGCCGAACTGCTCAACGGCTATCCCGGGGTGCTGCTCTTCAGCGCCGGACTGCCTGGCATCAGGGAAACCGCCAGCTGGGAAGCGCAGGCCTAGGAGCCGGCCGCCGGACGGGTAGCGCGAAGCCCATCCACGGTGAGCAGCACGGCGCGCACCGTTTGCCCGCGATCCAGGCCGGTCTGCCCCGAGGCGCGCATCCGGGCGGTAAACAAGGCGGCACCGAAAATGCTGGTGGCTACCGAGAGCTTCTGGTCAGGCTCGAGTACGACCAGGCGTTCGAGCACCTCGATGATCAGCCCGGTCACCTGCGTGTGCAGCGGGGTGCTGGCGAACGCATTGGCGGTGTCCGCGCTCAGCTGCTCCTGCATCCACAGGTGGGCAAAGGAGGGGTAGTTGGCGACGAAGTCCATGGAGAATTCAAGCATCTGCCTCAGCGCAAGGTAGGGGTCTTCCCCGGAGGCCGCACGTGCCAGTTCGCCCATGAGCTTGTGCGCGCCGTAGCTGAGGATCTGGCTGACCAGCTCGTCTTTGGAACCGAAATTGTAGTAGACGGTGCCCTTGGAAACGCCGGCCGCGGCCGCGATCTCGTCCACCGAGACGGACTCGGGGGAGCGCGAACCGAGCAGCTGCATGGCCGCTTCGAAGAGCTTCTCCTTCGAATCCGTGGCCCGCACACGGCGGCGTTGGCCCGTTGGCGTTGTCATTCTTTCAGCTCCGGTTGCAGTGTTTTCAAGCTCCAGGTCTTGTTCTTGCGTACCGCAAGCATACTCAAGACTAGTCCAATGGCGGTGTAGAGCAGCAACGAACCGGCAACCGATGGCAGCACTGCCAGATCCGCGCCGTACATCAGGTGGCGCATGCCGATCACCACATTGCTCATGGGCAGGATCCGGTGCAGCAGGTGCAGCGAATTAGGCAAGGTCTCCCAGGGGAAGGTGCCGCCGGAGGTGACCAGCTGCAGGACCATCAGTACCAGCACCACGAACTTTCCCGCGGTGCCCAGCAGCGCGAAGCACCCCTGGATCAGGGCACTGAAGCATAGGGCAGAACCGGCCAGCAAAGCCCAGATCAGCCACGGGTGGGCGGCATGCAGTCCCAGCCCGAATCGCACCACCGCGTAGAGCAGGCTGGTTTGCAGCACTGCGATGGCGGCGAAGGGCAACCAGCCGCCGATGGAAATTTTCCAGTTGCTGCCGTTGGAAGCCAGCGCGCGCTTGGTCATCGGGCGCATCACCTGGGTCAGGATCAGCACGCCGATAAAGGTCGCCAGGGTCATGAAGAAGGGGGCAAGACCTTCGCCATAAGCCTGCGCCTCGGCCTGCTTGCTATTGGAGACAGCTACCGGATTGCCCATGACTTCGGCCAGTTGCCCGCTGGTGGACTCATCTGGGTTCGGCACCTTCCCGGTGCCGTCCTCCAGGCCGGCGGCCAATTCATCCGAGCCGTCTTGCAGTTCTTCGGTGCCGTCCGAGAGCTCGCCGACTCCATCGGAGAGCTGCACCAGTCCGTTGTGCAGGGCTCCGGTGCCGGCGAGCAGCGTGCCGGCACCCTGATCCAGTTGGCTTGCGCCGTCGGCCGCGTCGGTGGCGCCATTCAATGCGGACTGCTGGCCCTCGGCCAGGGTCTTTGCCCCGGTGTGGGCTTCGGCGGCGCCGGAGGCGAGCTTCGCCGAGCCTTGGGCTGCCGAGCCGATGCCCTTCGCGAGTGCAGGCATGGCGTCATCCAACGCCTTGGTGCCATCCGCGAGGGTGCCCAGGCCGGTGGCCAGCTGCTGGTTTCCTTCGGCTACCTGCGCCGATCCGTCGGCGAGGGTGTGCAGCTGCGTTTGCAGGGTAGATAACTCGCTATTGACCTGGGTGACTTTGGTATCCAAGGCATCGCCGAGCGTAGAATTCTGCACGCTTTGGCTGACCGTGCTCTGGATGGAATCAGCCTGGTCCTGGGTGAGCACGCCACTGCTGACCAACTCGTCCAGGCGCTGCTGCGTATCTTCCTTGACGCTATCCAGCTGCGTTTTCGTGTTGGCCTGCAGCTGGTCGATTACCGCGATGGCCTCATCTGCTGTGCTGGCCAGCTGCTGGTTGCCGTCTGCGACCTGCTGTGAACCGGCAGCAAGCTGATCGGCGGCTTCTTTCGCGCTGGCGGCGCCTTGATCCAGCTTCGAGACGGAACCGGGCAGCGCTTTGGTCTGCGTCTTCAAGGTGTGCAGGCCGTCGCTCAGCTCTTTGCTGCCGTCGGCCAGCTGCGCGGTGCCGTCGGCCAGTTCGGCGCTGCCGTCGCGCAGCCGGGTTTGGCCGTCGACCAGTTGGCCCAACCCTCCCGACAGGTCGGCGGTGCCATTCTTCAAGGTCTTGGTGCCCGAGTTCAGCTCGGTGCTGCCATCGACGAGCTTGGTGGTGCCATCGGCCAAGGTGACCACGCCATCGCCCAGTCGCAGGGTGCCATCGTAGAGCTTCCCGGCGCCGTCTGCGGCTTCGCCCATCGAATCGTGGATGTCCACGAATCCGGCGATCATCGCCGAAGCCGTTTCGGTTCCCACTTCCTGGGCGACCGAGGTGCGCACCGTGGTAGCCAGCGTTTTGGCGAAGTTGGACACCATGAAGTTATTGGCATCGTTGGTCAGCAGCTCGATATTGGCCTGTTCGGCATCATCGAAATCGCCCGGCGAGACCAGGGCCGAGGAAAAGTCCTCGGGCAGGATCAGCGCAAAGGCGTACTGGCCGGTGGCCACGGCCTGCTCGGCTTCCGCCTTGGAATCCACGTGCGCCCAGCTGAAGGTGCCGTCGTCTTCCAATTCCTCGACGACGTCGTCGCCGACTCGGGTTTCCTCGCCGTCCTGTTCGGCGCCTTCATCCAGATTGACCACGGCGGCCGTGACCTTGTCGAGGTTTCCCTGGGGGTCCCAGTTGGCGTAGAGGTAGAGCGCGCCATAGAGCAGCGGAACGCAGGTGACCGCGATGAGCGCCAGTTTGGGCAAGGTGCCGCGGCTCATCCGCTTGAGCTCGGAGAGGGCAAGTCGCAAAGTTGTCATGGGCTATTCCTTTGCTTCGCACTGAACAGCGTCAGCAAGTTCGTCGGCTGGGAGGAAGAAGTCGTGGTTGTCCGCGATGCCCTCGGCCATGGCCAGATGATCCAGGCCCAGATCGAGTTCGTCTTGGATGAACCCGGTGGATGGATCGGGCAGCGGGAGCATTGCGGGTTCCGGGTCGGCGGCCTGCCCAGCTTGCTGCTGCCAGCACTGGGGCAGCCGGCTGACGATAGCCAGGACCGCGAATTCCCGATGCGAGGAAGCGAAGTTCTCCAGGGTCTCGAGCCAATGCTCGTCTTCCAGATCGTGCCGGTCCGGTGAATCGACGATGAGCAATTCAAGACGGGGATTCTCGGCAGCCAGCAGGAGCTGGAGCTCGAAGAGGCGGCCCGGATCGATGGCATCGCTCCAGCAGCTGGCGATATCGTCGAATCCATGCTCCGCCATCCACTTCCTGGCGCCGGGCTTGCGCCAGCTTGGTCCCGGGATCAGTCCCAGATCTTCTGCGACAAGATCGCAAACCTTCAAGTGGGACTCGGGTTCATTGATCCCCGGCGAATCGACCAGAGCGCTGTGCTTGCGCAGGGTTCGCAGCTTCGGGTCTGCGTTCCACACCACGGTTCCGGAGCTGGGTGCCATGCGTCCGCTCAGTACAAGGGCCAGCGCGGTCCGGGAAATCTGCGGCTCGGATACCAGCAGCTGCAGTTCACCTCTTTGCAGTTGCACGGAGGTGGGCCCCACGAGCTGGTCGTGGCGCCCCTTGACGGTAATGGAATCTGCGGTAAGCACAGTAATAGACTAATTGAACTGACCGGTCAGTTCAATTAGTGAAAAGATTCCTTTAATCACTACTGGACGTAAAGCGTTTGATGACCTTTGATGGTTGTTAGGTACGTCACGAAAAAGCGGGGCAGAGTTCAGGAGCAGTTAATCGGGCTTTGCTTACCTTGGAACCAGGCCCATGCACGCGGCAGGGCCGCCGCTGCTTGAATATCTACCTAGGGAAAAACATGATCAATAGACGTCCCACTCGCATCGCTGCCACGGTGCTGGGAACCGCGCTTGCGGTTTCGAGCTTCTCGGCGGCACACGCCGATACTGCCGAAATCACCCCCATCGAGCAGATCCAGGGGACCGGCGACAGCTCACCCATGGCTGGCCAGGACGCAACTGTGCGCGGTGTTGTCACCGGAGCCTATGCCGACGGCGGATTCCGCGGCTTCTATCTGCAGAGTGCTGGCAGCGGCGTAGATGCCTCGGGCCAGGCGAGCTCGGCGATCTTCGTGTACGCGCCGGATGAGGTTTCCTCGGTGAGCGTCGGCGACCATGTCCAGGTTTCTGGCGAAGTGTCCGAATACTATGGCTTGACCCAGCTCAAGGCCGGCAGTGTCGAGGTGCTCGATGAACCGGCGCAGAGCGTCAAGCCGCTGGCCATTTCGCTGCCGAGCAGCGATGCCGAGCGCGAGTGCTTCGAATCCATGCTGATCGAACCGCAGGGCGAGTTCACCGTCTCGGACAACTACTCGCTGAACCAGTACGGCGAGCTGAGCTTGGCCATGGGCACCAGCGAGATCCTGCCCGGCGAACGGCTGCTGCGCCAGCCAACCGATGTCTTCAAGCCGGGCAGTGCCCAGGCCAAGGCTCTCGCGGCGGAAAACGAGCAGCGCTCGATCGTGGTCGATGACGGGGCCACGCTGAACTTCTCCACCAGCAAGAACAAGCAGATCGCCCTGCCGTACATCGACGCGCAGCAGCGCGTCACCGTGGGCGCTGACGCATCCTTCATCGCACCGGTCATCTTGGACTACCGCTACGATATGTGGCGTTTGCAGCCGCAGGGCCAGGTGGTCGGCGCCGATGATGCCGATATCGCCGTGAACTTCGAGCAGGTCGACAACGACGCTCCGCAAGAGGTGGGCGGCAATGTCAGCGTTGGCAGCTTCAACGTGCTGAACTACTTCACCACTACCGGCGACATGCTCGATGGGTGCTCGTACTACACCGACCGCGAGGGCAATCCGATCAATGTCCGCGGTGGTTGCGATGCGCGCGGCGCGGCGACCGCTGAAAGCTTTGAGCGCCAGCAGTCCAAGATCGTTGCCGCACTGGGCAAGTTCACCGCAGACGTGGTTGTCCTGGAAGAAATCGAGAACTCGGCACGCTTCGGCCAGAACCGCGATGCCGCCCTGGCTCACTTGGTCAACGAACTGAACCAGGAAGCTGGCCAGAAGGTTTGGAGCTATGTCCCGACCCCATCGGTTGTGCCCGCTGACGAAGATGTTATCCGCACCGCGATCATCTACCGCGACAAGGCCGTGAAGCCCATCGACGAGTCGGTCATCCTCGACGATCCAGCATTCGTGAACGCCCGGGATCCACTGGCCCAGGCCTTCCAGCGTGTCGGCGGAAACCAGAACACCCGCTTCCTGGTCGTTGCCAACCACTTCAAGTCCAAGGGCTCGGATCCTGCTGATGGATCGGGCAATGCCGACAGCGGCGATGGCCAGGGCGCTTGGAACGAAGCCCGTGTCGGCCAAGCGGAAGCGCTGGTTGGCTTCGCGGACGAGCTGACGAAATCGCGTAATACCGACCAGGTGCTGCTGGCTGGGGACTTCAACTCCTATTCGGCTGAAGATCCGATGCAGGTTCTGGTTGAAGCCGGGTACGTGGACCTGGGCGCCGCAGCCGGTTCCCAGAGCTACCTCTACGACGGCTTGGTAGGCTCGCTGGACCACATCTTCGCCTCGGAGAAGCTGGCGGGCAAGGTGACTGGAGAAGACATCTGGAACATCAACGCCCTTGAATCCGTGGGCTACGAATACAGCCGCTACAACAACAACATCACTAACCTGTTCGCGGCTGACCAGTACCGTTCCTCGGATCATGACCCGGTGCTCGTAGGACTGCAGCTGGATAAGAAAAACTGACTTTTCCCGCTTGCGCGGTGGCCGGGCGCTCTTCTTCCCTGAAGAACGCCTGGCCACCTTCTTTTAACCCGCTTTGGGGAATCCAAAGGGGCGCTGGCTGCGGGGTGGAGAATTCGTTGGGGGAAAAGGCTTGACAGAAAACTTCCATCGTGGAGAATTGTTGGAGAAGATTTGTGAGAGCGCTCACAAAATGTTTGGCAGAGTCGCTTTCATCGTTTCAGGCATCCAGGAAATCGCAGGAATTTTCTTTTTTGCCGTATTTTGAGAGCGCTCTCAAACTTGTTGGCGCTCGCCCGCTCGCACGATTCATATCCGAAATGGAGTCACCGTGAAACCCTCACGCAAATCCCCACTGGCACTGGCCGCGGCCGTTGCCGGAAGCATCGCTCTGGTAGCAACCGGCTGCGCAGCCGACGCAAGCAAGGATGCCCAGCCGGCCTCGGCTGATAACCCGGTCACGCTGACCGTGACGACCTTCGGCACCCAGGGACTGGACCCGCTGTACGAGAAGTACCAGAAGGAAAACCCTGGAATCACCATCGAAGCCACCAACATCGACACCGGTGGCAACGCGTTGACCGACTGGAAGACCAAGCAGGCTGCGGGTGCCGGCCTGCCAGATGTCCAAGCAGTGGAAGAAGGCTGGCTGGGCCAGGTGATGTCGGTTGCAGATTCCTTCACCGATCTGCGCGAGTTCGGTGCCAATGAGGTAGCGGGGGATTGGGTTGACTGGAAGGTCAAGCAGGCCACCGACCCAGAAGGCCGCGTCATTGGCTACGGTACGGACATTGGGCCGATGGGCATCTGCTTCAATGCCAAGCTGTTCAAGGACGCTGGCATGCCCAGCGAGCGCGAAGAAGTTGCCGAGTTGCTCGGTGGCGACGACGCAACCTGGGAAGACTTCTTCAAGGCAGGCAACGAGTATGTGAAGAAGACCGACAAGGCCTTCTACGACCAGTCCGGTTTCGTCTGGAATTCCATGGTCAATCAGCTCGACGAGGGCTACTACAAGGCTGACGGATCACTGAATATCGAGGGCAACGCCGAACTGCGCGAGCGCTGGGACCTGCTCTCCGATGCTGCGTCCAAGGGGCTGTCGGCCAACCAGACCCAGTGGGACTGGGGCAAGGGCCAGGCCTTCGTTGATGGTTCCTTCGCCGTCATGCCTTGCCCGGGCTGGATGCTTGGCACGGTCAAGGGCCAGGTTGAGGGTGCCGGCGGAGACTCCAGCGCAGGCTGGGACTTCGCAGATGTCTTCCCGGGCGGCGCGGCCAACTGGGGCGGCTCGTTCCTGACCGTGCCGACCACCTCCGAGCACCCGGCCGAGGCTGCGAAGCTCGCCCAGTACCTGACCAGCGCATCGTCGCAGGCGACCTCATTCGAGGAAGCCGGCACGTTCCCTTCGAACCTGGAAGCGCAGAAGTCCGAGGCAGTGACCGGCGCGAATGAGATGAGCGAATTCTTCAATAACGCACGGGTGGGCGAAATCCTGGGCAACCGCGCCAACGGCGTCCAGGCCCAGTACAAGGGCCCGCAGGATTCGGTGATCCAGGAGCAGGTCTTCGGCCCGGCTATCAAGGCGATCGATGCTGGCAGCGACAGCGAGACCGCCTGGAACAAGGCCCTCTCCACCCTGCAGGAACTGGAAATCAAGTAATCCCGTAGCCCGCTTCGAATCCAGGCAGGGGCCGCGGCACGCAACGAGGTTGCGGCCCATGCCTGGACAGCTACTGCAGCAGGAAAGATGCCACTGATGAGCACCACAACACACGATGCCCCGGAACAAGACCGGGACGCCAGCGCGCCCAGTCCGCAGCCACAGCGTTGGAACAAGGGGAACAATGCTCCGGCCGGGGCTAAGCCGGCCGAGACCAGGGACGAGCGCAAGACGCGCCGCCGGCACCTTCGCGGGCGGTGGGATTTCAAGTACTCCCCATACCTCTACATCTCGCCTTTCTTCATTCTCTTCGGCCTGGTGGGCCTGTTCCCCCTGATCTACACGTTCGTCGTCTCGATCAATGACTGGGATCTGCTCGGCGGAGCAGGAGCCTGGATCGGCCTGGAAAACTACAAAGCCGAACTGACCTCTCCGCTGTTCTGGAATTCCCTGTTCAACACCTTCAGCATCTTCCTGCTTTCGGCCATCCCGCAATTGGTGATCGCGACGTTCATCGCGGCCATGCTGGACCAGAACATCCGCGCCAAGACCTTCTGGCGCATGAGCGTGCTGGTTCCCTACGTGGTCACGCCGGTGGCCGTCACACTGATTTTCTCCTCGGCATTCGACGAGCAGTATGGCGTGCTGAACAACCTGCTGGCCGCCGTGAATATCGACCCGATCGCGTGGAAGACCGAGGTCTTCCCGTCGCATATGGCTATTGCGACCATGGTGAACTGGCGCTGGACCGGCTACAACGCGCTGATCCTGCTGGCAGCCATGCAGGCAGTGCCACGCGAACTGCATGAATCGGCGGCCATCGACGGCGCCGGTGTGATCCGCCGCTTCTTCTCGATTACCTTGCCCAGCATCCGCCCCACGATGATCTTCGTGATCATCACTGCCACCATCGGCGGCCTGCAGATCTTCACCGAACCCAAGCTGTTCAACCCCAGCAGCTCGGTTCCCGGCGGCCCGGACCGCCAGTACCAGACAACGGTGCTCTACCTCTGGGACCTGGCCTTCAATCGCGGGGACTTCGGACGCGCCTCGGCCGTGGCCTGGATCCTCTTCCTGATCATCATCGTGATCGGCGTGATCAATTTCCTGATCTCCGGATCCATCGCTTCTTCGGCCGACAAGAAGGGCGCCGGCAGCACTGGCAGAACCCGAGCGGCACGTCGGGCAGCTGCCCGAGCCGAAGCCAAAGCAGCAAAGCCGGCCAACGGAACGCAGAGCGGAAGTGCAGCAAATGAGTAATGCAACAGTGGAACGCCCCGCGCGCCAGGTCCGTGCGCCCCAGCGCCGCGGCAAGAACTTCTCCATGGACCGCCGTCCTGGCTTCCTCACCTACGGAATCCTGCTGGCCTTCCTCATCGGCAGCACCTACCCGCTGTGGTACTCGTTCGTCATCGGTTCCTCCACCGGTGCGGTGTTCGCCTCGGCGTACCCGCCGCTGCTGCCAGGCGGCCAGTTCTGGACCAATGTCGCCGAGGTCCTGGACTCCGTCGATTTCTGGGCGGCCCTGGGCAACAGCATCATCGTCTCCTCGGTGATCACCTTCTCGGTGGTTTCCTTCTCCACCCTGGCAGGCTACGCGTTCGCCAAATTGCGCTTCCGCGGACGCCAGGGGCTGCTGGTCTTCGTGATCGCGACCTTGGCCGTGCCCACCCAGCTGGGCATCATCCCGATGTTCATGATGATGAAGCAATTCGGCTGGACCGGCTCGCTGGGAGCCATCATCATCCCGACCCTGGTCACTGCCTTCGGCGTATTCTTCATGCGCCAGTACCTGGTGGAGAACATCCCCGATGAACTGATTGAGGCCGCCCGCGTGGATGGCGCCTCCATGATCGGCACCTTCTGGCATGTCGGGGTTCCAGCGGCTCGCCCGGCAATGGCGATCCTGTCGCTGTTCACCTTCATGACCGCCTGGACCGACTACCTGTGGCCCATGCTGGTGGCACCGCAGAACCCAACCTTGCAGGTGGCGTTGAGCCAACTGCAGTCTGCCCGATACGTTGACTACACCATCGTGATGACCGGGGCCCTGCTGGCCACGATCCCGCTGCTGGTGCTCTTCATACTTGCAGGCAAACAACTTGTATCCGGAATTATGGCAGGAGCTGTAAAGGGCTAATGATGAACCACCTATCCCAAAAATTCGCGTGGCCTAAGGAATTCTTATGGGGCTCGGCTACGGCAGCAGCCCAGATTGAAGGCGCTGGCCATTCCTACGGCAAGGAAGATTCGGTCTGGGACGCCTTCGCCCGCAAACAAGGGGCCATCGCAGGAGGTGAGAACCTCGAGGTCGCAGTGGACCACTACCACCGCTACCGCGAAGACGTGCAGCTCATGCGCGAACT
Organism: Glutamicibacter sp. AGC84; assembly: GCF_053543575.1. NCBI lineage: Bacteria > Bacillati > Actinomycetota > Actinomycetes > Micrococcales > Micrococcaceae > Glutamicibacter > Glutamicibacter sp. AGC84. The sequence goes on from NZ_JBLVOC010000013.1 coordinate 32,785, forward strand.
GGGCCTGGACTCCTACCGGTTCTCCACCAGCTGGGCTCGCGTGGTCCCCGGGGGCCGCACCGTGAACCCGGAAGGCCTGGATTTCTACTCCCGGCTGGTCGACGAGCTGCTGGAGAATGGCATCCTGCCGTGGCTGACGCTCTACCACTGGGATCTGCCGCAGGCATTGGAAGAGCGCGGTGGCTGGACCAACCGCGAGACCTCCTACAAATTCCTCGAATACGCGGAGGCTGTGCATGAAAAGCTCGGCGACCGCGTGAAGCACTGGACGACGTTCAACGAACCGCTGTGCTCTTCGCTGATTGGCTACGCCGCCGGCGAGCATGCCCCGGGACGCCAGGAACCGGAAGCGGCGCTGGCAGCGGTGCACCACCAGCATCTGGCCCACGGGTTGGCCACCGCCCGGCTGCGCGAACTGGGCGCGGAGCATATCGGCATCACGCTGAACCTGACCAATGCGGTCCCGAATAATCCCGGCGATCCGGTGGATCTGGAAGCAGCGCGCCGCGTCGACGCATTGTGGAACCGCATGTACCTGGACCCTGTCCTGCGCGGTTCCTACCCCGAAGACCTGCTTGAAGACGTCCGGGGTTTGGGGCTGGCTGAAGTCATTGAAGCAGGGGACCTGGAGATCATCTCGCAGCCAATCGACTTCTTGGGCGTGAACCATTACCACGATGACAACGTTTCAGGCCATCCGCTGCCCGCCGGCCAGCCGCAGCCCATGGTGCCTACCGATTCGCCGAAGTCTTCGCCTTTTGTCGGCAGCGAGTATGTGACCTTCCCGGCACGCGACCTGCCGCGCACGGCCATGGGCTGGGAAGTGAATCCTGAAGGGCTGCGCGTGCTGTTGAACCGGTTGAACCGGGACTACGCTAACCTTCCGTCGCTGTACATCACGGAGAACGGCGCTTCCTACACCGATACGGTGACGGAGGCCGGAACCGTTGAAGATCCCGAACGCGAGGAATACATCCTCAACCACCTTGATGCTGTGGCCCGCGCGATAGAAGACGGTGTGGATGTCCGCGGATACTTTGTCTGGTCTTTGCTGGACAATTTCGAATGGGCGTGGGGCTACGCGAAGCGCTTTGGCATTATCCACGTCGATTACCAGACCCAGGTGCGAACGATTAAGAATAGTGGCAAGGCCTACGCAGGGTTGATTGCCGCAAACCGTACAATGGCATAACACCTGAGCATGATGGTCCGCAGCCTGCCGATGGTGCTGCGGACCATCATCGTGTTTCACCGACGGACTACTGCAAGGCACCTGGATAAAGATCATGATCATGCACGAAGCGCGGAGCCCGAAACCGACCCTCGAGTTGGTGGCAGAACGCGCAGGTGTCTCACGGGCCACGGTCTCCCGTGTAGTGAATGGCTCGGATCGGGTGAAGCCAGGGGCTCGCAAGGCTGTTGAATTGGCGATCCGCGAATTGAACTACGTGCCTAACCGTGCCGCCCGTTCCCTGGCGCAGGGCCGGACCAATTCCATCGCCTTGGTGGTTCCCGAGAACACCGCGAAGTTCTTCGCAGACCCGTACTTCGCCAAGGTTGTCCAGGGCGCTGCCCAGTACCTGGCCGATACCGAATTCATGCTCACCTTGCTGCTGTCCACCGAAGCGGATCCGGTGAAAACCACCCGTTACCTGCAAGGCAGCAATGTGGATGGCGCGCTGGTGCTTTCGCACCACGCGGATGACCGTTCCTACGCGGATCTCGGAACTGTGTTGCCCATGGTTTATGGCGGACGCACCATGAGCACCGATCAAAAGGACATCTATGTTGTCGATATCGACAACATCGCCGCCGCCAGGCAAGCGACTGAGGTCATCATTGGCCAAGGGCGCACCAAGCTGGCAATTATTGCCGGGCCACAGGACATGGGCGCGGGACTGGACCGTTTGGTGGGATTCAAGCAGGCAGTTGAACGCGCGGGCCTGGAGCCTGCGGCTATTGAGATCGGCGACTTCACCCCGGCTAGCGGACGGCGCATCATGCAGCAGCTGCTGGACGCGGATGTTGCGGTAGACGGCCTGTTTGCCGCCAGTGCCCAGATGGGCTTCGGAGCTTTGCAGGCCCTAGGGGAAGCCGGTGTGAAAGTGCCGGAGGACATTTCGGTAACGTCCGTTGATGATGACTCTTTCGCGCGAAGCTCGACACCGCCGTTGACGACCATTGCGCAGAACCCGGAGCGCCAGGGCGAAATCATGGCGGAACTGTTGATCAAACGCATCAACGGAGAACAGGTACCCGAGTGGAGCATCATGGACACGAAATTGGTGTTGCGCGCTTCGCACTAGTTTGTTGCGGCACTGTTGCCGTTCCCCGCCGGGATTTAACAAAAAAATTCCCACTCGATCGAGTGGGAATTTTCATTGGTGCGCCCAAAGGGATTCGAACCCCTGACCTTCTGTTCCGTAGACAGACGCTCTATCCAGCTGAGCTATGGGCGCATATTCATTTATTAGCCGTCTTGACGACTTGAATAACTTTACACGAGATTTCCGGGGAGCAAGAACCAAAACAGCAAAAAGTGCCGTGATTCACAAAATAACTAGTCGACTACGGAATCACTGGGATTGGAAGCCGATTGATCGTGCAAGATCGCTTGGTAGAGATTGTGGTCCTGCCAGCGTCCTTCGATCTCCAAATAGTTGGGTGCCATGCCAATTCGGACGAAGCCGTTCTTTTCAAGAACGCGCTGCGAGCCGTAATTGTGGGGGAGCGTGCTGGCTTCCAGCCGGTGCAAGCCCAGATCGTTGAGCGCCACCGTGCGCAAGGTGGCCACGGCTCGGGAAGCCAAGCCCCGCCCGGTGTATTCATGATCGATCCAGTAGCCCAGGCTGGCGCTTTGGAATGAGCCACGGGCCACTCCGCTGATATTAAAGCGTCCGATGAGCGCATCCCGTTCGAAGAGCCCGAAGGGAAAGGCCAATCCGCTTCGGCGAGCTTCTGAGGCGGCTGCGAGGTGTGCCGCTTGCCGCGTCTCGGTGAAGAATTCTGCGGGGCGAGCCGGCTCCCAGGGCTCCAGGTGCTGTCGATTGCGCTGGTAGGACTCGGCGACTTGCTTTGCGTCGGCGACTTCCAGCAGGCGCAGGCTGAGCTGGCCGCCTAGAGCAAGCTGCGTCATCGGGCAATCCTTTGGGGGGAAACAAAAAATTCCCACTCGAGCGAGTGGGAATTTTTCAGTTGGTGCGCCCAAAGGGATTCGAACCCCTGACCTTCTGTTCCGTAGACAGACGCTCTATCCAGCTGAGCTATGGGCGCATATTCTTTTGTGTGGCTCGTTCTCACGAACCTCGAATAACTATACAGGTCGATTTCGCGCTGTACAAATCGACGGGCAAAGCTAGTGGGTCCAGATGAACATAAGGTTATGTGAAGACGTTGAAAGGGTACCGGTCTACGTGACCTTCGTCACATAATCGAGTCAATTCGTTTAGACCAACCCCCGGAATTTCGGGAATTTTTTCCTTCTGGTCCTCCGGGTTTCACTTTCATGAGGTTTCGATCACACGGCGCTGGAGTTGAGCACCTAATAGCCTTGATTTATTGCAAGTTCAGCCCAATGGAGGGAATGGATAATGAGCACGAGCTCGGATCAGAACGTTATCAGCGCAGCACCTACTTCGCACGAGAAGTTGGCAACCTGGGTTGAGGAAGTTGCCGCACTGACGAAGCCGGATCGTGTTTATTGGGTTGATGGGTCAGCTGAAGAAAATGATCGCCTGACTGCCGAGCTGGTTGAAGCCGGCACCTTGGTCAAGCTGACCGATCCGAACTTCCCTAACTCCTACGCTGGTTTCTCGGACCCCAAGGATGTGGCCCGAGTCGAAGAGCGCACCTTCATCTGCTCCGAAAAGGAAGAAGATGCAGGCTTCACCAATAATTGGGAAGACCCAACCAAGATGAAGTCCATGCTCAGCGGCCTGTTCGATGGCTCGATGCGCGGACGCACCATGTACGTCATCCCATTCGTCATGGGCCCGCTGAACGCGGAAGTGCCTGCCTACGGCGTGGAAATCACCGATTCCGCCTACGTCGTTGCCTCGATGCGCATCATGGCCAAGATCGGCAATGAAGTACTGCGCAAGATGGAAGCCGAGGATGCATTCTTCGTTCCAGCGCTGCACTCGGTAGGTGCACCACTGGAGCCGGGCCAGGAAGATGTTGCCTGGCCATGCAACGAAGACAAGTGGATCGTGCACTTCCCCGAAGAGCGTGCCATCATGTCCTACGGTTCGGGCTACGGCGGCAACGCGCTGCTGGGCAAGAAGTGCTACTCGCTGCGCATCGCCTCGGCGATGGCCCGCGATGAAGGCTGGCTCGCAGAGCACATGCTCATCCTGAAGCTGACCAGCCCGCAGAACAAGTCGTACCATATTGCCGCGGCATTCCCGTCGGCCTGCGGCAAGACCAACTTGGCGCTGCTGGATCCAACCATTGAAGGCTGGAAGACTGAGACCCTGGGCGATGACATCAACTGGATGCGCATCGGCAAGGACGGCGAGCTGCGCGGCGTTAACCCCGAATACGGCCTGTTCGGCGTGGCGCCAGGCACCGGCTGGTCCACCAACCCGAACGCGATGCGCGCCATCTCCAAGGGCAACAACATCTTCACCAATGTTGCGCTGACCGATGAAGGCGGCGTTTGGTGGGAGGGCATGACCGACGAGGCTCCTGCGCACCTGACCGACTGGTTGGGCAACGACTGGACTCCTGAATCCGGTCGTTCGGCAGCGCACCCTAACTCGCGCTTCTGCACCCCGATCGACCAGGTCGACATGCTTTCCGAGGATTACTACTCGCCTAATGGCGTGAAGATCGATGCGATCCTCTTCGGCGGCCGCCGCAAGACCACCATTCCGCTGGTGACCGAAGCCCGCAGCTGGACCAACGGCATCTTCATGGGTTCGACCCTTTCCTCCGAGACCACCGCAGCCGCTGCAGGTGCGACCGGAGTGATTCGCCGTGACCCGATGGCGATGCTGCCATTCATCGGCTACAACGCAGGTGACTACCTGAACCACTGGGACAAGATCTCGAACAAGCTCAACCCAGAGCAGATGCCGAAGATCTTCTTGGTGAACTGGTTCCGCCGCACGGCTGACGGTGGCTTCGCGTGGCCAGGGTTCGGCGACAATTCGCGTGTGCTCAAGTGGGCTGTCGAGCGTATCGAAGGCACCGCGGACGCCCGGGAAACCATCATCGGAAACGTCCCGACCGGCGAGTCGCTGGATTTGGCTGGCCTTGAAGGGTTCACCCCAGCCGACGTTGAAGCGGCAGTAGCTGTCAACAAGGATGAATGGGCTACCGAAGTCGAGGCCATCGAAGAGTGGTACGCCAAGTTCGGCGATGCGCTGCCGGCTTCGCTGCGTGCAGAGCTCGACGGCTTGAAGGATCGCCTGAACGCGTAGTTGACTAGGATCTCCAGCAGATCCGCACATGGAAACGCCCCGGTGACTGGAATTCCAGTCACCGGGGCTTTCTCGTGCGCCACGGAGGAATTGTCACAATCCGGGTACAGTTTCCACACGCCGGGGCAAAGTGGGTGCAAAATCAACTATTTATGAAAAGATTGCTCTATGGTTTTGGCACGATTGATTCTCGGGCTGCTGTGCTTGTCGCCCATGACTGGCTACGAGCTCAAGAAGCACTTTGACTCCTCTATTAACCACTTCTGGAACGCAGACAAGGCGCAGATCTATCGCACTTTGGCGCAGCTGGTGGACAAGGGGTATGCCACCGTGCGCACCGTCGCGCAGTCGAATTACCCTGACCGCCAGGAGCACCACATCACGGAAACGGGACGTGCGGCACTGGCCCAGTGGCTTTCTGCTGGTGCGGTGCAGTCTCCCGAGCGTGATCCCTTCATGGGGCAGGTGTTCTTCGCCGCCGAACTCGAACGCGATGATATCCAGAACTTGCTGGAGGAACGCCGCCAAGCCACGCAGTTCATCCTCGATGACTACCTCTCCCAGCGCGAAGGCATTGACATGCGAGCCGCTGCGGACCGTCGCAGCTTCCTGATGGCTGCCACACTTGACCATGCAATCCGACAACAAGCCGCGGAGCTGGAATGGCTCGACGCGGTATTGGAGTACTTGCCATGACTGCAGCCAAAGACCAGAACAAGACCCCTGCAAGCGGTGCCGGGCGCGATGCCACCGATTATCCGGAAGTGCATCCCGGGCGGCATCACGATGGGCAACGGTCGATGAAGACCCTGGTCTTCCTCCACGGCGGAAACGTCGGCAACTGGAGCTGGGACCCGCAGGTTCTGGCCTTTGGCGACTGCAACATCCTGACGCTGCACCTGCCGGCCTTTGGCGCCCGGTTCGAGGAGACCTGGGATGGCCTGGAATCCGCCGCCGATGATGTCGCAGCCTTGATCGCCGACGAGGTTTCCGAAGGCGGCGTGCACCTGGTTGGCATTTCCCTGGGCGGAGTGATTGCTTTGCACGTGGCCGCCCGGCATCCGGAGCTCGTTGACTCCGTGCTGATTACCGGCACTCCGGTGACCGGTGTGGGCCAGGCGGCCCGGGCTTTCCAGCGGATGCAGCTCAAGCTCATTGGCAGCGAGTGGTTCTGGCGTTTCCAGGCTGGTGCCTACGGAATGGTGGATGATGAGCGCGAGCTGTTCACCGAGCACGGCGTGAAGCTCAAAGCCGAGAACATGCGGGCCATCATGGACGAGATGGACCCGGGGGGATTGCCGCAGAAGCTCGGCTCCTACCGGGGCCCGGTACTGGCCCTCGCTGGAGCCAAAGAGCCGAAAGTTGTTCAGAAATCCTTTGACGCGCTGCGCGCAAGGCTCCCGCAGGTGATCACGCGCGTGGTTCCGGGCATGCACCACCAATGGAATATCGAGAACCCGATCCTGTTCAACTCGGTGCTGCGCAAGTGGATTTCCGATGCGGGCCTGCACCAGATCCTGGTTGATCCGCAGGCTGCGAAGCCGGCACCCGGCGCGAAAGCAACACCGGTGGAACAAGCCGCTGAAGCGCCGGCGAATCAGGACCTGGAAGCCGGGGAGCCCGCGCCGCCAGCTCAAGAAGCCGGGCAGAAGAAGCCTGGCAGGTTCGCCGGGAAAATCGATCCTCGAAAGCTGGACCCGAAAAAGTTCGATTTGAAGAAGAAGGCACCGAAACAGGGTGGCAAGCCGGATTCTCCCGCGGATACCGGAAAATAAAGGCAAAAAAGTGCTGCAGGCGGATTCCCCATGGATC
>NZ_JBLVOC010000013.1:40039-47113 GCF_053543575.1 Glutamicibacter sp. AGC84
TGCCCCACGGCTCTGTCACCAGGGAGCTAGGCGGCGAGCCATACATCCGGGCCGAAGACTTCATAGTGGATACGCTCGGCCGGGATGCCGGCTTCCAGCGCCTGGTTGCGCATTGCATGCATGAATGGCAGCGGGCCGCACAAGTAGACCTGGGCATTGCCAGTCAGTGCGCCGGCGAGATCCATGTAGCCGGACGTGGCGTTCAGCCCCTCCGGCAATTCCCCGCGTTCGAACCAGGTGCTGATGGTGGCTTCTGGCAGCTTGCCGATGGATTCGAGCATCTGCTCGCGCAATGGCCAGGCGGTGGCCGTCTGGTCTGCGTGCAGCACGGTGACCTTGCGGGTGGAGCCGCGTGCGGCCAGGGTCTGCAACGCGGCCGCACTCGGGGTGCAGCCGATTCCGGCGGTGGCGATCACCAGCGGCGAGCCATCGTCATCGATGACCAGGTCGCCATACGGATTCGATAGCTCCACCACGTCGCCGAGTTTCAGGCCATGGTGGATCACCGGGGAAAATTCGCCGTTCACATCCAGTTTGACCGTGACGGTGCGGCGGTCGGTTCGCTCGATGTCGCCGCTCAAGGTGTACTGGCGAACCTGGCGCAGGCCGTCGGCCATCGGCATGCGGACCGAAACGAATTGGCCCGGCTTGGCGACGGTGGCTGGGGTCCGGTCAGCTGGCTCGAAGCTGAAGCAGACCGAATCAACGCCGGTTTCGATGCGCTCGACAAGCTTCCATGGGGTGTAGATCTCGGCGTTGGCCTGCTGCGCGTACAGGCCTTTCTCGATCTTGACCAGCGCGTGGGCCATCAGCCAGTAGACCTCGGTCCAGGCCTCGGCGATCTGCGGAGTCAGCGCCTCGCCCAGATCTTCGGCGATGGCGTCGAAGAGGTGCTCGTAGACGATGGGGTACTGCTCCTCGGCGACACCGAGGGAAGCGTGCTTGTGGGCTACGCGCGCGAGCATGGTTTCCGGAGTGGTGCCCGGGTGCTTGACCAAGTAGGTTGCGAAGACTGCGATGGATCCCGCCAAGGCCTGCTGCTGGGTGCCGTTCTTCTGATTCGAACGTGAGAAGATTCCGTCGAGCAGTTCCGGGTGAGCGGTGAACAGGCGGTTGTAGAAGTTCGGGGTAATGCTGGAAATGCGCTCTGCGATGATTGGCAACGTGGCTTCAACGACCGGGAAGGACTTCGTGGACAGCATCGGGTCTCCTTGGAGTAGGCGATAACTTGTATTACAGATACAAGATTTATGATTTATTTCTACGCCTAGTAGAAAAGGATTGCAAATCCACCGGCCGGTATTCGTAACAGAAATCGGCGATGCGACCCCCGGGGAGCCGCAGGGGAATCAGGAAAGGGCGCGCACCGTAGGGAAGGGGAGCGCCGTGAAGGGCATCGCGGATGATGCCGGGCAGATGTCCTGGATGGTCAGCGGGTCCAGGGAAGCATAGAAAGCTTCGCGGGCCTGCCGGAAGACTGCCCGCAAGCGGCAGTTGCCCGAAAGCGGGCAGTTGGATTGCGCGTCATGATCGGAGCAATCCACAATATCGGTGCGCTTGTCCAACTTGCGCAGCAGTGAGCCGAGGGAAAAATCCAGTGCTCCATCGCTCAGCTGCGCGCCGCCATTGCGGCCGCGGGTGACCTGCAGGATTCCCAGCGTGCGCAGTTCCAGAACGGCTTTGGCCACGTGGTTGTAGGGAACGCCCACGGACTCGGCGATCTGGCGGCTGGTCAGTTGCCCGGTGCCGGGCGTTGCAAGGACCATGACGGTTCGCAAGCATACGTCGGTGAAGGCACTGAGTTTCATGATTCCTACTTTACGTGGGAAAAGCATTCCGGGGTCAGCATAGTGACTATGCCGACCCCGGAATCACCAACCGCGGTCTAGAGCGCGTTGGCCCAGATGGCTTCCGCCGACTCTGCCGCTGGCTCGTCGAAGATCCATTCGCCGCCTGGCTCTGCAGGCATGGTGTACGGCTGCACGATGGCCAACGCCGCACCGACACGGTGCTCGGCCACAATGTGGATGGCATCCTGGTCGTTTTCCTGGAGCAGCACATCCGAGGCGACGGCGATCGCCTGGAAGTGGGTGCCCTGCTGGTTCAGCACCTGCATCAGGTCCGCAACCATGGCTTCGGTGTCGATGTCGGCTTCCGGATCCTCAGGATCATCCGTTGGCGGAACAGCGATCAAGCGCAGCTCCGGCTCGTCTTCCTCTTCCTTCGGCTCCAGCGCGATCGCGAAAGGCAGGAACACGCCCTGCTCTTCGAGCTGTTCGCGGGCCACGCCCAGGGCGGTGCCCAAGACCTTGTTCAGCGCGTCCTTGACGCCCTCATCCAGTTCTTCGAGGTTCATGTCTTCCCTTTGCTAGTTGGTGACGTTCTTTTCACGCACGATAGCCAGAACGGCATCGCGGATGGGCTCAATGATTTCTGCGGTCCGGCCTTCGCCGTTGAAACGCAGGAATGGTTCGGTGTTCGATGGGCGCAGATTGATCCACCAGCTGCCATCGGCCGCTGAAATGGTCGTGCCGTCCATGGTGATCACTTCTACTGGCTGGTCTTGGAAATGCGACACGACCCGGGCAGTGGCACCTGCCTTGTCCTCGACCTCTGAATTGATTTCACCGGTGGCAGCGTAGGGTTCGTATTCGGAACCCAGCTCGGAGAGCGGCAGTTCCTGCTCGCCCAAGGCGGCCAGCACATGCATGGCAGCGAGCATGCCGGTATCGGCATTGTAGAAGTCGCGGAAGTAGTAGTGGGCGGAATGCTCGCCTCCGAAGACCGCGCCCTGGGAAGCCATTTCAGCCTTGATGAAGGAATGGCCTACGCGGGTCATCACCGGAACGCCACCGGACTTGGCGACGAATTCAGGCACCGCCTTGGAAGTGATCAAGTTGTGGATGATCACCGGGGACTCTTCGCCAGCTGCCTGCACACGGGCGATTTCGCGCACCGCGACCAGTGCGGTGATAGCCGAAGGGGACAGCGGCAGCCCGCGCTCGTCGATCACGAAGCAGCGGTCGGCATCGCCGTCGAAAGCCAGGCCGAGATCGGCCCCGTGCTCCAGTACTGCGGATTGCAGGTCCTTGAGGTTTTCCGGTTCCAGCGGATTGGCCGGGTGGTTGGGGAAAGTGCCATCCAGCTCGAAATACAGCGGAACAATTTCGAGCGGCAGCTCAGCGAGCACCGTACCCCCAAGAACTGCAGGGGTAGTCATGCCGCCCATGCCGTTTCCGGCATCCACCACGATCTTCAGCGGACGAATGCCCGACAAGTCCACCAATTCTCGCAGGTAAGCGGCATAGTCGGCCAGCACATCGCGCTCGCTGATGCTGCCCTGCGGGGCGTCACCGGAGACCGGCAGTCCCTCGTCAAGGTACTGCTGGGCCAGGTCGCGAATGTCGAACAGACCGGTAGCCGAAGAAATCGGGCGGGCGCCAGACTTGGACATCTTAATGCCGTTGTACTGGGCGGGATTGTGGCTGGCGGTGAAGACAACACCGGCGGCATTGAGCTTGCCCGATGCAAAGTACAGCTCATCGGTGGAGATCAATCCGAGCATGATCACGTTGGCGCCGCGGTAGGTGGCGCCACGAGCGAAGGCTTGGGCGAATTCTGCGGAAGACGGGCGCATGTCACCGCCAACCAGTACTTCCTTGCCGGACAGGGACAGGACGTCGACAAAGGCCGCGCCGATGGCTTCAATTGCTTCGGCATCCAGGTTCTCGCCGACTACGCCGCGTACGTCGTAGGCCTTAAAGCTCTGATTAAGATCAATTTCTTCACTCACGCCTTTCAGCCTACCGGTTTGACTGATTCAAATCATTGAGAACTAGGCGATTGCGGATGGGAAATGCCTAACATTTCAGCTATTTTCCCCTGCCGGCACCGCAGCTCGTGAGAGCTCATCCACAATTAGCGGACGCCACGGGCTAAATCGTGGGCAGGAACTGAAATACTGGAGGCATGGATGGCTCAACGCAAGTGGATCTGAAAACGCTGGCACTGCAGAAACTGCGCGCACTGGTGCAAAACCCGGACGCGCAGTTCCATGATGGCCAGTATGAAGCGATCAGCGCACTGGTGGCCGAGCGACGCCGCGCACTGGTCGTCCAGCGTACCGGCTGGGGCAAGTCCGCCGTGTACTTCATCGCTTCCCTGCTGCTGCGAGAACAGGGCTACGGGCCAACACTGATCGTTTCCCCGCTGCTGGCATTGATGCGCGACCAGGTTGCGGCCGCGGAGCGTGCTGGAGTCCGCGCTGCGGCCATCAATTCGGCCAATGTGCTCGAATGGCGTGAAATCCTCGAAAAGCTGCAACGCAATGAGCTCGATGTGCTGTTGGTGTCCCCGGAGCGTTTGAACAATCCATCCTTCCGCGAGCAGCAGCTGCCGATGCTGATGCAGCGTTTGGGCCTGCTGGTCATCGACGAGGCGCACTGCATTTCGGACTGGGGCCACGATTTCCGCCCGGATTACCGCCGCATCCGGGACCTGATCGCCCGATTGCCTCAGGGCCTCCCGGTTTTGGCGACCACTGCAACAGCGAACAGCCGAGTAGTCCAGGACGTTGCCGAACAGCTGGCCGGCGGCACCGAGGAGGTCTTCACGCTGCGCGGCACCCTGGCTCGCGACTCGCTGCGCCTAGGTGTCCTGCGTCTGGCTTCGCCGCGCATGCAGTTGGCCTGGTTGCTCAGCCACATCGAGGACTTCAAGGGCTCGGGCATTATCTACACCCTGACGGTTTCTGCAGCCGAGGATATTGCTCGCCTGCTCAAGGATGCCGGGCACGAAGTTGCTGCCTACACCGGGCGCACCGATTTGGAAGAACGCGAACGCCTTGAACAAGCGTTGAAGAATAACGAAGTGAAAGCGCTGATCGCCACGAGCGCCTTGGGAATGGGCTTTGACAAGCCAGACCTCGGTTTCGTCTTGCACATCGGTGCCCCCAGCTCGCCCGTGGCTTACTACCAGCAGGTGGGCCGTGCCGGGCGTGGGAGCATCAACGCAGATGTCCTGCTGCTGCCCGGGCCTGACGACTCGGAAATTTGGGAATACTTCGCCACCAGCTCCATGCCGGACCAGGTGCGCGCCACCCAGGTGCTCGAAGCCTTGGCCAAGACCGACGGTGCGATGAGTGTCCCGGCGCTGGAAAGCGCCGTGAACCTTCGCCGCTCGCCACTTGAGCTGTTGCTGAAGGTGCTGGCCGTGGATGGTGCGGTGGAGCGTGTTGCCGGCGGCTGGATGCGCACCGACATGCCATGGACCTATGATGCCGATCGGTATAAGCGAGTGGCGCAGAGCCGAATCCATGAACAAAACCTCATGGTCAGTTACGAGAACACTCGCGGATGCCGCATGCAGTTTCTGACCGATGCCTTGGATGATCCGCAGTCTGCTCCCTGCGGCCGGTGCGACAACTGCGCTGGCGTTTGGTTTGACGACCATATTCCTGACGATTCGAAGGACAGCGCGCAGGCGGCACTTGGACGGGTGGGAGTTCCTATTGAACCGCGCAAGCTGTACCCTTCGGGACTGGACCGGCTGGGGTACACGCTCAAGGGCAAAATCGCTATTGACGAGCAGGTGGCCACGGGCCGGGCGCTGGCTCGCCTGACCGACCTGGGATGGGGCAACCGATTGCGCCAGCTCTTTGCCGACCCCACCGATTCCCCTATCGACAAGGCGATGTTCGATGCGTGCATCAAGGTGCTTGCCGAATGGAATTGGGAGGAACGTCCAGTGGGCGTTGTAGCCATGCCATCGAATAAGCGTCCCCAGCTGATCACCTCCCTTGCTCAGGGCCTAGCTGAGGTGGGACGGTTGCGCTACCTGGGGCAGCTCGAATATCGCGGTGCTGGACCACAGAATGGCCCGGGCGGGAATTCCGCTTTCCGTGTGGCTGCAGTTGCCGATGCTTTTGAACTTCCAACGCAGCTCGAACAGCTCATTGCCGACGCTCCAGGGCCGGTGCTGCTAGTTGATGATCTGGTTGATTCCCGGTGGTCCATGGCGATGGCTGGGCGGGCCCTGCGCATCGCGGGCGCACCGGGTGTCATGCCTTTCACTTTGGGCGTAGCCGGGTAATCGCACAGTTAAACAAAGTAGTCTGGAAGTATGGAATTTCTCATCTGGCTCGTTGTCCTCATCGCAGTGATTGCCCTGGGCTACTTCGGTCTGCAAGCGCTACGCAAGAAGAACACTGCGCAAATCGCGCAGGCGATTTCCCGTGAAGCAGCGCAGGCGGCAAACGCGAGGCTGGATGATGCTTCACGCAATTCGGTGTACCGCAATCTGGCCAAGGGCGACGTCATGGGCGCGGTCAAGGATTTCCGCGCTGCTACTGGCGACTCGGTCAAGGATTGCGTGATTGCAGTACGCAGCCTCGACAAGTACCCGCAGACAGCCCCCGCCAAGGAATTGCCGAATGATGATGCCGAGATCAAGGCTTTGAGCGACAAACTCGAAGCTCAAGTTGAGCGCGAAGATCGTGAAGCGGCCGCTACTGCCGCAGAGGATGCCACACCAGCACCTGCCGATGACACTTGGGTTGTACCCCAGGAATGGAGCGAACAGTTCAGTTCCCTTCAGGAACCAAGTGCTACGCACTTCAAGATGGCGTTCGAACTTGATGGCGAGAACCGCGAATTTTCCAGCGAACAACTGCCGGCAAATGAATACGACCAGCTATTCTCCATGTTGCGGGATTCCAATTTTGAAGAAGCGGCAAAGATCCTGCACGGCTATACGGATCTGCCGGTCGAAGACCTGGAACGCATGATCGCGACGTCTCCCATGTCTGGCGCGAGCGCCAACGGCAATATTGCAGACTTCCGCTTTGAAGGCCAGGGCCCGGATGGTCCAGTGCATTTCGATGCTGCCGAACTTCCAGAAGCTGACCGCGAAGCGCTCTTCGACGCAATCGCCGATACCGATCTGGACCGGATGTCGGAAATCATTGTTCGCCACACCTCGTTGCCAGAGGATATCGTGCAGAACATGCTGCGGACCTTCGTGAAGCGCGACGACCAGTAGCGGAGAAACTGCTGTCCTGGAGTTTTGGGAATCACC
>NZ_JBLVOC010000013.1:47141-51553 GCF_053543575.1 Glutamicibacter sp. AGC84
AAGCCGGGGGATTCTCCGTATTCGGAACGTTCTCGTCGAAAAGTGCCATATGAACGAAAAACCCCCTACCTGAGTAGGGGGTTCTTGGCGGACACGGGGGGATTTGAACCCCCGGTCGAGTTTTAGCCCGACCCTTCATTAGCAGTGAAGTCCATTCGGCCGCTCTGGCACGTGTCCATCCGCTGTTTCCAGCAGAATCTAGCCTACCCGAAGATGGGCGCGTGTTCCAAAACGAGAGAGCTAACGCACCTGTCGCCACAGGAATTCGTAGCTGGTGGCCAGCATTTTGGCGGTTGACTCGTTATCCGTTGAACCGGCATGGCCACCGTCCTGTGGCTCGTGGTACCGCACATTGGCAATGCCCAGATCCATCATTTTGGCTGCCATGATGCGCGCCTGCGAAGGGCCGACACGGTCATCAGAAGTCGTGGTCCAAATCAACGAGGCCGGATAGTCATTGGCTGGATGAGGCTGGTCGGTGAGTCGATGCACGGGGGAGAAAGTCCGCAGGAAGTCCCAGTCCCCGGGAACCTGCGGGTCGCCGTATTCGGCAATCCAGGAATGGCCGGCAGCTAGCTGCGTGTAGCGCTGCATGTCCAATAGCGGGACGCCGCAGGAAATTGCTCCGAACAAGTGCGGGTAGCCAGAGATCATATTGCCCATGAGCAACCCGCCGTTAGAGCGCCCTGTCGCAGCCAAATGCGCGCGGGACGTCACCCGGCGAGCCACCAGGTCCTGGGCGATGGCTGCGAAATCCTCGTAGGCACGATGGCGCTTTTCACGCAGGGCAGCACGATGCCAATCTGGCCCGTACTCGCCACCACCGCGAATGTTGGCCATGACGTATACCGGTTTGCGGCCCTCAACGGTACGCCGCGATAACCAACCGATGCCCATGGCGGCTGCGTAGCCAGGGGTCATGCTGTGCTGGAAACCGCCGTAGCCGTCCATTAGCACCGGGTTCTTCCCATCGTGGACCAGGTCGGATGCCGCGACCTGGAAATATGGAACCCTGGTGCCGTCCGCAGAGGACGCAAAATGCTGGGTGACTTCAAAACCACCGGCATCAAAGCGATCCGGCGATTTCTTCACGACCTTTGCTGCCGAACCAACTGTGCCGCGCAACAAGGTAGTAGGGGTCACGAATCCGGTGATGGTCATCCAATAGTCATCGCCATGCTCCGGGTCCTCATCATCAACGGCTCCCACCGAGACGCTGAGCATTGGATCCTTCAGCGGCATGTCCGACTGGCTGAAATGATCTGCGAGATCAATGATGCGCACTTGCGAAGCCACATCACGTAATACGGTGAGCAGCAGATAATTGGCGGTAAAGCTCAGTGATTCCAGCGCAGTGTGCGCATCCGGGACGAAGAGAACCTTCTCGATGCTGCCGGACTCGAGGAATCTATCCAGCCGGGCGATAGCCAATGAACCCGCAGCGATCTTCTGGCCCTGGTGTTCCCAATTGGTTTGGGGAGCAAAGAGGACCCACTGCCGGTGCAGGCTGACCTGCACATCGGTTGGAACATCGATCAGATGGTGTTCCCCGTCGATGAGGACACCGGCATTGGAATTGTAGAAGTCGATGGCATCAGTGGTGACCACGCGTTCGAATCCCGGAGTCGAATCGAAGTAGCCGAAGGCTGCAACATGTTCTCTATTGACTTCGAAGAGAATTGGCGCTTCTTCGATCTCCATGCCGCGGCTGAGCCTTCGCAAGGTATTCGCGTAGGTCGAACGGGTTGTGAACTGCTCGCTGCTGGCGGCACCGACAAGCAACGTATCGTGGTCAATCCACGAGGCTTGGGTCTTCGCAACGGGAAGGTCGAAACCGCCGGCAACGAAGCTCTTGGAAGCCAGATCGAATTCGCGAATGCGCACCTGGTCGCCGCCGTCAGGGCTCAAGCGAAGCAGCGCCCGCTGGTAGGCGCCACCGGCCGCTGGACGCAGGAGTGCTGAACCAGCGAAATGCCATTCGTGGCCTTCCAGCTGCGCATGCAGGTCAAGATCCAATAGGATTTCCCACTGCGGGTCGTCGCTGAGGTAGGAATTCCAAGTGGTGCGACGCCAAAGTCCAAGACGATGGGCGGAATCGCGCCAGAAGTTGTAGTAGTGATCGCTACGCTTGGTCACCATGGGAATGCGGTCTTGGGCATCCAGGACCGTTTTGATCCGCTCCGCAGTGGCATGGAATGAGTCGTCGTACAGCTCGGACTCGGTACGTTGGGTCTGATCCCGCACCCATTCGAGTGCCGTTTCGTCGTGAATTCCTTCAAGCCAGGAATACGGATCAGCGCTTGCAACCTCAGAATCATGCTCAGTCATGGCCATAGTCTATGCGTCTGGCCCATGCCCTGTTCCAAAGGTAATAACCTAGAGGAGTGAACAGCGAGAAAGCAACACCAAAGAACGAGTTCAGCCTGGCCCTTGTCGGGGCAGGCCCACGCGGCACGAACGTGGTTGAAAGACTCGCTAACTTGGCGTTGAAACTCCCGGCCCAAGGCACCGTTCTGAAAGTTACGGTCTTTGATCCGTTCCCTCCGGGCTCCGGCCACGTGTGGAACCCGAAACAGTCGGAGCATTTCCTGATGAACACCCCGTCATCATTTCCGACAGTGGCCCCCGAACGGTTGGGCGATGAACCAGGGTTGAGCTTTCGCCAGTTCGTCGCACTGCGCGGCGATGGACGCAAGCTCACCGATGAGCATGCCAAGCTGATCGGGCAGATTGAACCCGGTTCCTATCCGTCACGCGCAATCTATGGCGAGTACCTCGAGCACGTGTATGAGCGCAGCGCAGCGATACTTGCCACCCACGAGAATTTCAGCATCGAACATGTAGCCGCAGAAGTCGTTGCGGTCCGCCCCGTCGGCAACGCCTATCAGATCGATTTCCGCAGTAACCTGGAGGGTGCCGAAACCCGTCAGCTGGCCGCTGACGCTGTGGTGCTGGCCTTGGGCCACCAGCCGGCAGAACTGAACCCATGGCAGAAGCAGCTCAAGGAAGCTGCCTCCCAAGCCGGGGCGACCTACCTGCCACCGAATGTTCCAGCGGACCTCGACTACTCCCAGTTCAAGGAAGGCCAGCCTGCGTTGATCCGCGGGTTGGGCTTGAATTTCTTTGACGGCATGGCCGAGCTGACGGCAGGCCGCGGCGGGATTTTCCGTGAGGCCAGCACCGAGCCGGGGCATCGCCTGCAGTACATCGGCTCAGGCCGGGAGCCGGCACTGATCGTAGCTTCGCGCCGCGGTACCCCCTACTGGGGCAAGCCAGTAGTGGAGCAGTTCATTCCTGATGAAATTGAACTACGCTACTTCGACGCTCCGGAACTCATCGGGCGCCTTGCCGAAGCACGCGCCACCAACCCTGCCTCCTCCTTGGTGTTCTCACGCCATATTTGGCCCAAACTGCACCGGGACATCTTGTTCGCCTACTACAGCACTTGCGCTCGCGCGCATGGCGCCCCGGAAGGCCTCGATGAGCGAGAATTCGTTGATCAGCTCGAAGCGATCCTCTCTGCGGAGCACCATGAAGGAAGCCAAGTGTGGCTTAGCGAGCTGCGCAAGTTCGTCGGGCAGTTCCCGCAGTTGCAGTGGCTCGATGTACCAAAGCTGGCAAGGCCATTTGAAGAAATCGGGTTCAGCTCCGATGAGCAATACCAGCAGGCAGTACGCGACTACCTCGTGGGCAATGCCCGGCACAGCACCGGCGGGCTAGAAGACCCGTTGTCATGCGCCATCATGACGATGAATGCCGGACGCATGCTGGTCAAGGAGCTGATTGCTTCTGGCGTGATCGACGAGCAGTCGCGCATTGAAGAAATCCAAGCGCACTTCGAGCCACTGGTCGAAGGGCTGTCCTCAGGCCCGCCGCTCGAACGCATTGAACAGCTGCTGGCGCTTTCGCGCGCCGGGATAGTAACCTTCCTTGGTCCGGACCCGGAGTTCGGCTTCGACGAGGTTTCCGAGCAATTCACCGCATCCTCGCCCTGGGTAGATGCGGAGGTGCACACTGCGAAGACCATGTGCGAAGCGATGATGCCGAGTAACCGCGTGCTGCAAAATAACGCGGCACTGATAAAGCAGCTCTTGGGAGATCACGTAGCGCGCGTGCACACTTGGAAGAACACGGAAGGCGAAAGCCTGCCTGGATCCGGTTTCGACGTGGTCGGTGAACCATACCGTCTGGTCAACAGCGATGGGCTGGCGCACCGCGGGCTATTCGTGCTGGGATTGCAATTGTCATCAGCGCAGTGGGGGACCGCGATTGCCGCGCAAGCGGGCGACCTGCGCCACCCCGCGGCCCGAACCTTGCAAGACGCAGCCAACGTAGTGAACGAAGTGGCTCGCCTGGCGGGGCTGATCGCCAACGAAAGATTAAGCGCGGAGCAGTATTAAGCAGTTTGGCGG
>NZ_JBLVOC010000013.1:51579-56807 GCF_053543575.1 Glutamicibacter sp. AGC84
CCAAACTCGAAAAGCGCGGATGGTATGGGATTTGAACCCATGAGACGGGGTTGCCGCCTACTGGTTTTCAAGACCAGCTCCTTCGGCCGCTCGGACAACCATCCAACCCGAAAAAGTATACGGCATGAACCCCTGTTGAAAGGAATTGAAGGCCATGAACGACGTTATGAACGCCTATATCTACAACGGTGCCGGTGGGCCGGAAGTCCTTGAACTGGTCCAACGGCCAATGCCGGTCCCCGCAGCTGGGGAAGTGCTGGTCAAGGTCGAGGCCTTCGGACTGAACCGCGCGGATGTGCAGCAGCGCAAGGGAGTGTATCCGCCACCTCCCGGAGCCAGCGATATCCCCGGGCTGGAAGTCTCGGGCAGCATCGTGGAGATCGGCGATGGCGTCGGCGGATGGAAACCGGGAGCGCGAGTTGCCGCCCTGCTCGCTGCTGGCGGGTATGCGCAGTACGTCAATGTTCCGGCAGAACTGCTCATCGAAATCCCTGGAACGGTTTCGAGCATCGAAGCCGCCGGGTTGCCGGAAGTCGCCGCCACCGTGGTCTCCAACCTCTTCATCGAAGGCGGTCTGAGCCAAGACCAGACGCTGTTGATCCACGGCGGAGCCGGCGGCATCGGCTCCATGGCCATACAGCTCGCCAAGGCCGCTGGCGCCCGCGTCATCGTCACCGCCTCCTCGGCAGAGAAATTGGACTACTGCCGTGCCCTCGGTGCCGACGAGGGGATCAACTACCGGGAAGAGGACTTTTCTGCACGCGTCAAGGAACTGACCGACGCCAGGGGCGTGGATCTGATCCTGGATGTCGTGGGCGCCAAATACCTGGGGGAGAACGTCAAGGCGCTCGCCGTCGGCGGACGGATGGTAGTCATCGGACTGCAAGGCGGAGCCAAGGGAGAACTGAACTTGGGCCTGCTGATGAGCAAGCGGGCGCGGATCATCGGCACAACTTTGCGTTCCCGCCCGCTGCATGAGAAGGCGGAGATCGTTCGCCAGACCATTACCCGCGTGATGCCGCTGCTGGAACAGGGGAAACTGGCACTGAACGTCACCAAGGCCTTTGGATTCCCGGAGCTGGCCGCCGCCCACGAATACTTCGATTCCGGTGAACATACGGGAAAAGTTGTCATAGAGGTTTAATGCGGCGGGAAACCAGTTGTAAGGTGACTCAGTAGTCATTAATGCGTGACTAGCCTAATAACCGCTGGTCGCGCACATCACTTGCACTGATCCTAGGAGGTTGCTCGATTTGAGTACCCAAAATACCTTGCCACCAGCGGGTGTCGATCCTGAGGTTGCCGAACGCGAAGAAAAGCGTTGGACCCCCGCCAAGATCGCCATCTGGGTTGCCATCGCGCTGGTCGGCGGAATCGCATGGTCGATTCTCGCCTTCTCGCGCGGGGAAACCATCAATGCCATCTGGTTCGTCTTCGCCGCTGTTGCGACCTACCTGATTGCCTACCGCTTCTATTCGAAGTTCATCGAGCGCAAGATCGCCAAACCCGATGATTTCCGGGCCACCCCGGCCGAATCGGTCAATAACGGCCGTGACTTCGTTCCCACCGATCGCCGCGTGCTCTTCGGCCACCACTTCGCCGCCATCGCAGGCGCCGGTCCGCTGGTTGGACCGATCCTCGCAGCGCAGATGGGCTATTTGCCTGGCACCATCTGGATTATCGTGGGCGTGGTGCTGGCCGGAGCGGTCCAGGACTATCTCGTCATGTTCTTCTCCATGCGCCGTGGCGGACGCTCGCTGGGCCAGATGGCCCGCGAAGAGCTGGGCCTGATCGGCGGCACCGCTGCCCTGATCGCCACCCTGGCTATCATGATCATCATTACCGCCATCTTGGCGCTGGTGGTCGTCAATGCACTGGGCGAATCCGCTTGGGGTGTCTACTCGGTGGGCCTGACCATCCCTATCGCATTGTTCATGGGCATCTACCTGCGGTTCATCCGCCCGGGCAAGGTCCTGGAAATCTCCATCATCGGCTTCGTGCTGCTGATGTTCGCGATCATCTCCGGCCGCTGGATTGCCGAGTCTGCGTGGGGTGCCGAGTTCTTCCACCTGGATCGCACCACCATCGCCTGGGCCATCATCATCTACGGCATCATCGCCGCGGTGCTCCCGGTATGGCTGCTGCTGGCTCCTCGCGACTACCTGTCTACTTTCATGAAGATCGGCGTCATCGGCCTGCTGGCCGTGGCGATCATCGTCGTCCGCCCGGAAATCGATGTTCCGGCCTTCTCCGAGTTCGCCGGCCGTGCCGATGGCCCGGTCGTTGCCGGGCACATCTTCCCATTCCTGTTCGTGACCATTGCCTGCGGTGCGCTGTCGGGCTTCCACGCACTGATCGCCTCGGGCACCACCCCGAAGCTGGTCGAGAAGGAAAAGCAAACCCGCTTCCTGGGCTACGGCGGCATGCTCATGGAATCCATGGTGGCCATCATGGCGCTGGTTGCAGCGATTTCCATCGACCGCGGCATCTACTTCGCGATGAACTCCTCGGCTGCCGCTACCGGCGGCACGGTGGAAACCGCGGCGGCATTCGTGAACTCGCTGGGTTTGGCCGGCGTTAGCCTGGATCCAAACCAGCTGACCGAACTTGCCAATAACGTGGGCGAGAGCTCGGTTGTTTCGCGTACCGGTGGCGCTCCGACCCTGGCTGTGGGCATCGCGCACATCATGCACCAGTGGTTCGGCGGTACCGCGATGATGGGCTTCTGGTACCACTTCGCGATCATGTTCGAAGCACTGTTCATCCTGACCGCGGTTGACGCCGGTACCCGTGTTGCGCGCTTCATGCTGCAGGACACCATCGGCAACTTCTTCCCGAAGTTCAAGGACACCTCGTGGCGTCCGGGCGTGTGGCTGTGCACATTGATCATGGTTGCCGGCTGGGGCTACATCCTGATCCTCGGCGTGACAGATCCACTGGGCGGCATCAACACCTTCTTCCCGCTGTTCGGCATCGCCAATCAGCTGCTGGCTGCGATAGCGCTGGCCGTGGTGATGACCATCATCGCCAAGCAGAACAACTTCAAGTATCTGTGGGTCGTGGCTCTGCCGCTGGCCTTCACCGTGGTGATCACCTTCGTCGCGAGCTGGCAGAAGATCTTCTCCGCAGATACCAAGGTGGGCTACTTCGCCAACCACAACGCCTACAAGGAAGCTCTGGCCAATGGCGAGACTTCCCTCGGCTCGGCGGGCAGCGTCGAAGCCATGGAGGCCGTGGTCCGCAACACCGGTGTCCAGGGCTGGCTGTCCGTGGTCTTCCTGGTACTGACCGCCATCGTGCTGGTTTCGGCTGTTGTCGCAACCGCCAAGGCCAAGCAGAGCGGTGGTGGCAACAGCACCGAGGATCCTGCCGTGCCATCGAAGATGTACGCGCCCGCCGGCTTGATCTCGTCGCCTGCCGAAAAGGAACTTGAAAAGGCTTGGAAGCAAATCCCTGCCGAAGCCCAAGTCCAGCGAGGCGGCCACTAGCCATGGCGACGCTTTTGGAACGCCTGGGGCAAGCCAAGAAGTTTGTCGACGGGGTGCTCGGTGCCGACAAGTACCAGCACTATCTGGAACACCATGAACGCAATCATCCTGGCGCCAAGCCAATGACCGAGCGCGAATTCTGGAAGGACTACACCGACTGGCAGGAAAAGAATCCTGAAGGGCGTTGCTGCTGAACGCGACTGGTACCGGCCGTGAGAACCATTGGCGAAAGCGGATGGGGCTCGCGGCCGGTTTCGTTTTATGTCGACCCCGCTGCCGGGAACACTGCGGTGATCCCGGTAGGCTAGAACCAGTAATTCATCGGAAACCACCGGCAGAGAAGTGTAATGGCGTTCTTTTCACGACTGCGCGCTGAGCGTGCTGCTGCTCGCGAACTTGGCGAGGGCGTCTGGCGTCGCGCCCATGACCGTTTCCAGCGGTCATTGGACCGGGTCTTCCAGGTGGTAGAGGGCATCAACGACGACCAGGTTTACAACCAGCTGGTCCGAGAAGCCAATGAGATGGCTGTGCTGTTGCCGACCGTGCGCCAGCTTTGCTGTGCGGCGCATCGGATCACCCCGAGCAATGACGACACGATCCCGCAGCTGACCTCTGCGGCGCATCGTTCGCTGACTAAGGCCGCCAACGATTTGGCGACGACCGCACAGGTCGTAGCGATGATGCGCATGCAGGCCGAAGCCGGCAAGCCGATCGATATCGAAGCCGTGCGCCATCGTGCCATGCTGGTGAAAGAAGACGTCAGCCGGGCCGTGCAATTGCTCGCTTCCAGCGAATAATTGGGTTTTCCCGATCGCTCGCGTGGTGTTCCACCGCGCAGGGCGCATCAGTGGACTAAATTAGTTGCATGACCCAAACAATTCCTGAACTGAAGTTCCTTGACGGAAACACCATCGACCAGCTTGGCTACGGCGTCTGGAAGGTCGCCGACGAGGACGCGGAAGCAGTCGTTGGCCAGGCCATCGACGCCGGCTACCGCCACATCGACACCGCACGCATCTATGGCAACGAAGCTGGCGTCGGCCGCGCAGTTGCAGCCAGCACCGTGCCACGCGAAGACCTCTTCATCACCACCAAGGTCTGGAATTCGGACCAGGGTTTCGAGAAGACCCTCGCCGCAGCGGATGCTTCGCTGGAACGGCTGGGCCTGGAGTACGTCGACCTGTACCTGATCCACTGGCTGCAGCCCAAGCGCGGCACCTACGTGGACACCTGGAAGGCACTGATCCAGCTGCAGAAGGACGGCAAGGCCAAGTCCATCGGCGTTTGCAACTTCACCAAGGAAGCACTGGAAGAGCTCTACACCGAAACCGGCGTCCGCCCGGTGATCAACCAGGTCGAAACCCATCCGTACTTCCCGCAGGGCGAGCTGCGCGCCTACGAGGCCGAGCACGGCATCCTGCACCAGTCCTGGTCCCCGCTGGGCCACGGCGGCGAACTGCTCAGCGACCCAGTGCTGGTGGAGATCGCCAAGAAGCATGAAGCATCGGTGGCGCAGGTAGTCATCGCGTGGCACCTGGCGGTAGGCAACGTGGTCATCCCGAAGTCGACCACCGAATCGCGCATCGTCGAGAACTTCGAATCGCTGAACGTGAAGCTGGACGAGGAAGATCTGGCTGCCATCGCTACCCTGGACCGCGGAGCGGAAGGCCGTATCTCGGCTGACCCGGCAACCGCCGACTTCGAGTAAAAAAGCTAGGCAGAACAGAAGGCTCCCCGGTT
>NZ_JBLVOC010000013.1:56838-66844 GCF_053543575.1 Glutamicibacter sp. AGC84
GCCTTCTGCCGCAACTGCCTTGTGCCTGGCCTCTAGCAGTCCAGTACGGTTGGTGCAGCGAACAGCGTATCGACGCCTTCGGCGTACAGAACCGAGTCAGGAGCTCGATCAGCGAGAGCGGCGAAACCGGCGGCACGCAGCAGGCCATCGTCGAATTCAACGAGTTGTGCAGGTTGCAGCGGCCACGGTTCATGGTAGTTCCGGCAGTGCAAGGTGCGCCCAAGATGCCGCTGGTGGAACGCCCACTGTGCCGATAGCGCGATGGCGAGCTGCGAACCCGGGGTAATTGGATCGGCACTGGCAGAAGCTTCTACCGGACGCACGACGATGCGGGAACGTGCGCTCGGATTTCCGATGCGCCGTGCTGCATAGCTGATCGTGCCGGCCTTCTTCAGGATCTTCATGGACGACCACTGGTACTTCAGCCCGAAGACTGCCCGCGCCATGAGCACAGGTAGCAGGCGTGATGCTTCAAGGCTCAGGAATACCACTGCGCGGCGTCCTTGATTGTCAACGGAATAGAGGCGCACGTTGATCTCCGGGAAGTCACCCAACCACGGAATCGCAGGACCGGAGAAGAACGCACTGCGCGACATCTGGAAAGCGACGAGGCCCACCCAAGCGCTGCCGTCGACAATATCTGGCCGGCATCCTTCGGGCATGTACGGCGCCACCTCATCCGGGCTAACCCGCCAATGCAGGAACGCTACTTCGCTCCACCGTTGGCGCATGATCGCGTTGCCGCCTAGCGATGGCGGTTCAGGGGAGTACTGCAAGGATTGCATCAGTTTGGAATTCCTTGGAAATTGCGGTCGAAGGCTTATGCCGCTTTTGCCGGTCGCGAACCGGGATCGATGATCTGCTGATCGCGGAGTGAAGTATCGTTTACCGGCTCTGGCCTAATTGAATATCCAAAAGCGCCGTTGAGCAAGATGCGGGATCAGAATGGACTGCGTGGGAATCGAAGACCCCGGGATCAGTCATGAAAATCCATTGAAAATTGCGAAAACGAGTCCCCTGCCGGATTTGAACCGGCGACCGGCTCTTTACGAGATAGACGAAGGCGATAATTGAGTGTTCCGCAAGGTGCTATTTGGCCTAGATATAAGGCTATTTAGGTTGTGGGGTCACGGCATCTCAGAATTTACCCGGCAGTGTGTGCATACATTTGCACGCGCATTAGCCAGCACGTCATAGTGCCGTTCGTACGCTAGCGCGTAGCGTCCTTTGAACTTGCTCCCCCTATCCTGTCCAGTGCTCTATGTAGACTCACCGTAAAACCGTTTGAAGAAAGTGCAGGCATGAAAGAAACAGTATTCGCCCTAGTCTTTATGGCAGCGTGCGCGGTCGCGTTCTTCATCCCTGAACCATGGTGGATTTCGTTCCCGGCTGGCGTCATAGCCTTAGCCATAGGCGGTACCCTCCTAGTTCGGGCGTTGAAGGTGAAGCGCGCATGAAAAAGAAACCGTTGATGATTTTCGCACTTGCCCTGGCTGTGGTGTTCCTGCCTATGCCGTGGTGGCTACGTCTCCCGTCTAGCCTAGTTATCATGGCCGCCGCAATCATGCTTGTAGTCAATGACAGAAGGACGGAATAGCCAGTGAAGAAAATGCTTGCCGCCGCTGTGGTGACCACTCTCGCCCTTGCTGGTTGCTCTGCGGGTAATCAATCGGCAGATGCCACGCCAAGCGTCACAGCAACGCTCGGCGCGTCCACTAATGCCGAACCTGTTGCGCTATCTGAAGCTGATATTGCAAAAGCAAAGCAAAGCGCTATAGATTCAGGCCGGCCTGAAAACGCATGGGATAAAAATTGCATTGCTTGGCAGTGGCCCGAAGCTAAAACCAAAGGGCAAGCATGGGCCAATGAGCTTGGCAAAGAGTGGCTGAAATACCGAGGTGTCGATTGTCCAGACGCTATTGTCGTTCCTTTTTACGACATCACTTCATTTGAGCCGGGAAAGAATGGCGAACTGGTAGTGAACTATTCAGGGGATCCTCAATGGGACGGCAACGGTCTAATGGCGGCTCAGGAAATCATGACAGACCTCTCGAAATTAGATTTGGACCCGAAAATGGTAGTAGTCAGGTACGAGCAGAACGGGCTCGAAATGACCTCAGGCCAGCAATAGATTTAAACGAAAAATCGCTCCCATCGTTAGCCGGGGGCGACTTCATGCTAGTTGCCAATGATGTTTTGGATCCTTTGTATTTGGGCGACAAACTGCGTAGACGAATTCCCGCCGTACGGGTATGGATTCGGGTAGGCCTTGCCAACCGTCTTGTTAGTGGAGTTAACGGCTCATTGGTAATCCTGAAGGCCGTTTCGGAGTGCCTCCCAGGTCATGCTGCCCGCGTTCCGTCAATGTTTTTCGAGGGTTCCGTGGATGAAAGAAGCAAAGTCATTGGCACTAGCCCCTTGCTAACGACGGTCTTTGACATTCTCCAGCGACGCGTGGAGCCATTGGGCTATACCCCGATCAATCAATATCAAAGATTCATGGGTTGAAGTCCGAGGTGTGGCAGTAGAACAAGGAAGCGTCAAAACCGACGCTTCTAGGTCATCCGTTGAGATGGACTTGGATGTAGTCGATGCCCTTATATGCTGGAAGATTAGCCAGATTGAAGAACACGATGTCTTCACGATGCCTAACGGCCAACCTTTGAATCCCTTCCTACGTGGCAGAGCTCTTCGCAAAGCTACGCGTGGCGGCGGGCGCGCCCGCTCCCATATTGCACGGACTGAGGTATGAACACGCGGCCCTCATGGCGCAAGCTGGCGTTGATGTGATGATCATTTCAAAGCGACTGGGGCATTCGAATTTTGTGGTCACGAGTAGCTTTTACGGCCATTTCATGTCGAACGCCTCGCGCAATGCGGCATCTAAGGTGTCGCAACGGATGGATGCTAAGAACGATGATGTGCACACATTGCACACACAAGACGGTTTTTGGGCGCAAAAAACGCCCCTGCCAAAATCAATAAGATTCTGACAAGGGCGTTAGGCCGAGCCCCCTGCCGGATTTGAACCGGCGACCTGCTCTTTACGAGGGAGCTGCTCTACCCCTGAGCTAAGGAGGCCTGTACCTGCAAACAGGCACCACGTCACTTTATCCGAGGAATTGTCTGAACGTCAAAACGGCGACGACATCATCAGGCCCAATCAGCACCGGGTGCCGGCTTCGGGGACTTTGCCGTCAATCAGGTACTCATCCACCGCTTTGGTAATGCATTCATTGGAGCGTCCATATGCGGTGTGGCCATGGCCTTCATAGGTCAGCAGGGTCGCGTTGTCCAGCTGCTGCGCCAATGCCTCAGACCATGCGTAGGGGGTAGCTGGATCGCCGACGGTGCCAATGACGAGGATCTCATTCGAGCCTTCCGCGTCGAGGACTTCAGGCTTGCCAGTGGCGTCGTGGTCCCAGGCCTCGCAGGTGATGCCGCCATAGGCGAGATACTTGCCTAAGGTCGGGGCCGCACGCATCAACTCTGTTGCTTCGGCCTGCATCGCTTCTGGACTGGCGTCCATTGGACGGTCCAGGCAATTGATGGCGGTGAAAGCATCGGTGGAATTCGATGCATACGTGCCATCGCCCTCGCGGTCCGCCGAGAGATCCGCGAAGCCGAGGATCATATCCACATCCGCGTCGTTGACGGCAGCGTTCATCGCATCGGTCAAAATGGGCCAGCTGGAATCGTCATACAGCGGCAAGATGAAGCCGTTGATGAAGTCGATGATCGGCACTGCACGCCCGTCGCTGGCAGTCATTGGTTCGTTCTCCACCTGCGCAAAGAACTGCTGCAGCTGCACCTTGGCCTCTTCAACGGTTCCAGTGAACGGGCACTCGCCGCTTTCAAGGCAATTGGCGAGCCACGCGTCGATCTCCTTCTCGAAGCCAACGGCCTGGGCCAAGGTGAGGTCCGAAGCTGTGCTGGTTGGATCCATGGCGCCATCGAGTACGAAGCGGCCCACATTCCGAGGGAACAAATCAGCGTAGGTTGCTCCGAGGAAAGTTCCATAGGAGAAACCGAGGTAGTCCAGCTGTGCATCACCGAGCACAGCACGGATCACGTCCATGTCCTTCGCTGCCGAAACGGTATCGACGTGGCCTAGGAGATCGCCGGTATTGGACGCGCAGTCAGCTGCGTAGTCCTCGGTATCCTCGACAATTTCGTCCTGGTCTTCAGGAACCCAAGCCCGCAGGTTTTCCTGGCGTCCTTCATCGGTCTCGGCACCGCTTTGGCAGGTGACCGGGGAGCTTTCTCCCACGCCTCGCGGATCGAATCCGATGACGTTGTAGGCGCGCTGCAGGTCAGCGCTGAACATGCCTGGTACCGAGGACGCCACCAGATCCAGACCGGATCCACCTGGGCCGCCGGGGTTTACCAGCAGATTGCCTGTCGCACCGTCCACGGCGCGGCGGTTCAACGCCAGATCAATGCTCTCGCCTTCGGGATCGGCATAGTCCAACGGAACCTCTATGGTGGCGCATTCGATGATGCTGCCGCATTCTTCCCAATCGAGGTCTTGGCTGTAGAAGGATTCCAATCCTTCCGGCGTACTGGCGTTGGGCGCGGACTGCGACGCATCCGATGCGCCGGACTGCGAATCCGCTGTAGTGGAAGAGCAGCCGGCCAGGGTCAAAGCCAGAGCGGTCCCCACTGCGGCCAAGCGCATCATCGGTGAGCGTGCAGGCACTTTTAGTGTCTCCTTGTGATGGGTTAACGGCGTCCCGGCTGCGGCAGCAAACGGGTCATGAGTGCTTCCAGGGCCATGAGCTGGTTGACGTTGGCAGCCAAGCGGCTGCGCGTTTCATTGATGGCATCAAGCTGGGCCAAGGACTTCTCGCTGGACTGTTCCGCTGCGAAACGTTCGAGCTTCTCGCGCAGGTGGTCGTTGATCAGCTCAATTCCGGTTTTCAGCTGGATGCTCAAAACATCGCGGAAGAATGTGGTCAGGTCTGTCAGGGTACGGTCCAAGGCATCGAAAGCCGCACGCCGAGCGAATCGCTTGGCATCATCCTCCAGCGCCTTGAACTGTCCACGCAATCCAGCGGGGATGTTCTCCTCTGGACCCAAGCCGTTGGCGTGGCGCAGCTGGGCAATCTTGTTCTGCAGATCAGTGCCGGTAATGTTCTCGGCACGCTCGCTGGCCAGTTTGGAAATTTCTGCGGCAGCGGCCATCGCCTGCGGCAAGGTGGTGGTGCGCAACGGCAGGGTAACGACTTTTTCACGCTGGATGCGTGCTTGCTCGTCACGGGCCAGCAAACGGGCTACGCCAATGTGGGACTGCGAGACACGGGCAGCGAACAGCGCCTGTTCCGGTTCCAGCCCGTCACGGCGCACCAGAAGATCCGCAACATCCTGGGTGGACGGCACGGAGAGATTTACCGCGCGGCACCGTGACCGAATGGTCACCAGAACATCTGCAGGAGACGGGGCGCTCAGGATCCAGATCATCTTGGCGGGCGGTTCTTCAATGGCCTTGAGCAGCACGTTGGTGCTGCGCTCGGACATGCGGTCGGCATCTTCGATGATGATGATGCGCCAGCGGCCGGTGCCAGCACTTTCCTGTGCACGGGTAATCAGATGGCGGACGTCAGCAATCTGGTACTCGAATTTGTCGGTGGATACGAAGGACACATCCGGGTGCTCCGAATTCATGACCATTTTGCAGTTGGCGCACTGCCCGCAGCCGGCCGGGGCCTGGGTGCACTGCAAAGCTGCCGCGAAAGCCCGCGCCGCGGTGGTACGGCCCGATCCCGGGGGACCGGTGACCAGCCAGGCATGGGTTGGGTTGCCGCGATCAACCTCAGCGGTCAACGTGGCAATGACACGTTCCTGCCCGGCAAGTTCTGCGAAGACCGGCCGGGTCACAGCAAGCCTGCCAAATGCTGCGCAACCGACTGGTGCAGCTGCTCCACGCTGGCGGTGGCATCCAGGACCAGATAGCGCTGCGGATCACGGGCCGCCAAGTCGAGGAAGGCGTTGCGGATGCGTTCATGGAAATCATCCGGCTCGGATTCCAAGCGATCCGAATCCTCCACGCCGCCGCTGGCCGCAATGCGCCGGGCACGTCCCTGCGCGGCGGAGATATCAAGAATGATGGTGGCATCCGGCGTCAGTCCGCCGGTTGCGAAGTCGTTGATCGATGCGACGGCATCAAAGCCGAGGGCACGGCCCATGCCCTGGTAAGCCAGCGAGGAATCAACGAATCGGTCGCAGATGATGTGGGTTCCGGCATCCAGGGCGGGGGAGATGACCTGCTGGACATGGGCGGCACGCGCCGCCGAGTAAATCAGGGCCTCGGTACGGGCATCGATCTCGCCGTGGCCGTGTTCGAGCACCAAGGAACGCAGCTCTTCGCTGATCTGGGTTCCGCCTGGCTCACGGGTAGTGGTGACCTTGGCGCCACGGGACTCCAGCCACTGCTGGGCCAGGGCGACCTGCGTGGACTTCCCAGCGCCGTCACCGCCTTCAAAAACGATGAACAAGCCACGGGTTGGGGTACTCGATTCGATACTCACCCCACTAGCCTATCCAAGGACATTTAAAGATGTGCGTTGCAACGGCAGGATGTGCAACGAAAATGCACCCAGTGTGGTGGATCAGTCAGATGAAATGTAGTGAAATCCACCGGCTGGCAGCGTCAAAGGAAGCGTAGAGTTTTTTCCATGAACCCCCGCACCGCAGAATCAGGCGCCAATCCGGCCTGGGATCCGAAAACTTTGCTCGTTGCCGGCGGGCGTCCGGCCCATGGCTACGATGCTCCAGTCAACCACCCGGTAACCTTCACCTCGACCTACCACTCCAAAGGCCAGGCGGCGCCGGGTGAACGCGTATATGCGCGCTTCTCCAATCCGACCTGGGATCCGTTTGAAGAAGTACTGGGCCAGCTCGAAGCGGCAACGCTGCCTGCCCTGGTATTCTCCTCGGGCATGGCAGCTATTGCCGCCGCACTGAGCATCGTGCCAGAGGCCGGCGTGCTGGTGATGCCGCAGCATTCCTATAACGGTTCGCTGGCGTTGAGCTCAGAGCTGCAAGAGGCGGGACGGCTGAGCATTCGCCCGGTGGATATTGCCAACACCGAAGAAGTGCTCGCTGCCTTGGAGGGGGCCGATGTGCTCTGGGTGGAATCGCCAACCAATCCGATGCTGGAAGTCGCCGACCTGCCGACCCTGCTGGCTGCCGCCAAAGCGAAGAACGTCGTGAGCATCGTGGATAACACCTTTGCCACCCCACTGCTCCAGCAGCCGCTGGCTCATGGTGCCGACCTTGTAGTGCACTCGGTGACCAAGTACCTGTCGGGCCACTCGGACGTGATCATGGGCGCGCTGGTCACCAGCGACGAGCAGCTCCACAGCCGCCTGCACGGGTACCGGACCTTGCACGGCGCGATCGCCGGCCCGATGGATACCTTCCTCGCATTACGCGGGGTGCGCACCATGGCCGTGCGCCTTCAGCGTTCGCAGTCAAACAGCCAGGTGCTGGCAGAACGCCTGGCGGCACATCCCAAGGTGCAGGCCGTACGCTACCCGGGACTGCCCAACGATCCGGGCCACGTACGCGCCGCGGAACTCATGGGCGGGTTCGGGTCGGTGATCGCCTTTGAAGCGGGAAGCACCGCCGAAGAAGCGGACCGGGTACTGGAAGCCTTCCAGCTCATCACCGGCGCCACCTCGCTTGGAGGCGTGGAATCCCTGGCCGAGCGCCGGGCCCGCCACGCTTCGGAGCCGGCCAGCGTCCCGGCCAGCCTGATCCGACTGTCAGTAGGCATTGAAGAGGTGGAAGACCTCTGGGCCGATCTGCAGCAAGCGCTGGACCGGCTTTGATGCCAGCGGGCGCTGATTTCCGCGCGTGGCACAGCGCCAATCATTTGCGCCAAAAAGGTAGAGTACAAGCATGAACATGTTGCGCATGGCCCAAATAATCGAGTACTACATGATGATCGCTTTGAGCATTGTCATCGTTGCGCTCGCCGTCTGGGCTTTGGTTGATTGCCTGCGCCATGGCGCAGATCGTTTCGCCCAGGAAGGCAAGCGCACCAAGGGGTTCTGGCTTGGACTGACCGTCGCCAGCACCGCCGTGGCACTGCTTGGCATCTTCAGCCAGGGCGGAATCGGCTTCCTGCAGCTGATCGGCGCCTGCATCGCCTGCGTGTACCTCGCGGACGTCAAGCCTGCCGTCAGCGGCAAAGGCGGCGGCTGGTACAACTACTAGGCGTGCCAAGGCACCAAGTTTTCCCGAAGACCTGCATCCGCATCTTGGCGGACTGCAGGTCTTCGCACTTTAATCACGGGCCTTAACTTTCGCACGAGCAGGCTTGCGCATTGGTTAGGATGGATTACATGAGCCACACTTTGATTTTGCTTCGCCACGGACAGAGCGAATGGAACGAAAAGAACCTGTTCACCGGTTGGTACGACGTATCGCTGACCGAGAAGGGCCGTGCTGAAGCTGCCCGCGGCGGCCAGCTGCTGACCGAAGCTGGCTACAAGCCGGAGGTGCTTCACACCTCCTTGCTGACCCGCGCCATTGTTACCGCGAACCTGGCCCTGGAGGCCGCTGGCCGTTCGTGGATCCCGGTGAACCGCGACTGGCGCCTGAACGAGCGCCACTACGGTGCGCTGCAGGGCAAGGACAAGGCGCAGACCTTGGCCGAGTTCGGCGAAGAGCAGTTCATGGAATGGCGTCGCAGCTACGACACCCCGCCACCAGCACTGGATGATTCCTCGGAGTTCAGCCAGATCAACGACGAGCGCTATGCGGCGTTGGGCGACTCCGCCCCACGCACCGAGTGCCTCAAGGACGTGCTGGATCGCATGCTTCCCTACTGGGAGAACAACATCAAGGCCGACCTGTCGGCAGGCAAGACCGTCATGGTCACCGCCCACGGCAACTCGCTGCGTGCGCTGGTCAAGCATCTGGATGGCATCAGCGATGAAGACATTGCTGGCCTGAACATCCCAACCGGCATCCCGCTGGTCTATGAGCTGGATGACAACTTCCAGCCAATCACCAAGGGCGGAACCTACCTGGATCCAGCAGCCGCTGCGGACGCCATCAAGGCCGTTGCCAACCAAGGCCGCAAGTAGGACACGCTTTTCGGCGGCATCGAGGCTGCTGGCTACTCGCCAGTAGTTCGCGATGCCGCCGTCCGCTTGTTAACGCCGAGGTAACGCCAAGCGTCCGGCTGTGAGCGAAACAACTGCGCACGATTGTATTTTTGGCATTAGTATGCTGTAATCTCCTATTTCGAATAGGCTCAATGGCTCACGTTAGGAATGCAATTCGTGGCAACTGATTACGATGAAGTCCGCCCAGACGTTGCTGAGGCACGTAAGGCTTCTCTGGATGCGGTGAAGTCCGCAAACGCACCGGACGCCAAGTCGGTGGTGCGCGAGCTCGACGAGACCGACCACACCGATGGCATGGATCTGCCAGGTGCGGATCTATCCAACGAGGAATTGACCGTTACGGTCATTCCGCAGAAAGACGACGAGTTCATTTGCGGCTCGTGCTTCTTGATTCGCCACCGTTCGCAGCTGGTGCGCGAAGAGGGCAATGTAGGCTTCTGCGTCGAGTGCGAAGGCTAGAAGCCCGCTAGACGCTGGCGCCACTTGCGCGCCAACAACCTGCGAGGGCAGTCCACCGATCGGTGGACGGCCCTCTGCTGGTTTAACGGGCTGGATTCCCCGGATGGGACCGGACTCCAACGGCGGTCCCCGGGCTGCCCAGCGCTGCGTCGTGCGTCCGCTGGCATCCTGCCGGGCAATGGCTGGATGTGCGCTCACCGGGAGCGCATGGAGCTGCATGGCCGGACGAGGCGCAGCACTGCCATGCCAACGGGCCGCGAGTCGCGGCACGGTACCCAGTTCGCGCCGCGATGCGTAAGGCATCCCGGACCCCGGACAGCCAGTTCCAGTGCTTCCTGCCTTCCGGCCCGTTGCCGTAATCCGCGGTTCCAGTGCTGAATGAGCTGGAGAGCAAAAATGGCGCCTGCCAT
>NZ_JBLVOC010000013.1:66867-69721 GCF_053543575.1 Glutamicibacter sp. AGC84
GCCCCCCCCAGGGCGCAGCCTTATAGCTTGGGTCCGCGGACCTAGATCTCGGTGGGGTCCCATTCGCCGGTCACCAGATAGGTGACCTTGCGAGCTACGGACACACCATGATCGCCGAAGCGCTCAAGGTAGCGGCTGGTCAGCGATACGTCCACGGTGGTGGGTGCATTGGCATCCCAGTCGTCGGCCGCGACCTGGGTGAAGACGCTGGAGTGCAAGCGATCCAGCTGGTGGTTCAGCTCGATAATTTCGGTAGCGATCTGCAGATCGCGGGTGTCGAGCAAACGCGCAACGGCCTTGGCGATGTCAATATCGATCTTTGCCATCTGGGCAAAGGTGTCGGAAATCCTGGCTGGGATTGCCGGGTTGGGGAAGCGCAGGCGGGCCAGCTGCGCCAAGTGGCGTGCCAAGTCGCCCATGCGCTCCAGCGAAGCACTCATGCGCAGCGAACCGACGATCATGCGCAGATCGCTGGCTACCGGTCCCTGCAAAGCCAAGGTATCGATAGCGCGCTCATCGAGCTGGTTCTGCAGGAAGTCGATCTTCGCGTCCGCTGCGATGACTTCCTGGGCCAGGTCGACGTCGACGTTGGCTAGCGAATCCCAAGCTCGATCCATTGCGGTTGCGACCTGGTTGGCCATCTCAATGAGTTCTTCGCCAATTTGCTGCAGGTCTGCTTGAAATACCTTACGCACAGCAGTTCCTTTCGAGTGTCGGTATCCATGCCGGATGGTGGACTGCCGTGGCAGCCAACCGCCCCGAAACAGTTTTGTGGCATGGTGGAG
Source organism: Glutamicibacter sp. AGC84 (assembly GCF_053543575.1). Classification (NCBI taxonomy): domain Bacteria; kingdom Bacillati; phylum Actinomycetota; class Actinomycetes; order Micrococcales; family Micrococcaceae; genus Glutamicibacter; species Glutamicibacter sp. AGC84. Next base: position 67,653 of record NZ_JBLVOC010000013.1, read on the forward strand.
GGTCTTGCTCCAGCTTGTCAGCGGGTGATTAACGAATATGCCACGAAAGGTGAACGTTTGGTGAACAGCGCGCCGAAATCGACTAAATCACGTCATTTAGGGCCGGTGCCACCCAAAGGTGAAGCTAGTCTAAAGATGTGAACGAAGTGATCTCGACTCTTATAGCCGGCGTCCTCGGCCTGGCTCTGGGGATCGTTGGCGTCATCGCCTTCCGGCTTTCCCAGAACCGCTCCCCGAAGCTGCCACAGGTCGACGAACCCGTGCTCCCCGAGGGAGCCGCCGCCGTCCTGTCGGTCATTGGACGCGCCTTCGTGATCCTTGATGACGTCGACGGGGTGGTTCGAGCCAACCCCGCTTCCTACGCCTACGGACTGGTGCGAGGGCACACGCTCGTCCACAATGAACTGCTCTCGCTGGTGCGGCAGGTTCGCGCCGACGGCGTGATTGCCGAAAGCCAGTACGAGCTGCAACGCTCCACGCTGGGTGCCGGGCAGCTGATTGTCCATGTGCGCGTGGCACCGCTGGGCGACGAGTACATTCTCCTGCTGGCCGACGACCGTACCGAAATCACCCGTACCGAAGCGATGCGCAACGACTTCGTGGCCAACGTTTCCCACGAGCTGAAGACTCCGGTCGGCGCGATCGGCCTGCTGGCCGAGGCCATTACCGAGGCTGCCGATGACCCCAAGGCGGTACGCCGCTTCTCCACCCGGATGGACAAGGAATCGCGGCGCCTGGCCGCCCTGGTCCAGGACATTATCGAGCTCTCCCGCCTGCAGGCATCCGATGCCATCGTGCAGGGCCAGGAAGTGAATATCGACAGCGTCGTGGCCGAGGCAGTTGACCGCAGCCACCTGATTGCCGAAGAAAAGGGCATCGCCATTACCGTAGGCGGACATCTCGAGGAGCCGATCCTGGGCGATGCGGACCTGCTGATGACTGCGATCCGCAACCTGATCGATAATGCCATCCGCTACTCTCCGGAGAACACCACGGTAGGCGTGGGCATCCGGCAGCGTGATGGCTATGCGCAGATCTCGGTCACCGACCAGGGACCCGGGATTTCGGCCGAAGAGCAGGAACGCGTTTTCGAGCGCTTCTACCGCGTGGACTCCGCACGTTCGAGGCAGACCGGGGGCACGGGCCTGGGGCTGAGCATCGTCAAGCACGTGCTGGCCAACCACGGCGGCGAAGTGTCGCTGTGGTCGCAGCCGGGCCACGGATCCACATTTACCCTAAGACTTCCCCTAGCGGACGAAGAACCGGCGACCAGCAATGTGCTTGCCGGCCAGACGATGAAGGAACGAACGATCGAGGCGAATGCGTCCGATCGTGAAGGAGGACGCCGATGACCCGCATATTGATCGTTGAGGACGAGGAATCGCTCTCTGACCCGCTGTCCTACCTGCTGGAACGCGAAGGTTTCGAAGTCCGGATCGCCGACGACGGCCTGAAGGCCGTGACCGAGTTCGAACGCCATGGCGCAGACCTGGTGTTGCTGGATCTGATGCTCCCGGGCCAGCCCGGAACCGAGGTGATCCGCCAGATCCGCCTGAACAGCCAGGTCCCGGTCATCATGCTCACCGCAAAGGACTCGGAGATCGATAAGGTCGTCGGCCTGGAGCTCGGCGCCGACGACTACGTCACCAAGCCGTACTCCTCCCGCGAATTGCTGGCCCGCATCCGTGCTGTGCTGCGCCGCCAGGGCGAAGGCGAGGAACTGATCAGCAATGTGGTCACCGCCGGTCCGGTGCGCATGGACGTGGAACGCCACGTGGTTTCGGTCGACAACACCGAAGTATCCATGCCGCTCAAGGAATTCGAGCTGCTGGAAATGCTGTTGCGCAACGCCGGTCGCGTGCTCACCCGAGGCCAGCTGATTGACCGCGTCTGGGGCAGCGACTACGTGGGGGACACCAAGACTTTGGATGTGCACGTCAAGCGCCTGCGCTCCAAGATCGAGGTCGACCCGGCGGTCCCCGAACGCCTGGTGACCGTGCGCGGGCTGGGCTACAAGTTCGTGGTCTAAAGCCAAAGAGCCAGGATACGCCAAGAGCCTCGGGCAGAAT
>NZ_JBLVOC010000013.1:69741-75865 GCF_053543575.1 Glutamicibacter sp. AGC84
CGCCCCGAGGCTCTTGTTTTGTCTTGCGTGAAGCTTAGTGGCCCGAAGTGGAGTGGGTCTCTTCTGGAGTCAGGTGCTCGGTAACCGACTGATCAGCACCGCCTGGTACGAAGTCGCGGTATTCAGCCAGGGTGCCATCGACAACTGGAACGCTGAATTCCACGTTCTCACCGGCAACGGTGAAGACCGAGTCGGCGTGTTCGCCAGCTGCAATGCCCATGTTCTTGATGATCTGCTTGTTCTTGTCTTCTTCAAGCTTGACGACACCGTCTGCAGGAACCTGGATGGAGACAGGTGCTGCGTTGTCAGCCTTGACCGACAGGGTCAGCGCGGAATCGCCGGCGTTGACTACGGAGCCGATCAGGCGGGCTTCAGTGTCGTCGCTGTTGGTGACGAACATCAGGTTGCGGACCTTTGCGTCTGCGACATCGACGTTGACGCCATCGCTGGCGGCGTAGTCGGTGTTGGTGGCCTGCTCGTTGATGGCGCCACAGCTGGTGACACCGAATGCCAGGGCAGCCACAGCGAGGGACGCGGCAATGCGACGTCCAGCGGTCATGCGTGCGGTGATCACGACACTAACTCCTCGGTGAGAAAAATGAGTTGCTTCGGTTCGTGGCCTGCTTAATCGAATGCACCTAGGGCAGGGGCAATCGAAAATTGGACCACGATTACCTCTAAGCCTAGCTGTTTTTCACGCAAAGACGCGATTTAGCGACGTGCAACACACGCATTTCGACAAGTTGTAGACAACCGATGCGGGGAAGGGGGTTGGTGCGCAGTCGACTGCCCTACTTTCTTCATAGCATGTTTCTCTTGCAAGTGGAAGAGGCATTTCCGCGTGAATTCGCGGTTATATGGGGCACAGTCGCAGGATCCGGAATAGCAAACATGGTAGACTAGGGCGTGGGAAAGGGGTTTATCCACATGGTTTTTGAGGTTGGCGAGACTGTTGTCTACCCGCACCACGGTGCCGCGATGATCGAAGAGATCAAGATGCGCAAGATCAAGGGCGAAGAGAAAATGTATCTCAAGCTCAAGGTGGCTCAGGGCGACCTGACCATTGAGGTTCCTGCTGAGAACGTTGATCTTGTTGGCGTACGTGACGTGGTAGGTCAGGAAGGCTTGGACCATGTGTTCGATGTCCTTCGTGCTGAATTTACCGAAGAGCCGACCAACTGGTCGCGCCGCTACAAGGCAAATGTCGAGAAGCTCGCTTCCGGCGATGTCATCAAGGTTGCAGAAGTAGTTCGCGACTTGTGGCGCCGAGAAAATGACCGTGGTCTGTCGGCAGGCGAAAAGCGCATGCTGGCAAAAGCTCGCCAGGTATTGATCAGTGAATTGGCCTTGGCCAAGGATCTGGACGAGGCCAAGGCAGAAGGCCTCTTGGACGAGGTTCTGGCTTCGGCCTAGCCCCGTTCCGGTAACGCATCGCCGTGAAACGCTCCCAAGCGTTTCACGGCTTTTGGCGTTAAAGCGGCCAAGGCCGAATCGCGCGGCACGATAAGCTGGGCGCTGTGAAGCAAAGCGAAGTGCATAACTCAAGCCTGATCCTCGTGGCTGCTGGAATGGGAACCCGCCTCGGCGCTGGCCTTCCCAAGGCGATGGTCCAGGTGGCCGGTAAATCCCTGGCTGAACATGCCGTGGACCGGGTGCTGGAAATTCCGCAGATCACCGAGATCATCGTGGTTACCCCGCCGCAGGACGAACGCCTGGCCGCGGCCATGGCGCAGTACGGGGACAAGGTGCGCACCGTGCCCGGTGGCGCCAGCCGCGCCGCGTCGGTCCGCGCCGGCCTGGCTGAAGCCAGTTCCGCCGCCACCAACATTCTGGTCCATGACGCCGCCCGTGCTTTTGCCCCGGCGAAGCTGCATGAACAAGTGCTTGGCGCTCTGGCCGACGAGCAGTGCAACGCCGTCATCCCGGCGCTGAACGTCACCGACACCATCTGCGTGGTGGAGCTCGATGCCGCCGGCGAGCACGAAATCATCAAGGAAACCCCGGCACGTTCCATCCTGCGAGCGGTGCAAACCCCGCAGGGCTTTGACGCGCAGCTGTTGCGCGATGCCCACGCCCAACTGGATGGCTGCACCGAGGCAGAACTGGAGAAGGTTACCGACGACGCGTCGATCGTGCGGGCTTTCGGAGCCGAAGTCCATGTGGTGCCGGGATCGCAGCAAGCCATGAAGGTCACCTATCCCGGAGATCTCGACGCGGCAGGCAAGCTCGCGGCGAACCAGCCCGCGGCCACCCCAAGCGCAAAGGAAGAAACCATGATCCTGCCACGAGTCGGCAACGGCATCGATGTCCACGCGGTCAGCGAAGACCCGACTCGCGAAATGTGGCTGGCAGGACTGCACTTCCCGGAAGACACCGGGCTTTCGGGCCACTCCGATGGCGACGCGGTAGCGCACGCGGCCTGCGATGCGCTGTTCTCCGCAGCGGGCATTGGCGATCTGGGCACGCACTTCGGGGTGGACCGACCGGAATTCGCCGGGGCCAGCGGTGTGAGCCTGATTGCAGAAGCCGCCCGCCTGGTGCGGGAGGCGGGATTCGAAATCGGCAATGTCGCGGTGCAGTTCGTTGGCCGCCGCCCGCGCTTTGCCGCGCGCCGCGAAGAAGCCAGCAAAGTGCTGAGCGAGGCTATCGGCGCCCCAGTCAGCGTCATTGCGACCACCAGCGACGGGCTGGGCTACGAGGGGGAAGGCAAGGGCGTGACAGCCTATGCCACCGCACTGGTCTACCCGGTATCGGGCTAGGCCCCTTGGTGCAGCCGCGGGGCTTCGATCATCGAGAGTGTCACAAGTGAAGTACAAAGGGTGCATCCATCGGATAACCTTAAAGGCGTGAGCCTGCGATTCTATGACACCAAAACAGCATCCGTACGCGACTTCCAGCCATTGGCGGAAGGCGAAGTCAAGCTGTACTACTGTGGCGCCACCGTGCAGGGCATGCCGCACGTGGGCCACGTCCGCAGCGCCATTGTCTTCGACCTGTTGGTGCGCTGGCTCGAATACCGCGGCTTTGCCGTCACCACCGTCCGCAACGTCACCGACATCGATGACAAGATCCTGGAGAAGTCGGCGAAATCCTTCGCCGAGGACTTCGAGGCGGATGCCCATTACAAGCCGCGCGAAGAATGGTTCGCCCTGGCGTACCGCTTCGAGCAGGAATTCGCACGGGCCTACGAGGCTCTGGGTGTCCAACGCCCGACTTACGAGCCCCGCGCGACCGGCCACATCACCGAAATGCATGAGCTGATTGCACAGCTGATCGAACGCGGCCATGCCTACCCGGCGGCCGACAGCTCTGGAGATGTCTATTTCGACGTGCGCTCCTATGGGCAGTACGGCGCACTGACCCGCCAGAAGATCGACGATATGCAGGACGCGCCGGATTCGGATCCACGCGGCAAGAAGGATCCACGCGACTTCGCGCTGTGGAAGGGCTACAAGGGCACCGATCCGCTGACCGCTTCCTGGCCAAGCCCCTGGGGACGCGGCCGCCCGGGCTGGCACCTTGAGTGCTCGGCGATGGCTGGCAAGTACCTGGGCAGCGAATTCGACATCCATGGCGGCGGACTGGATCTGCGCTTCCCGCACCACGAGAACGAAATGGCCCAGTCCAACGCGGCTGGCCACGGCTTTGCAAACTTCTGGATGCACAACGGCATGGTCACCTATGAGGGTGAGAAGATGTCCAAGTCCATTGGGAACACCATTTCCCCGGAAGAAATGCTCGCGCTGGCCGACGCCCGCGTGGTGCGCTACTTCCTGGGCCAGGCGCAGTACCGTTCGATGCTCGACTACCGCCCGGACTCGCTGACCGAAGCGGGGGCAGCGGTCGAACGCATCGACACCTTCATCTCCAACGCGCGCTACCGCCTGGGTGCCGTCGCCGAGTCGATCGTCGCCACCGGGGTTCCGGAAGCTTTCGGCACCGCGATGGATGATGACCTGAACGTTCCAATGGCGCTGGCCGCGCTGCATGAAACCGTGCGGCTGGGCAATGCATCCTTGGATGGCCGTGACGACGCTGCCACTGCCAAGGCCTTGGGCCAGGTCTTGGCCATGACCCAGGTATTGGGCCTGGATGATGCCGGCAGCAATGAAGGCTCGAAATCTTCTGCAGAGCACGCAGCCCTGGATCAGCTGGTCCTGGCCCAGTTGGCTGAACGCGCCGAAGCACGCGCTGCCAAGGACTGGGCACGCTCCGATGCCATCCGCGATGCGCTGGCATCCGCTGGCATTACCGTGTCGGACTCGGCCGATGGCGCTCGCTGGACTCTGGACAACTAGTCGCGAACACGCGCGGCACCAATGAACTCAAAACTAAAGGACATGAACCAATGAACAAAAAGGGCCCAACCAAGGGTAGTGGTGGCAAGGGACGTCGTTCCCTCGAGGGCAAGGGCCCGACCCCCAAAGCGGAGGACCGCCCGTACCACAAGGCTTACCGTGCCAAGCAGCTCTCTGAGCGCTCGGCCGCCAAGCGCAGCACCGGCCGCCGAACCGACCGCATCAAGGTCAACGCCGAATTCGTCACCGGCCGCAACTCCGTCGTTGAGGCGCTGCGCGCCGGCATCCCTGCCAAGGCGCTGCACGTTGCCATCCGCATCGACGTCGATGACCGCGTCCGCGAATCCCTGAAGCTGGCTGCCGAGCTGGGCATCCCGCTGATGGAAGCATCCAAGCCCGAGCTCGACCGCATGACCGATGACGCGATCCACCAGGGCATGGCCCTGCAGATCCCGCCATACGAATACAAGGATGCAGTCCAGCTGGCTACCAAGGCCATCAAGGACTTCGACAAGGGATACACCCGTACCCAGCCGCTGTTCCTGGCACTGGATGGCATCACCGACCCGCGTAACCTGGGTGCGATTGTCCGTTCGGCTTCGGCATTCGGCGCAGACGGCGTGATCATTCCAGAGCGCCGCAGCGTCGGCATGACCGCTTCGGCATGGAAGACCAGCGCCGGTGCAGCTGTACGCGTACCAGTAGCCAAGTGCAGCAACCTGACCAGCGCACTGAAAGAAATCAAGGCTGCTGGCATATTCGTGATCGGCCTCGACGCCGGTGGCGACATGGAGCTTCCGAACTTCGAATTGGCTACCGGCCCGCTGTGCATCGTGGTTGGTTCCGAAGGCAAGGGCCTGTCCCGGCTGGTCCGCGAAAACTGCGACGCCATCGTTTCGATTCCAATCGACTCGGCAATGGAATCGCTGAATGCTTCGATGGCTGTTGGCATCTCGCTCTACGAGGTATCGCGTTTGCGCGCGGGACAGTCCAAGTAGTCTCCAAGCACCGTGAAGGGGCCATAACTTGCCAAGGCAAGTTATGGCCCCTTTTCATTAGGGTGACCTGCTTCATAACAACAATTTTCCGTTGTTTTTGGTCAATATTCACCTTGGACCGCAGGGAATCCGCATGATTCCGGGGATTCTGCGCAGAAAAGCATGGAAACGGGCCGATTTTGCGTCGTGGGTGAACCCGTGTAGAGTTTTATCTCGCGCCGCTGATCCGGACAGCCTGAAAGGGCGAAACGGAAACGGCGGGGTGAACAAGACTGAAACGTCGAGTTGACAACGGTCAACTTGTTGGTAAGATTGTAAAGTTGCTCCGGAGCGAAGCAGTCATCGAAGGATTGATGGTTGTGGTGTCGAGAGTGTTTGTTGTTTGAGAACTCAATAGTGTGCCAAGTTTGTTGATACCGAATATTTTTATTTGGTGAATACATAACATTTGCTTGAGGCATTGCACCCCCGTGCAGTGTTCTTGAGTGTTTTATTATTCGCCAGGACTTCATTGGCTTCGCCCTTATTTTCCAAGGGGTTGCCGGTGGCTTTTTATTTTTTTATGGAGAGTTTGATCCTGGCTCAGGATGAACGCTGGCGGCGTGCTTAACACATGCAAGTCGAACGATGAAGCCCAGCTTGCTGGGTGGATTAGTGGCGAACGGGTGAGTAACACGTGAGTAACCTGCCCCCGACTCTGGGATAAGCCCGGGAAACTGGGTCTAATACCGGATATTACCTTTGACCGCATGGTTGTTGGTGGAAAGATTTATCGGTGGGGGATGGACTCGCGGCCTATCAGCTTGTTGGTGAGGTAATGGCTCACCA
>NZ_JBLVOC010000014.1:0-18281 GCF_053543575.1 Glutamicibacter sp. AGC84
CAGGAAACGTTTTGGTTTGTGTGCTTCGTGATTGTTACGGCGGTCATAGCGTGGGGGAAACGCCCGGTCCCATACCGAACCCGGAAGCTAAGGCCCACTGCGCCGATGGTACTGCACTCGTGAGGGTGTGGGAGAGTAGGTCACCGCCGGACTTAACTTGAGTAGATGGTTTGAGGCCCTGGTACCGTTTGGTGCCGGGGCCTCACCTGTTTAACGAGAAGGGGGAGGGGGAATTGGGCAGCTGGCGCTGCCTGGTTCCTCCTCCCCTCCTGCTTTAACCTCGATAGCTGCTAAGCGACTAAGGCAACCACAAACACTTGACTTAGGCATCATTGTTCAAGGGGCCACTCGAAATGGGCATAGTGTGGGATATGAGCGAGGCTGCGACTGACCCATCGACGGTGACTCGACTCGTCTTCCAATTGCGAAAGAGGGAAACCGAACGTGAGAACTTATGTCGTTACTGGCGCTGCTTCCGGTATTGGCGCGGCCACTGCAGAATTGATTCGAGAACGTGGGCACAAGGTCATTGGAGTTGATCTACGCGATGCTGAGGTCACTGCTGACCTATCGACGCAGACGGGCCGGCTAAGTGCCATCAGCCAGACCCTAGAGCATTCCGAAGGCAAGATTGATGCGGTCATCGCGGCCGCAGGCATCTCGGCTCCTAAGGCGATTACCGTCTCGGTAAACTACTTCGGCGTAACCAGGTATCTGGAAGGCCTGCTGCCTGCATTGGGACTCTCGCAGTCACCACGCGTGGCCGTGGTTTCCTCGATGGCCTCGATCCAGCAGAATTCCGCTGAACTCGTTGATGCGTTGCTTGCAGGCGACGAGGAAGCAGCCCTGGCCATTGGTGCAGCCTTGGAAGCCACTGGCCCGCGATCCGGTTACCTGAATTACCCGTCCTCCAAGCGTGCGCTGAGCCGCTGGGTTCGCCGCGAGTGCATCTCGGAGAAGTGGGCCGGCGCAGGGATCCCATTGAATGCTGTGGCTCCTGGCACCGTGATCACCAACATGACCCGGGACCTATTGGCGACAGAAGAAGGCAAATCGATGGTTGACCAGAATGTGCCGATGCCATTGAACTACCACTCTGAAGCCGTGGTAATTGCCAAGCTACTGCTGTGGCTAACAAGTGCAGAAAATACTCACGTCACCGGGCAAACGATTTACTGCGATGGCGGTGCCGAGGCTACGCTCCGCGGGGATGATATCTGGAGCTAGCCCAGTTAGCCGGGTATGGCGAAGGACACTATTGCTAACGCGTTCTGAAGTGGCGCATCCACTGCGTGCTTGATATAGTTATGGAGTTGTCGCAATCGCGAATGACACCGTAGTTTTCCCATGGCTAGCCATGAGGTATAGAGTTACGGCGATCATAGCGTGGGGGAAACGCCCAGATCCATACCGAACCTGGAAGCTAAGACCCACAGCGCCGATGGTACTGCACTCGGGAGGGTGTGGGAGAGTAGGTCATCGCCGGGCATAATTTGCCGAAGGCCCCGAACTTTTGTTCGGGGCCTTCGATGTTTAACCGGACTCTCGCGCAGCGGACTTAAAGCCAATGGCGGCTTAGAGTTCAATTTCCAAGCCGCCATTGGCGCTAGCCAGTATTAGGCGTTGTCCAAGCGCAGACCGCTTTCCGTATCAAACAGGTGCGCGTGCTGCAGATTTGGTGCAATATTGATGCGCTGTCCACGTGCGGGAGGCGTACGGCCGTCAACACGAACCACGACTATCTGAGTTTCGCCGCCTAGCTCTGCCGAACCGTAGATGTAGGCATCTGCGCCGAGCTCTTCAACAACGTCGACAACAATCTCCACGCCTTCGCCGGCACCGACAATCTCGATGTCCTCTGGACGGAAGCCCAAGGTGACTCCACCCTGTGCTCCAGGCGCATCGATAACAGCTGAACCGAAAGCAACCTGTCCATTGGCAGACTGCAACTGCACCAGGTTCATGGCAGGAGACCCGATGAAGCCTGCGACGAAGACATTGCGTGGGCGATCGTAGAGCTCACGAGGAGTGCCTACCTGCTGCAACTCGCCGTCCTTGAGTACGGCAACGCGGTCACCCATAGTCAAGGCTTCCACCTGGTCGTGGGTCACGTACACGGTCGTGACACCGAGTCGGCGGGTCAGCGACGCAATCTGGGTACGGGTCTGCACGCGCAGCTTTGCATCGAGGTTGGACAGCGGTTCGTCCATCAAGAACACCTGGGGCGAACGAACGATGGCGCGACCCATGGCCACACGCTGACGCTGGCCGCCAGACAAGGCCTTGGGCTTGCGGTCCAAGTACTTCTCCAGATCGAGAAGCTTGGCTGCTTCCAGCACGCGCTTCTTGCGTTCCTCCTTGTCGACGCCGGCGATCTTCAAGGCAAAGCCCATATTCTCGGCAACGGTCATGTGGGGGTACAGCGCGTAGTTCTGGAAGACCATGGCGATGTCGCGGTCCTTAGGCGGAACGTTGGTCACATCCTTATCGCCAATGAGAATACGACCGGAGTTTACTTCTTCCAAACCCGCGAGCATGCGCAGGGTGGTGGACTTGCCGCAACCCGAGGGGCCGACCAGGACAAGGAATTCTCCATCTTGGATTTCCAAGTCGATAGCGTCGACGGAAGGCACAAGTGCGCCCGGGTAAATGCGGGTGGCCTTTTCAAAGGTCACAGTTGCCATGATGACAATCCTTTCACGGGCAGGTACGTGCCCGACGATCCGTAGTGAAAGTGAGTTGGGACACTTCAGTGTCGCATGGAAATCAGACTTTTCAAAAGGTGTGGTAATTCACTTGGCGAAAGGATATTATGCGCGGCCGCAGTTGGTCCAGGTCCCACCTTGATGCCCAGATCCGCTGCGCCAAGCACCTTGAATCCGTTCTCGTCGGTCACGTCATCACCGACAAAAAGGACCGCTTGGACGTCGAGTACTTCACGCAACCACTGCAGGCTCTGGCCCTTATCGCCGTGATGCACGGTGGCCTCTAGCACCGCTTTGCCTTCAAGCAGTTTGATGCCGTCCAAATCACCTAGCGCCTGCCGCGCCTGTGCCAGGGCCTTGGCGGCAACATCAGGTGTTGCCTGGCGGACGTGCAGGACCGTGGCCGACGGTTTGTACTCCACGCTGGCGTTCTGGTGCATCGCAGCGACTCGTTCCAGGCGCTGGGTAATTTGCCCGAGCAGCTCGGACTGCCTTGCGGTCAGCGGCTCATCGTGCCAGATCGCGCCCAGCTGTTGCGGAACCAAGCGCTCGGCACCGTGCGAACCAATGCGAATCTCTGGACGAGGCTCAGGATAGACCTCGCTCAAGGACTGCAGGTTACGCCCCGACACCACCGCGGTGTATACCCCGGGACTGGAAGCCAGCTGCTCGAAGGCAGCAGCAGACTCTTCCAGCGGCCGGGCCTCTTGCGGCCGGTCAACCAGCGGCGACATCGTTCCGTCAAAGTCCAAAGCAACTAGTACCCGCTGATGGGCAGCAAATTCAGCCAGTGCGGCCTGCAAGGCAGGGTCAAGGTCAGGCAATGGTATTCCTCATCGGAGATCAGGATTCCCGTCGGAATCTTCTAGCGAACGATTTCGTGCACGGAGGTGGCCGCGTTGATCTCGGCCAGCTCGGCCAGGAAGTCCTCGGACCACTTCGAGACGTCGTTGAGCGCCAAGTGGCGGTTCATGCGTTTCATCCGGCGTTCCTGCTCCGTCTCATTCATCTGAACCGCTTCAACGATCTTGGCCTTCATCCCGTCGATGTCGTGCGGGTTGACCAGGACCGCCTGGGTCAGCTGATCTGCAGCGCCGGTGTACTCCGAGAGCACCAGTACGCCGCGACCATCCTGGTGCGCAGCGACGAACTCCTTGGCCACCAGATTCATCCCATCGCGCAGGGCCGTGACCAGCAGGACATCGGCTGCCAGATACATGGCGATCATTTCGCGCAGCGGATAGGACTGGTGCAGGTAGCGCAGGGTGGTGTGGCTCAGGGTGTCATGCTGGCCGGTGATCTGCCCGACCATGAGCTCGACCTGGTCACGCAGCTCGATGTAGCTGTCCACGTTTTCCCGGCTGGGGCTGGCTACCTGGATCAGGCAGACATCACCGGCGCGCAGAGTCTGGTCGGAGAGCAGCTCGCCATAGGCCTTCAGGCGGTGGCGAATGCCCTTGGTGTAGTCCAAGCGGTCCACGCCCAGCATGATGGTTTTCGGATTGCCCAGCTCATGGCGGATCTGGGCGGCACGGGCAATGATTTGCGGATCGCGTGCGAGCTTGGCGATTTGCTCGGTATCGATGGAAATCGGATGCGCATTGGCACGGCAGAGATTCTGCATGTCGTTACCGGCTGGGGGCGAAGCCACATCGCCCTTGGTGGAGTAGTCGGTGAACCGGCGCAAGCAGCGCAGGAAATTGCTCGCATCGGTTTCGCGCTGGAACCCGACCAAGTCCGCGCCGACCAGTCCCTGCAAGATCTGGGTGCGCCAGGGCAGCTGCGAAAACAGGCTGGCCGCCGGGAACGGTATGTGCAGGAAGAAGCCGATTTTCAGATCGGGTCGCGCCAGCCGCAGCATCTGCGGAACCAGCTGCAGCTGGTAGTCGTGGACCCACACGGTAGCGTTCGGGGCCGCGATTTCCAGTACGGCATCGGCGAATCGCTGGTTGATCCTCTTGTAGCGGTCCCACCAGGTGCGGTGGTACTCCGGTGGCACGATGACGTCGTGGTAGAGCGGCCAAAGCGTCGAGTTGGAGAAGCCCTCGTAGTAGAGGGTCAGGTCATCCTCATCCAGGGGGACCGGAACCAGATGGATGTCATCCTTGTCGAAGCTCTCCAGCTTCTCGCCGATACCGCCATGCCAGCCTACCCACGCACCTTCGGACGCAGCCATGACCGGTTCCAAGGCGGTAACCAAACCACCGGGGGAACGCTGGAATCCTTGCGATCCGTCAGGATTGGTGATGCGGTCCACCGGAAGGCGGTTGGCTACAACCACAAAATCGTAGGAATTTTCGGTCTTTGTACTCGGCGCTGGGGTACCCACTGCAAACCTCCTGGTTTGTTCAATCTGGTTCACCGGCGTGGTGCAGATTCGTCGGTTCTGAGTGAATGACATCTCGTCAAATTTCCTCGCTCTTGCTATTTAGCCTAGTGAAAACTGACTGCTAAGGGAACGAAGGGACGGATTTCTCCGTCATATGGGCTACTTCTGCGCATGTGCCGTGTGGTCAGCAAAGGACGGGCAGCAAAGAAACGATATCCGCCAATGACTTGGTTTAACGCTCAACTTAAGGTTTTCGAAGCACTTTGGGTGCTGTATGCGAAAGATATGTGAGTCCTGTGAAGGTGGGGGAATCTTGAGTTTTCAAGGATATTGGCGCTCGGAGTTGGCTAAGCTTGACTCCAGATGATAGTTGTCCGCTGACCAAGGAACCGCCAAATTTATGTCTACAAATAATCCGCGCCCATCGAAGGCAGAGCGAACCGCGAGTGCCCGAGAGAAGGCGGCGCAGATGCGTGCCGCTCAAGATGCCGCTCAGAAGCGCAAGTCGCTTTTCGTGAAGCTGGGCGTATTGGCCGCAGTCATTGTGGTCATCGCACTGGTAGTTACCTTGATCGTGCAGAACAACAACGCAAAGGTGGCAGACTCCGGCGCCGTGCCGCAGGGCGCTACCGCAGCCGGTGGCATCATGGTCACCTCGCCGGACACTGTCGCGGAGAAGTCCATCGAGAATGTTGATATCAAGACGCTCGAAGCACCTGCCGAGGCGCCATCGCCTGCTACCCCACGCGACCTGACGGTGGCTGAAAAGGGCGAACCGATCAACATCGCCATGTACGTTGACGCCAACTGCGTTCACTGTGCAGACTTCGAGGCTACCTACGGGGACCAGATCGAGGAATGGCTGGCCAACGGCGACGTCACCGTTGAATACCGCAACGTCGGCTACCTTGACCGTGGTTCAGCAACCAACTTCTCCTCGCGCGGCGCCAACGCATTGGCTTGCGTCGCCGACGAAAGCCCAGAAGCCTACATGGGCTTCGTCAAGGCGCTGTGGGGCCACTACCCAGAGGGCGAGATGAAGAACGCCGAGCTGGCCGATCTGGCGATCCAGAATGGCGCTGCGCAGTCCGTTGAAAGCTGCATCGCAGATGACAAGTTCCGTCCATTCGTCCAGTACACCACCACTGCCGGCCAGTACGATGGCGTGGCTGGCACCCCATCGATCTTCGTCCAGGGGGAGGTAGTCGATCTGGCAAAGGAAGACTTCCCAACCGCAGTGAAGGAAGCAATCGCTGCCAACAAGTAAGTCGAACCGGTAGCCTCTGGACAATTGTTCGGGATCCGGTAGTATCCTTATTGATCTCGCACCCCGACCGATGGGAAGGAAGCCACTGCTGGCTTCCTTCCCATCGGCATTTAACTCGGAGCATCGCCAATTCGCAGTGCCGCAGGGTTTTCGGATATTCTTATTCGGTACGCCCCCTTAGCTCAGCTGGCCAGAGCGTCTGTCTTGTAAACTGAAGGTCACCGGTTCGAATCCGGTAGGGGGCTCTGACCTGGTCCTGGACCAGCAACGGGAACCGTGTCCATGAATCTTCATGGCGCGGTTTCTTTTTTAGCCCCAGATCATGCCCGAGCCAGCGTCGCGCCTATGGCAGGCTCAAAGATCCCGCCGGTAGAATTTTGCGCAGAACCTATATTTGAGGAGCCGACCATGGCCGGAGGCCTTGCAGCACTATTGGACGACGTGGCGGCGCTGGTGAAAGTCACCGCGGCATCCCTTGACGACATCGCGCTGGGCGCTGGCAAGGCCAGCACCAAATCGCTAGGCGTCGTCATCGACGATGCGGCAGTCACCCCTCAGTACGTGGCCGGGCTCTCGCCCAAGCGCGAGCTTCCAATCATCTGGAAGATCGCCGTTGGGTCTATCCGGAACAAGATGCTGTTCATCCTTCCGGTGGCGCTGGTCCTATCGCAGTTCGCTCCATGGGCGCTCACCCCGATCCTGATGATCGGTGGCGCCTACCTGGTTTTCGAAGGCGCCGAGAAGCTGCTTGAGGCGATGGGCGCGATCAAGCACCACACTCCAGGCGGCAAGGAGGGAGTGCGCGACGAGAAAGCGATCATCGGATCTGCAGTGCGCACAGACCTCGTGCTTTCCGCGGAGATCATGGTCATCTCGCTGAACGAGGTGTCCCACGAGCCGTTCTTGAATCGCGCACTGATCCTGATTGTGATCGCCATCCTGATGACCGTCGTGGTCTATGGCGCCGTGGGCTTGATCGTCAAAATGGACGACATCGGCCTGCACATGGCCTCCAAGCCGCGCCAGCTCACGCAGAAGATCGGGCGCGGCCTGGTCAAGGCGATGCCCATCGTGATGTCCATCCTGAGCAAGGTCGGCGTGATCGCGATGCTCTGGGTCGGCGGGCACCTGCTGCTGGTCGGCATGGACGAACTGGGCTGGCACGCACCGTACGGCTTCGTGCACCACGTGGAACTGCTGGTCCACGACGCGACCGGCCAGGCTGGCGCCGTGCTGGGCTGGCTGGTGAACACCGCCTTCTCCTGCCTTGCCGGTTTCATCATGGGTACCGTGATTACCGTCATCATCCTGGGCATCCAGAAGCTGCGCCACAAGGGCAAAGCCGAAGCAGAGCACTAGGAACAGGAACCAGCCAGATGCCCGCGCACGTAGAATAGAGAAGTTGCCGCCCGGACTCGGTCTACCGGTCCAGCCGAACTGTCTGGCCTACGTGGAAAGATCGATGCGTGTTGAGTAGAGAATTGACAGATCAGGCCACCGCCCGCCATGCGCGCGGAGCCTACTTCACCCCGGAACCCGTTGCCAGCTTCATGGCGCAGTGGGCGCTGGGGGAGCAAGGATCCAAGGTCCTGGAACCCTCCTGCGGTGAAGCGCAATTCCTTGCCGCTGCCCATCCGGTGCTCGCAGATGGCCGAGACCGGGTCGAGCTGGTGGGCCTGGAACTGCACGAACCATCGGTGCAGGCCGCCCGCGAGCGGATGAGCGCGGCCGGGATCGACGCGCGCATCGAGCACGCCAACTTCTTCGAGGTCACCGGCAACGCCGAGTTCGACGCTGTCATCGGCAACCCTCCCTACGTGCGCTACCAGTTGCACCGCGGAGCTGACCGGCAGCTCTCGCGCGCCGCGGCCAAGGCCTCGGGCGTGGAACTGAATGAACTTGCCAGCATCTGGGCCGCTTTCGTCGTGCACGCCACCAGCTTCCTTGCCGTCGGCGGGCGCCTGGCCCTGGTGCTTCCGGCAGAGCTGATGTTCGTGAACTATGCCGGACCTGTCCGCCAGATGCTGCTTGAACGCTTCGCCAGCGTGCACCTGGCCGTCTTCGAAGAGCGCTTGTTCGCAGACGCGCAGGAAGAAGTGGTGCTGCTGCTGTCCGAGGGCTACCGCGAAGGGGCTAGCGGTTCCTTCAACCTGCACCAATTCCGCAATGCGCTGGATCTGCAAGCCCTGGGCGAAGGCACCCGCCACACCCCAGTGCGCATGAACGAGCGCTGGACCGGTTCCCTGGTCGGCCTTGAAGCCCAGGGGATCTTGGCGGCGGCACTGGCCGCCGGCCGGATGGCGCCGCTGCAGTCCTGGGGCGAAACCTCGCTGGGCGCAGTCACCGGCAATAATAAGTGGTTCACCCTCTCGGCCCAGCAGATCCAGGACCTGGGGCTGGCCCGCGAGGACCTGATCCGGATCTCGCCTCCGGGCTCGCGCCACCTGCGCGGGCTGGAATTGAGCGAGGACGGCTGGGAAAAGCTCGCCGAGCACGGGGCAGCTGCCTACATGTTCCGCCCCGGAGCGGAACCCAGCGGCGCCGGTGCGCGCTTCGTGGCCAGCGGTGAACTGCAGAACGTCGACCAGGCCTACAAGTGCAAGGTGCGCTCCCCGTGGTGGCGGGTGCCGGTGCTCTCGGTGCCGGACCTGTTCATGACCTACATGAACGCCGACACCCCGCGGTTGACCGCCAACGAGGCCGCGGTGCACCACATCAACTCGATCCATGGGGTGTACCTCGGCGCCGATGCGCGCGAGCTGGGCCGCGAGCTGCTCCCGGTGGCATCGCTCAATACCCTGACCATGCTCGGAGCCGAAATGGTGGGCCGCTCCTACGGCGGCGGCATCCTGAAGCTGGAACCGCGTGAAGCCGACCAGCTGCCGGTCCCGGCGATCGGCATGGTGCAGCGCTATGCCCGGCAATTGCGTGCCATCAAGCCGGCGGTGCGTGAACTGCTGGTGCAGGGGCGCAAGCAAGAGGCCACCGACCTGGTGGACGGCGTGGTGCTCGAGCAGCTGCTCGGCTTGGAGCCGGATGCGCTGGAGGCGGTCCGCACTGCGCGAATGAATATGCTCGAACGCCGCAAGGCCAGAAGCAAAGCCGTGAGGGGATGACCGTGGCCAATCCTGCGATCGAAAAGACCTTGGCCTTTGCCGAATTCGATACCACGTTGATGTCAGCGGCGAAGGATTCGCCCTGGCTGGGCAATGGCGCGGTAACCGAGGAATTCAACCCGTCCTTCCCGGTGCTCGAACGCCTGCTGAGCATCCCGGTCCGCAACAAGGCGGTCACCCGTTCGGGCCGCTTTGCCCAGGGCGTGGACGCATGGCTGGCCCATGAATTGCGCCGTGCCGGATTCGATGCGGATCTGGTGTGGCCGCGTCCCGAGGCGCCCCGGGTCTTGTCCAGCGACATCCTGGAACTGCTGCGCAAGCTGCCGGAGCGGCTGGCCGACGAGGTGCACGAGTCCATCATGGCGGGCAAGGCGGGCAGCATCGACGCGCGCATCCTGGGCCGCGCCTACATGAAGCAAACCGACGTGGTGATGACCCATTGGTCCACCGGTCCAGAACTGCTGCTCAGCACCAAGGCGATGACCTCATCCTTCGGCAAGAACCTGGCCAACCGCTATGAGGAGGCCTATGGGGATGCGGCTAACCTGCGGGCCCGCTACCCGCTGGCAGCCGTCGGGTTCTTCTTCGTGCAGCGTGCCACGATCCTGCAATCCGAGCCGGCCGCCTTCCGCCGCACCGTGGACATGATCCGCAAGCTGCGCGACTTCGGCGACGGCTTCGGGTACACCGCCACCGGCCTGCTGCTGGTGGATTGGGATGAGAGCGCAGAGGATCCCGAAGTGAAATGCGTCCACGCTCCGGTGCCAGCGGATATTGCCGCGCCGCAGTTCCTCAACGCCATGGTCGATGCGGTCCTGAAGGTCACCCCGATCGACCTGCACGAGGCCGCTCGCGCTCGCCGGGCCGGAGAAGTTGCCCCGCTGCCGGGCCACGGCTCCGTGGACGAGCAGCAGGACGCCCTGTTCTAGGCGCTCACATCACCGGCACGGCGGAGGCCGAATCATCGGATCCGAACTGCGCGGCGAATCCCTGGACCGGAGCCGGGCCGGCCATGAGGCTCGGGGCTGGCATCGCACTTTCGGGAAGGTGGATGGCCACGTGGTCCTCGGAGGCCTGCGGCAATTGCGCGGCCCACTGCCATGCGGCCTCGGTGGCCCGGTAGATGAACTTGAGCTGCCCATCGTGCTCGAAGCTGCGCTCGCGCTGCCACAGCTCCGAACGCTCGTAGAAGGCCCAGGATGCCGGGTTCTGCGAATCGATGACGCTGATCGGGGTTTTGCCCGAACGCAGCGCGTGGGCAAGGCGCAGCGACGTCGCATGCTGGCGGATGCCCAGGCGGCGATAGTCCGGGCGCACGGCCATGCAACCGAGCTCCACGGCGTTCATCGAAGAAGTCGGGGCAATGATGGAATCATGCACGAGGCCTGCGGCAACCAAGGTGCCCTGGTCGCGCACGGTCACAAGCAGCGAGAGCCGGTCGAACTTCTGGTTCCAACGCTGGTCGACCAGGGGGTAAAGGGTCGCTAATTCGGCGCGCTGGGCCGGCTGAACGCAGAGGGATGACAAGGAAAAGTTCAGGTTTTCAAACACTGGGGTACGGTCCTAAATTCTAAGAACGAACGAAAGATGAGGCTTTTGCGCGGTGGAAAAATCCACTGCGCGGTTTCGTTGGCCTTGAGGGGACCGATGCCGGCGGCTTCCGGCAACTTCCTTGTAGGGTCCAGTTTGAGCTCGATGAGCTAAAAAAATTATGGAGTCTAAAGTCCCTTTTTGACAAGTGGAAATGGATACTTTTAGGTGAATCGCAAATAAACTATTCGGCGTTGTTTTTCTGCTCTACTCATTGTGTGAACCGCGACTGTTCGAACCTGCGCTGGAAGCGGCATTTCGGCGTGTTCTTGGGACGGATTCCGGGCGCTGGAACCGGTGGCCGATTTGGAGTGAGGTCCACGGCCCGGTAGGATTGCTTATGCGCTTGGCTTGCAAGTCAGGGCGCAGATGGATCTTTAGCTCAGTTGGTTAGAGCGTTCGCCTCACACGCGAAAGGTCGCTGGTTCGAGTCCAGTAAGATCCACCAAGAACGAAAGCCACCGCAATGCGGTGGCTTTCGCTGTTTCCGGAACAGCCCGGATCCTAGGCGCCAAGCAGCTGGTGCACCATGGGCTTGACCTCTTCTCCGAGCAACTTGATGCTGTTCATCATCGCCTCGTGCGGCAAGGAACCGGCAGAGTACTTGATGTCAACGCGCGACAAGCCCAGCTGCTGGGCTACCTTGGCCATCTTCCGTGCCACAGTTTCCGGGCTGCCGGCCATCATGGCTCCCTCGGGCCCCATGGAAGCCTGCAAGCGCATCTTGCTGGCCGGCGGCCAGCCTCGTTCGGCGCCCAGTCGATTCATGGTGCGCTGGTAATGCGGCCAGAGGGTTTCCAGGGCCTCCTGGTCGGTGGAAGCCACCAAGCCATGGAAGTGCGCCGAGACCGGCAATTCTCCATGGCCGAACTCCTTCAGCGCACGGCGGTAGAGGGTGGCCAAGCCTTCGAAGGCCGAGGGCTGGCCGCCGATAATGGCCAAGCACAACGGCAAGCCATGCCGGGCCGCGCGGGTGACCGACTGCGGGCTGCCACCCACACCCACCCAGGTGGTCAAGGGCTGGTCTTCCAGCAGCGGGTAGATCTGCTGGTTGCGCAAGGCGGCGCGGTGCTTGCCCTGCCAGGAAACCGGCGTGCCGTGGCGGAGCTTGGCCAGCAGATGCAGCTTCTCTTCGAACAGGTCCTCGTAGTCTTCAAGATCCAGGCCGAAGAGCGGGAAGGATTCGATGAAGGAGCCGCGGCCTGCGATGATCTCGACTCGCCCGTTGGAGATCGCGTCCAAGGTGGCAAAGCGTTCGTAGACGCGCACCGGGTCGTCGCTGGAGAGCACGGTCACCGCGGTGCCGAGCTTGATGCGCTGGGTAGTGCTGGCCAGGGCGGCCAGAACGATCTCGGGGGAGGAGATGGCATAGTCATCGCGGTGGTGCTCGCCGACACCGAAGAAATCAAGGCCCGAGGCTTCGGCCTGCTGCCCCTCGGCGATGACATTGCGGATCACCTGGGCATGGCTCAGCGGGTTGCCCTGGGCGTCCTCGGTGATGTCGCCGAAGGTCTCGGCTCCGATTTCTGGCAAAGGGAACTGCGTATTCATTGGATCCTCCGGATTATATGCAAACACATCTAACTTCTGCATGGTGCAACCAACTGCCGAGCGCCGGTATTCCAGTGGCCGAAAATACCCTTAAATGTGTTCGGCGATACCTCCCGAATTCGCCACGTTCCCGACAACTTTTCATGCACGGGTTGTATGGTGAATCCCATGGGAAAAACTTTGGATGAGGGGGCATGATTCGTGGCGCATCGATCTAGCGAGGAACAAGCCGCCTCGTCGAATGCCGTAGGCGAGGATCCGGCTCCGCTAGCTGGCGTCTTGCCCCGCATTGCCACTAGTGAGATCAACATGGGCTTCCATCCGGCAGAGCCCGCCGAAGAGTCGGCAACGGCATCAGAATTGCCGCTCAATACGGCGGTCAGCGCCAACGTGGCGGCTGCCGATGTCTCGGATATCGAGTGGCGCACCGGCCAGGTCCACACCACCGATGAGGGCATTACCCTCATGCCTACCCGCGCCAACCCGGTGGCCCGTCGGCTGCTGGCGAAAATGTGGATCTCGGATACCCCTCCCACCGAGGCGCTGAACATCGTTGAGCGCCTGCAGGGCACCCCCTACGCCAACCCCAAGGTCAATGTGGACCAGGACGCGTCCAACCGGCGCACCATGGAGTTCGCGCTGGATTTGGGCGAGACCTTGATCCGCTACGGCGCAGGCGCCTTGGAAGTGGAAACCAGCGTGATCGCGGTGACCGCGGCACTGGGCCTGAGCCACTTGGACGTGGACATCACCAACCAATCCCTGCATTTGAACTACAGCCCGCCGGACGCCGAAAGCTACTCGGTGCTGCGTGTGGTCCGCTCCTACACCTCGAACTACGCCGGCATGGTGCTGGTGCACGAACTCGTCTCGGATATCATTGCCGGCGGCGTATCGCGATCCGTCTCAGCGAAGCGGCTGAAGGACATCACGCGGCAGCCCAAGCCGTTCCCGCGCTGGATCGTCGCCTCCGGCCGGGCCGTGTTCGCGGCCGCGTTCGTGCTCTTCATTGGCGGCTCGTGGGCTGGTGCGCTGGTGGCGATGCTGTCCTCGAGCCTCGTGACGCAGATCGGCCGATACGGCTCGCGCTGGAGGGTGCCCGAGTTCTTCACCATCGCGGCCTCGACATTGGTGGTCACCGGCATTGCCTTGCTGGGGCACCAATTCCACGCTCCGCTGGATCCGGCGCTGGTGGTCTCTGGCGGCATCTTGCTGCTGCTTCCGTCGGGCAGATTCGTTTCGGCATTGCAGGATGCCATCAACGGCTTCCCGGTGACAGCGGTAGGCCGGTTGTTCTCGGCCAGCCTGATCTACGGGGCGATCCTCTGCGGAATTGCTACGGCCCTGGTGATCTCGGATCTGCTCGGGGGAGAGAAGGTCGACGTTCACCAGATCGTCCAAACCGACTATCCGGCCTGGCTGCTGGTGGTCTTGGTGGGCGTGGCCATTGTCGCCGGTGCGGTCACCGAGCAGAGCGCGCTGCGCCTGCTGCTGCCTACCGCCGGCATTGCGGTCGGCGGCTACCTGGTGCAGCTGCTGGCCGAAAGCATTGGACTCGGAGACCGGGCCACCCCGGCGCTGGTCGCCACGGTGATCGGTTTCGCCGCGCGGCTGGCAGCGGACAAACTCCGCTCCCCGCAGCTGGTGCTAGCGGCTCCTGCGGTCATGTTCCTGCTTCCGGGCCTGATGATCTTCCGCGCAATGTACGGCATCGTCATCAACGTCAATGACACCGCCACGGGACTGGTGGAGATGTTCAACGCCATGGCGATCATGCTCTCCATCGCTGGCGGCGTCGTCTTCGGCGATACGCTGTGCCGTCCATTGACCTCCAGCGCCCGGCGTGAGCGCCGGCGGATCCGCCGACGCTAGGCTTTCGGCAACGACCAGTCAATCGGCTTCTGTCCGCTGTCGGACAGGAGCCGATTGATGCTTGAGAAGGGCTTGGAGCCGAAGAACCCGCGCGAGGCTGAGAGCGGCGAGGGATGGGCGCTTTGCAGCTGCACGGCGTTGGACAGGGACTCGGAGAGTTTCTGCGCATGCTTGCCCCAGAGCAAAGCCGCCGGAGGCCGCGGACGGTCATTGAGCGCGGTGAGGATGGCTTGCAGAATTGGCGCCCAACCCAGCTTCTGATGCGAGCCGGCATTGCCAGCGGCTACGGAGAGCACCTGGTTCAGCAGCAAGACGCCTTCGGAAAGCCATGGACTGAGATCCGGATGCGCAACCGGCTCCAGCCCCAGATCGGACTGCAATTCCTTGTAGATATTGGCCAAGGAGCGCGGCAGCGGACGCACCTGCTTGTTGGCCGCGAAGGCCAAACCATTTGCGTGGCCGGGTGTCGGATATGGGTCTTGGCCAATAATTAGGACCTTGACTTCGGACAATGGCAGGCTCAGTGCGCGGAACATCACCTCCGGTGCCGGCAGGATCTGTTCACCGGCCGCCGAACGGGCCGCCAAATCGGTGGCCAGGGAACGCAGCAACGAGTCCTGCTCGCAGAGTGCCGGTACCCAGTCTGCAGCGATAAACCCGTGGTCGGCCATGGATTGGGCACCATGGTAGAACGGGAAATCCGCCGCTTCGTACACTGGTGTCCGAGCTGGCTGGGGTGCATCGAAAAGTGCTGGCTGCAAATCGTCCATAGGGGTAATTGTGCCGTTTTCTGGCGTGCCTGTGCTCGGCCACACGGTGTTAGGCAAGCAGATTGGTTAGAATATCGGTGGTATGTCTACCGATGGTGGATTACATGCATAACCGAAACCCGAGAAAACTGGTCCAAGGACAGAGGTGAGAACGTATGGCTGAGAATGAATTGCTGGTGGATTTCGTCATGAACCCGGATTCGGAATTGGATGAGCGTTCGCAACAGATCCTCAACCTGGAAAAGTTGTGGTGGAAGTATGCCGGGGCCAAGGAACAAGCCATTACCAAGCAGTTTTCGATGTCGCCGACGAATTACTACCAGCTGCTGAACCAGCTGATTGAAACCGACGCGGCACTGGCCTACGACCCGATGTTGGTCAAGCGCCTGCGCAGAGCACGTTCCACAAAACGTCGCGTGGGCGGTAAGGTCGGCACGGGACAATAACCCTGCCTGCCGTGACCAATCAGACCTCGAGCAAGGACAAGAATGACCAACTACCCGCGTGACGAATTTGATCGCGTTCCGGAGTTCAGCACCCGTGTGGGTTCGCACCACGCCCACGGATGGGCGCAGTCCGCCGCGTCGAAGTCAACCGGTGGGAAATTGCGCTGGGTAGTGCTGACCGCTGTACTCGTGCTGGTGATCGGTGCCTTGTCCTTCATCTTCGGCCCTCAGCTCAAGGAGACCCTCGCGACTTCCACGGGAAGCGACACCTCGCAAACCCAGGAAGTCACCGCCGAGCCCTCCGTGGAACCCACTCCTAGTGAATCCGCATCGCCAACGAGCACCATCGATGACGAAGACGTGCTCTACGGCCAGCTGATTGGCGTGTACAACGCGGCAAGTGTTGCCGGTCTGGCTAATGAAGGCGAAGATGCCATGGCCGAAGCCGGGTTCACCAGCATTGTGGCCGACAACTGGACCAGGCCCGCAGAAGTCTCCACGGTTTATTACATGTCCGAGTCCTACCGGACTACCGCTGAAAAAGCTGCAGAAATCCTGAATATCGACGAAGTTCTGCAGACCAGCAACATTCCGAACCGGGTCACCGTGGTTCTGGGCTCCGATGACACCCTGGGGCTAAACGAATAATTCGTTCATAATTCCATTCGCTCAGAGCCGATCGGCTTGCACTCGCCATGCGAGAATGCCAATATTTGTATTAGCACTCATGCGTTGCGACTGCTAACGCCGGTCGGCTTTTGCGTTCTCCAAGAACTCCATGAAGCACCGGACAGCGGACGCAGGGCGTGGGCGTGGAAAATACCTCAGATAGCGAGAGCTGAAACGGTTGCTGGCCCGATGCCGCACCGGTCCACTCGTCCGTCGCGGGCGCTGTCTGTCGGTTGCATTTTCGCAAAATCGTCCCGAAAGGACCGTACGCCACAATGGCTAAGATGATTGCATTTGACGAGGAAGCACGCCGCGGACTTGAGCGCGGCCTGAACACCCTTGCTGACGCGGTGAAGGTCACCCTGGGCCCACGCGGCCGCAACGTTGTTCTGGAAAAGAAGTGGGGCGCTCCTACTATCACCAACGACGGCGTGTCCATCGCTAAGGAAATCGACCTCGAAGAGCCTTACGAGAAGATCGGCGCAGAGCTGGTCAAGGAAGTTGCCAAGAAGACCGACGACGTCGCTGGCGACGGTACCACCACCGCAACCGTGCTGGCACAGGCACTGGTCAAGGAAGGCCTGCGCAACGTTGCCGCAGGTGCTGACCCAATCGCACTGCGCCGCGGTATCGACAAGGCCGTAGAAGCTGTTACCGCTGAACTGTTCGCCGCTGCGAAGAAGGTCGAATCCAAGGAGCAGATCGCTGCTACCGCTTCGATCTCTGCTGGCGATCCGGAAATCGGCGCACTGATCGCTGAAGCTCTCGACAAGGTCGGCGAGCAGGGCGTTATCACCGTTGAAGAATCCAACACCTTCGGCCTGGAGCTGGAGCTGGCAGAGGGCATGCGCTTCGACAAGGGGTACATCTCCGCTTACTTCGTCACCGACGCTGAGCGCCAGGAAACCGTTCTCGAGGACCCTTACGTCCTCATCGTGAACTCGAAGATCTCCTCGGTCAAGGACATGGTGACCTTGCTGGAGAAGGTCATGCAGTCGAACAAGTCGCTGCTGATCATCGCCGAAGATGTCGAGGGCGAAGCCCTGGCTACCCTGATCCTGAACAAGATCCGCGGCCTGTTCAAGTCCGTTGCTGTCAAGGCTCCGGGCTTCGGCGACCGTCGCAAGGCCATGCTGACCGACATCGCTATCCTCACCGGCGGCCAGGTTGTTTCCGAGGAAATCGGCCTGTCCCTGGATAACGTCGGACTGGAAGTCCTCGGTACCGCCCGCAAGGTCGTTATCACCAAGGACGAGACCACCATCGTTGAAGGTGGCGGCGAAGCCGACGCCATCGAGGGACGCAAGGCGCAGATCGCAGCCGAGATCAAGAACACCGACTCGGACTACGACCGCGAGAAGCTGCAGGAGCGCCACGCAAAGCTCTCCGGCGGTGTCGCTGTGCTGAAGGCCGGCGCTGCTACCGAGGTAGAGCTCAAGGAGCGCAAGCACCGCATCGAAGATGCCGTGCGCAACGCCAAGGCAGCTGTTGAAGAAGGCATCGTCGCCGGTGGTGGCGTTGCACTGATCCAGGCTGGCGCTGCAGCATTCGAGAAGCTGGTTCTGGAAGGCGACGAAGCTACCGGTGCGAACATCGTTCGCGTTGGCATCGAAGCCCCGCTGAAGCAGATTGCCCTGAACGCTGGCATGGAGCCAGGCGTTGTCGCTGACAAGGTCAAGGGCCTGCCAGCAGGCCACGGCCTGAACGCTGCAACCGGCGAATACGTGAACCTGCTTGAAGCTGGTGTCAACGACCCAGTGAAGGTGACCCGTTCGGCACTGCAGAACGCGGCATCGATCGCTGGCCTGTTCCTGACCACTGAAGCTGTTGTCGCAGATAAGCCAGCTCCTGCTGGCGCTGCCCCAGCCGGTGGCGATGACATGGGTGGCATGGGCGGAATGGGCGGCTTCTAAGCTTCCCGCACGCACTAAGCACGCAGTAATCGCGCCGATGGCCCGGATCCTTT
>NZ_JBLVOC010000014.1:18301-29381 GCF_053543575.1 Glutamicibacter sp. AGC84
AGGGATCCGGGCCCATCGGCCGTTTAACTTAGGACAAGCGTTGCACTATAGCCAGCTGTGCAGCAGCTCCAGCTCGGTGCCCAAATTGTTCCGCGCGCGCTGCTCCCAGCGCCGGGATCCGGCTTGGGTGCCGTAGATCAGTTCTTTCTCCAACAGGCCGCTGAGGATCTTGCTGCGCCCGGAAGCAAGCACATGGCGGGGAAGATGCCCGTACTCCTTGTAGATCGCCTCGGCGTAGCGCTGGTAGGCCGGAGCGGGGCGGGCCAGGACCTCCAGATCGGCATCGCAGAGGATATGGCCCAAGCGATCGGTTTCTGCCGGGGCATGCTTGGCGGTGAGCATGACCAGCCCGCTGACCTTCGAGACGGCACCAGGGGAGAGGACTCCCCACAGCCGTTCACGGGCCAAGGTGGCCGACTTGAACTCATCCTCGCTGGTTCCAGCGTAGACGGCGTCGTGGAACCACGCAGCGAGTTGGAGCAGCATGAGCTCTTCGGGATCGGCCTGGCCTTCAGCCAGCCAGTCGATGGCTTCGAGCACCGAGAGCAGATGCACCCGGTCGTGGTAGTGGCGATGGCTCTCGGACCAATAGCCCAACAGCTCGGTTCCGAGCTGAGGCTCGGTGGGCAAGGTGCGGGACCAACGCCGGGTGAGGACGGTTCCCAGCTTCTCCGGACGGTATTTGGCTGGTATCCGAATCCCGGACTTGACCAGTGCGCGGACCAGCTCGGATCCGGAGACTTCAAGGGCGCCAGCTGCCACGAGCCGATCGTAGCGTTCGCGAGGCACATCGTAGTGATCCCGGTCGAAAGCTCGGCGGGAGATTTCTTGCTGCCCGGCGAACTCATGGAGTTCAGCCAATGAAGTATCCGACACCAAGTGGGCAAAGAGCGTGCCGTGGGCAGGCCAGCGCGGCGGGTCGATCAGAATGCTCATAAGGCTAAGCCTACTGATCAACCGGCCGTCGCGCCTGCGCTTTTCAGTAACGGAACAGCGAGGTGTTGACCTGCTCGACCTCTTCGTACTGCATGGAGGCATGGTTCAGGGCCGTGGCAATGCTGCTCAGCGCCTCTTCGATCTGCACATGGGTTGAGCGCCACTCGGCCACGATCGACTGGAAGGAGGCCGCGGCGGAACCCTGCCAGGTGCTTTGCAACTGGTCCAGGTTCATCTGCATGGTCGAGACCTCATTGCGTAGCCGGTCAATGGTGTTCATGACGGCCTGGGATTTAACCTGCATCTCGCCGGTGTTGGTGGAGAACGTACTCACTGGAATCGTCCTTTCTGGAATGAGCGGTTTGATCACTGATGCACTCACCTTAGAAACACCACACCCCGTGCCGGTCAAAACCGGCACGGGGTGTGGAGAAAGCCAATGGCGCTAGTCTTCCGTATCGTCGACTTCCGGTGCTTTCGGTTCGCGCAGCGGCACGTAGGGCATGGAGATGGACATCGTGGCGCCGCCGCCAGGGGTATCTGCCAACGCCACCGAACCTCCGTGCTGCTGGACGATGGCCGCAACAATGGCCAAGCCCAGGCCGGAACCGCCGGTCTCGCGTTGGCGCGAGCTATCGGAGCGGTAGAAGCGTTCAAAAATGCGCTTGGAATCCTCGGCCGGGATGCCCGGGCCGTGGTCGCGGATTTCAACGACCGCGTCCAGCGTTCCAGCTACCAATGAGCGCACGCCGACAGCAATTTCCAAGGGGGAACCTTCCGGGGTATAGCGCAGCGCGTTGGTGAGCAGGTTGGCGATGATCTGCCGGATGCGGGCATCATCACCGACGGTGCTCGCTGGGCTGGGGCGTTCGGACACGAGCCCCACAAGTTTGACGGTACGGTCCGGTGCACGGACCTTGGTGTCTTCCACCGCGTCCTGGCCCAGGACCAGCAAATCCACTGGCTGCTTTTCCATGGGGCGCTGCTCGTCCAGGCGGGCGAGCATCAAGAGGTCCTCAACCAGGCGGGCCATGCGCTTGGATTCGCTTTCGATGCGGCCCATCGCCGAGTCCATGGCCTCCGGATCCGCCAGCCCGCCGTAGCGGTAGAACTCCGAATAGCCCTGGATGGTGACCAACGGGGTACGCAGCTCATGCGAGGCGTCCTGGATAAAGCGGCGCATCTTCTGCTCGGAAGCCTCGCGGTCGTTGAACGCCTTTTCAATTTGGGCCAGCATGGCGTTGAGCGAGCGCGAGAGCCTGCCCACTTCGGTCTCCGCGGGATAGTCCTTCACGCGCTGGGACAGATCGCCATCGGCGATCATCGACGCAGTGCGCTCCACATTGATCAGCGGCTTGAGCGAACGCCCAGTGAGCCCGTAGGCGATCATCGACATCAGCAGGGCCGCAAGCGTGCCGGTGGAGAGCACCAGCACCGCAGTTTGGTTGACGGTACGGTTCACATTATCCAGCGGCATGGACAAGAACAGGTTCAGCTCGCTGCTCTTCAACGGGATCATCACCGTACGCCAACCAGCGGAAGTGGGGAAGGCACCGGGGACCGTGGCAGGGGAGTTCGGGTGGGCTGCCAGCTGCTGGATCTGCTCCATATTAAGCAGCGGCAGGTCCGTGCCGTTGGAAGGGCCGACCCGCGAACGCGGCATCACGTAGACGATCTCGCCGTCCTGGTCGCGAATGTCAGCGTAGGCGCTGCTGAGCCCGAGCAGCGTGGCATCGACATCCAAGGCGTCATGGCTGCCGTTGTCCTCGTTCAAGGAGTAGAGGTAGGCCTTGTTCAGCCCGTAGGCCATCGTCGACTTGGACACGTTCAGCTGCTTGTCGATCTGACTGGTCATCGCGATCCTCAGCGTATGCGCCGAACCGATAGCGGTAGCGAAGATCGCGACGATCATCAGTCCAAACATGACCGCGACCAGTTTGGTCCGCAACGAGGTGCGACGCCACTGGGCTCGAAATGACTTCATATGCTGACTTTACAAGGCCTTCAATTATTGGCGCGGACCGTTACGTGTGCCGTTAGCGGCGGTCTGGGGTGCGCATCAGGTAGCCCACGCCGCGCTTGGTCTGGATCAGTGCAGGCCATTCCGGGCGGTCCACCTTGCGACGCAGGTAGGAAATGTAGGATTCCACGATCGAGGCATCGCCGTTGAAGTCGTATTCCCAGACATGGTCCAAGATCTGCGACTTGGACAGTACGCGGTTCGGGTTCATCATCAGGTAGCGCAGCAGCTTGAACTCGGTGGGGGACAGGTCAATGATCTCCCCGGCACGGCGCACCTCGTGGGCGTCGTCATCCAGCTCAAGGTCGGCCACGATGATGGTCGCGTTCTCGTCCTCGCCATTGGCGGTACGACGCAGGACGGCACGGATGCGGGCGACGACTTCATCCAGGCTGAATGGCTTGGTGACATAGTCGTCGCCGCCGACGGTCAAGCCGGTGACCTTGTCGCTGGTGTCGTCGCGCGCGGTCAGGAACAGCACCGGGAAGTGGCGGCCAGCGGCGCGCAATTTCCGGGTAATGGTGAAACCGTCCATGTCCGGAAGCATGACGTCCAGGACGGCCAGGTCCGGCTCTTCGGCTTCAACGGCTGCGAGGGCTTCGCGTCCGTTGGCAGCAGCGACAACTTCGAAGCCTGCAAAGCGCAGGGAAGTGGAGAGCAGTTCGCGGATATTCGGCTCGTCATCGACAACGAGAAGTTTTGCCTCAGCAGTTTTTGGACTCATGAATTACAGTGTGCCGAAGAAGTCTGGGAGTCCGCTGAGTGAATGCTGAAGCGAGTGGCTAGCTTTTTCGGCGCCTGGCGACGTTTCCGAAGACCACGATGGCGGCCAGGATGAATGCCGTTGGCAAGCCCAAGCGCGCAAAGAGCATCAGCAGCGGCGGGATGGCGATCTCCTGGAAGTAGAAGACGAGGGTTCCGACCAGCGCCAAGGCGGAAAGGATGGCGATGATGATCGCCAATCGGGAAAGTGCAGTCATGGTTTTGGATGAATCGCTCACGCTACCAAGTTTAGCCCCGGAGCCATGGGCGACAGGCGGAATGCGAAGATTGCCGGGCAAAGATGAATTCACCGCGCGAGAGATGACATAATCTTAGATAAAGGACTTGAAGCGATCCAGCAGATTGAGCACCCGGCAAGAAGCAGAGAAGAATTCCGGCAGTGGCTCCGCTGGATCGCACATATGAATATGCATGGCGCTGAGCAGGCCTCGGCCATGCAGCTTAGCTACAAGAACGAACGAGGTAAATGATCATGCCTAGCGGCAAGGTTAAGTGGTACGAAAAGGCCAAGGGCTTCGGCTTCATCACCGCCGAAGATGGCAAAGAGATCTATGTCAATGCCGCGGCATTGCCCGAAGGCGTGCATGACCTGCGCCCCGGAACCCGCCTGGAATTCGGCGTTGCCGAAGGCCGCCGCGGTCCACAGGCACTGAGCCTGCGCTTGCTCGAAGCCGCCCCATCGGTCGCACGTGCCAAGCGCAAGAAGCCCGAGGACGAGGCAGTGCTGATCGAAGATCTTATTAAGCTGCTCGACAACGTTTCCAATAGCTTGCGCAATGGGCGTTATCCTGAACAGGCATATGGCAAGAAGGTTGCTACCGTACTTCGTGCGGTAGCCGACGATCTGGACGCATAAATAATGGCCCGTAAACCCAAGTTGGACACCATCCTCGCCGAGGCAGTGGATACTGCTCGCGGCGCGCTCGCAGAAATTGCCGGTGCGTCAGAAGTCGGCGAACACCTAGGCGTCACGGCGGAAGGTGAGCGACTTGTCACCCATCGTTTTGTCTCCCATAAGTCGGGATATCAAGGATGGACCTGGTTCGCCACGCTTGCGCGGGTCTCACGGGCAAAATCCAAGGACCTGACGGTTTGCGAAGTAGGCATTATTGCAGGGGAGCAGTCATTGCTCGCTCCGGCATGGGTGCCATGGGCCGACCGCCTGGCAAAGGAAGAGATTGAAGCGGCCAAGGCCGCCGAAGCCGCAGAGGACTTGGCCGGGACCGAAGGGGAAGCCGACGGTCCTGAAGCCACGGAGCCAGCGAAGGAGCCGGATCCATCGGATCCAGGCGCCGAGGCCCAGGATCCGCAGACCGAAGCCGAAGCGGACGGCGCCGAAAATGACGATGACGCTGTGCAGCAGCATAAGTCGCCGGCACGCCGCCAGGTACGCCGCCGTCGCACGGCGCAGCGCACCGCAGCCCGTCGACGGGCAGCGCAGCGTAATCGCACGCGCAAG
Source organism: Glutamicibacter sp. AGC84 (assembly GCF_053543575.1). NCBI lineage: Bacteria > Bacillati > Actinomycetota > Actinomycetes > Micrococcales > Micrococcaceae > Glutamicibacter > Glutamicibacter sp. AGC84. The sequence continues at coordinate 23,500 of NZ_JBLVOC010000014.1, forward strand.
GAAAACTAGGCAATAGCGGCAAAGACCTTCGCACAACGATGATGAATCGTTGTGCGAAGGTCTTTGGCTTTAATCGAGGGTTCTTAGAGCTGCTCGATCACGTAGTCGATGCACTTGAGCAGTGCTTCGACGTCGCTTGGCTCGATCGCAACGAAGGTGGCGATTCGCAGCTGGTTGCGGCCCAGCTTGCGGTATGGTTCCACGTCGACAACGCCGTTAGCGCGCAGTGCCTTGGCAATTGCCGAGGCATCGACCGAGTCATCGAAGTCAATGGTGGAGATGACGTTCGAGCGGTGCGCTGGGTCGGCCACATAAGGGGAAGCGATTTCGGAAGCATCGGCCCAAGCCCGGATCATCCCAGCGGACTGTGCCGTGCGCGCTGCAGCCCACTTCAGGCCGCCGTTGGCATTGATCCACTTGATCTGCGCATCCAGGCCCACAAGAGTGGTCAGCGATGGCGTGTTATAGGTCTGGTTCTTCAAGGAGTTATCCAGCGCGGTCGCCAGGTTCAAGAAGTCGGGGATCCAGCGGTCGGTTGCTGCGATTTCCTCGATGCGGGCAATCGCGGCGGGAGAAACGAAAGCCAGCCACAGGCCGCCGTCGGAAGCGAAGTTCTTCTGCGGAGCGAAGTAGTACACGTCGGTCTCGGACAGATCCACGTCCAGGCCTCCGGCGGCGCTGGTGGCGTCAATGACTACCAGTGCATCGTCGTTGGCGCCAGCAACGCGCTTAATCGGCGCCGCGGCACCGGTTGAGGTCTCATTGTGCGGCCACGCGTAGAGGTCTACGCCGGCTTCGGCAACGGGTTCAGGCACGGTGCCCGGCTCGCCGACAATGATGGAGGAACGTTCCAGGAATGGAGCCTTGTCGGTGGCTTTGGCGAACTTCGAGCCGAATTCGCCGAAGGACAGGTGCTGCGCCTTGGAACGGACCAGGCTGAATGCAGCGGCATCCCAGAACGCGGTGGATCCACCCACGCCGAGAAGAACTTCGTAGCCCTCTGGCGCGCTGAACATTTCCTTCAGGCCGTCCTGAACCGAAGCTACGAGGTTCTTGACCGGAGCCTGGCGGTGGGAGGTGCCCAGCAGTTCGGCGCCGGCATCGACGATGGCCTGGATCTGTTCTGCGCGAACCTTGGAAGGTCCTGCACCGAATCGACCATCGGCGGGCAGAAGGTTTTCTGGAATGTTGATATCCGTGCTCATCGCGCTCCTCTTGTAGCGATAGATTGAAGTGCCATAACGGCCACCATTACCCATGGTTTGGAATATTGACAGATAGCCTTGGCGTTTCAATAGATATCTTCGCAAATAGCGGGGTGTCGTGAGAAAAGCGCGTCGGTCGGTTACGCCGAGGGCTTGGCGGGTTACAGGGCTTTCTGCAGCTCCGACCAAGTAGAGTGGGATATCGACGCCACGTAAATTTCGAGCGAACTTAATTGTTGTGACTTCCAGGAGCGACTGCCGTGTCTGATCTTATCGATACAACCGAGATGTATCTGCGTACCATTCTTGAGCTTCAAGAAGAGGAAATCGTGGCACTGCGCGCCCGAATTGCAGAGCGTCTTGGCCACTCGGGCCCAACCGTGTCGCAGACGGTTGCTCGCATGGAACGAGACGGCCTGGTTATCGTATCGACCGATCGCCACCTTGCTTTGACCGAAAAAGGTCACGAGCTGGCTACGGGCGTGATGCGCAAGCACCGCTTGGCGGAGCGCCTGTTGTCGGACATCATCGGGTTGGACTGGGAGTACGTGCACGATGAAGCGTGCCGCTGGGAACACGTGATGAGCGAACGCGTCGAGCGTCGGCTCTTTGATCTTCTGGGCAAGCCAACAGTGTCGCCCTACGGCAACCCAATTCCGGGCCTGGAAGTCCTCGGTGGCCCCAATGTGGGCGAAATCTCACATGAAGTAGAGAACTTGGATGATGCCCTGCTGTCCGGAAACATCGGCCCAGTGGCAATTGAGCGCCTGGCCGAACCGATCCAAACGGACCCAATCCTGCTCGGACAACTGAACGAAGGTGGAATCCGCCCAGGTGCGATTGTCACCTTGGAGCGCGCCGACGACTACGTTGTAGTGCGCGTGGACGGCATCGAAGGCGCTCTGGAGCTGCCGGTCGAGGTCAGCGCACACGTATTTGTAAAGTCTCAGAAAAGATAACGAAATTGTAACTTTCGGCGTTGACAGGTAGCGTTAAGCCTTGGAGCTAGCGATCTAGTTAGCTCTATCCATTTTTGGTGCGACCGCCTAGTGTTGCCCTGCGCCAGAAACGGTCACCAAATCTTGAGGGCAATAACGGGGGACCCACTTTCCGGCGTGCAAACGCCTTGGGGTGAAGTTCTGCGACAAGCAGGCCGGCTGATTCTCAATAGCCGAACCCGACAGCTAACTTCGTAGGCGCAACAGTGAGAGGAATGTTTTGGTAGAAACCAAGACTGCGGGACGTCGCCGCGCTGCCGGCGTCGAAGTAGATGTGATTGCAGAAGTCACCGCTTCGACTGCTGAGCGTAACGGCGGGCGCCGAGCAGCACGTGCTGCTGCCACCGTCCCGATGATTGCACCGGTCAAGCCGGTACATGAAGATTTCGTTGGTCGACGATTCGACTCCATGCAGCGCTACGGTGTTGCTCCTAACCAGACCCTGCTGGCCGGCAAGGCTACCGCGAGCAACGTCGTTGCATTGCCAGGAGTTGTTCAAGCCCCTGCCAGCAAGCCTGCCCCGATTGAAGCCGCAGGCAATGTCGAGTTCATTTCGAGCCTCAAGTCCAAGGTTCAGAAATCCGCCCACCGTGGATTCGCCCACAAGGTGGCAGCCGTAGCCGCCGTTTCGGGTTTGGCGCTTGCCGCTGTAACTCCACAGCTCTCCGGCAGCGCGGAAGAGAACAAGGCCGTTGAGGTCGCAGCTCAGCGCACCGCCACTTCCGCAGTTGTAGATGTAACTGCACCAACCGGAAATGCGGAACTGTCCGTGGAGCGCGCAGCTTTGACCTCCGAGCTGAACACCGAAGTTGCCAAGGAAGAGAAGTTCGCCGAGATCATGACCGCTTCGGGCGGTAGCGTCACGGCCATCAAGGACACCTCGGGATTGCTCGGCGCACCGGTCACCACGAAGCGCATCACCTCCACGTTCGGGCACCGCAAGAATCCAACCGGTCCAGGTTTCATGATCCACAGCGGCACCGACTACGGTGTGCCAAGCGGTACCAAGGTCTACGCGGCAGCTGACGGTGTTGTGACTGTCTCGGGTTGGGCTGGGCACTCCGGCAACCGCATCACCCTTGACCACGGCAACGGCCTGGAGACCGGTTACAGCCACAACAGCCAGCTGGTTGTGAAGGTTGGCCAGAAAGTTAAGCGCGGTGACGTTGTTGCGTTGGCCGGCAGCACTGGCAACTCAACCGGTCCTCACGTGCACTTCGAAGTGATCGTTGACGGTCAGTTCAAAGACCCAGCAGGTTGGTTATAACGACGTTCGTCACCATTCCGTAATCAAAACGTGACATTTCAAAAAACTTCCTATAGTCTTATATGCGTGCCATGGGGATCCCTGGGCATCATTGCGTGAGAACCGAGCACTGCCAACACGCAATGAGTAGTTATACACAACTCGTACGGCAGTGGCGGGGGAACCAATATCGGGTCGTTAGTTTTGGCTAACAACCCTAGGGGTGAAGTGGATAGAGAAGGCAACTTCGAATCCACCGAGGTAACTCCACTTCGAACCCGACAGCTTACCTCGTAGGTATCAAGGAGAGGCAATATTTTGACCAAGAGTCATGCACGCGGACGTCGCCGCGCCGACGTTCCACGCACCAACTCGCTACAGGCGATTTCACAGGCCGTAGCATCCAACGCTGGCTCGGTAGGCCGCCAGGCCGCCGTTGTCGCTGCAGCATCCGGCTTGATCGTCACTCTGGGCGTGCCTGGCCAGGCAACTGCACCACGTGACGTTTCTGCATCGCCTGTTGACACCATCAATCCAGAGCGTGTTGCAGTCAAGGCAGTAAAGGTAGCTGCTGACAAGAAGGCTGATGTCGCAATCGAGCGTGCCAGCTTCACCGCTGAAGAGAAGCCAGAGCCTGTTGTCATTGCAGTTTCGAATGACATCACCCCAACTACCCGCAGCAGCAACTCGGGTAACTCTGATTCGATGGCCCCGATGACTCGTCAGAGCCGTTCGGGTGGACAGGAATCGGCTCCGCAGCAGAAGGCTCAGCCAAAGGCTGAAACTCCTGTTCAGACCTCCAACCTTTCCGGCATCGCAGGCACCGCTGCCAAGTACGTGGGCGTTCCATACGTATGGGGTGGCAACGGTCCAAGCGGCTGGGATTGCTCCGGCTTCGTCAAGTACGTCTACGCGCAGCACGGCATCAACATTGCTCGCGGCACCTCGGCCATCCTCGGATCCGGCCAGTTCGTCCGCACCAGCAACCCTAAGCCAGGCGACTTGGTATTCCAGAACGGTGGCGGCCACGTCGGCATCTACCTGGGCGGCGGCCAGATGATCGGCGCGCAGAACCCAACCGTGGACACCATGATCCACTCGGTTTCGCGCAACCCGCTGTACGGCTACTACACCCTAGCTGGCTAAGCTTCAAAGCTTTTCATAGGCCATCGGATGAGAAAGACATCCGATGGCCTATGTTCGTTTAACCAGTTGAACTCTGGGCATCAGAACGATGAAAAGAAGGGCTATAGGCAATAAAGTGTGTCTGACCCGGGCGTGTTCCCGGGCCAGACAACCTTAAAACCCGGCTCTAGTAGATATTCCTCATCCACCCACTGCGAATGAATTGCCCATCCTCAGTGCTGGCGCCAGTGCCATAAAGCTCCGGGCCGATTGGTGCTTCATCAACCATGTGCTGCGCCCTCTTCTTCGCTTCGGGAGTGTAATGCTCCGGGCGCAACAGTGTCCGCAAGGCCGGGCGGTTCCCTTCATCCGCATGCGTCCAGCAGAACCACTCGCACGCCCGCCGGCGATGCTCAATGGGCATCCCTCGGTGATAGAAAATCATGGCCCGGATGCCGGAGTTCACCGCACCTTCAATCATGTTCGTCGTCGCGTTGATCCCCAAGCCGTTCAGATCTGTATCCAGGTAGGTGAACAGGTGCCCGCGTCGCAGGGCGTTGTTCATGGACTCGTAGGCGCTGCGTAGCCGATCGTGGGTGTACCACCACTTGCGGTTGCGTCGCAGGCCCCGCGGCCAGGCACCGGACCAGTCAGCAGCGTAGGTGCGTTCATTGATCAGCTCGTGGTTTTCGGCATGCCACGAGGCGAAGGCGGCAATCCATTCTGCTGCGGCTTCCTGCGTCCGGATTTTCGTGAGTTTCAGGCTCAGTCGACGTAACGACTTCCCTGCAGGCAAACGCGGATTCAGGGTCAGGTAGGTGCGCACGTTGCGCTGGATATGCACCAAGCAGCGTTGAATTTTCACGTTCGGCCAGAACTCTTTGAGCGCTTTCATCAGGCCTGATCCGCCGTCGGTCACCACGACTTTCGGTTCGGGGAAATGCTGCAGCAACACGGTCCAGGCCTCGGCTTTTTCGCGGTCGCACCACTGCCATCCGATGACACGTCCGTGAGCGATGGCGATCAGCAGGCACCAGCCTTGGCGCAGATAGATGCCGTCGACTTGGATCTCGTCGAAGACCTCGCCGGTGTGATGCAGGTAGGGGTGCACGTTCCAGCACCAAGCGGTCTGATGCCGGAAGGTGCGGCCGGTTCCGCCGCCGAATTCGGCTTGGGAATGTTTGCTCATCAGCCAAGTGACGAAGCCGGTGAGTTGGTTGCGGGCGGTGGTGTCTTCGCGCTTGAAAACGGTGCTGGCATTGCAGGTGATGCAGCGCCAGCGCTGGGTTCCTTTGGAGGTGGTTCCGT
>NZ_JBLVOC010000015.1:0-6141 GCF_053543575.1 Glutamicibacter sp. AGC84
TTGGCGTCCTCGGTCTGGAAGGAGATGGTGTCCCACTCGATGTCCGGATCCTTGCCCACGGTATTGGGGGTGGCGTGGTGCTTGTTGTGCTTGTTCATCCACCACTGGTAGCTGATGCCCACGACGATATTGGCCAGGAACTGGCCCAGCTTGTCATTGCGCTTGTGCGAAGCCAGGATCTGGCGGTGTGCCGCCTCGTGCGCCAGGAACGCGAATTGGGTGAGCAGCAGGCCCAAGGCTGCGGCCATCAGCAACTGGAACCAGCTGTCGCCCAGGAGGATGAAACCGGTAACGGTACCGGCTAGCAGCACCGTCAGCACGATGCCCAACCCGAGATAGTGCCCGCGGCGGCGGCCGACCAGTCCAGCTTCGGTGACCAACTTCTTGACGTGGAAGAAGCTCTTGGGGTCGCCCGGCTTGACCGTTGGCCCTTGGGGATGGAGTGTTGCAGTGCTGCTCAAGAAAATATCCTTGGGTACTAGGCGTCGACCTCGCAGTCGAAAGAACTGAAAAACTCGGCTCCCATAGTGCCAATCCTACGTTGGATAGCTGTGAACTTGCCAGTGCAATAAGTGCCCAAGTGAGGCCCTAGAAATGGGCCGTTAGTTGACCCTGTGCAACTTCCCATCGGGCGTCCAGTCGCACATTCTCCAGCAAGCGCCGATCATGGGTGACCAGCAGCAGTGCTCCGGTGTACGCTTCCAGGGCTTCTTCGAGCTGTTCGATGGCCAGTACGTCCAGGTGGTTGGTCGGCTCATCGAGCACCAGCAGGTTCACCCCGCGGGCCTGGAGCAGCGCCATGGATGCGCGGGTTCGCTCGCCGGGGGAGAGCGAATCCACCAGGGCCGAGGACTGGTCGGCCTTCAAGCCGAACTTGGCAAGCAGGGTGCGCACCTCCGCGGCGGAGTACTCGGGCACTTCCAGTTCGAAGGCTTCGCCCAGTGGCAGGTCGCCGGGCAGCTGGGTGCGCGCCTGGTCGATTTCTCCGATATTCACCGAACTGCCCAGGGATGCCGAGCCGCTGTGCGGGGCCAGCTTGCCCAGCAGCAGGTTCAGCAAGGTCGACTTGCCTGCTCCGTTCGGGCCGGTGATGCCAATCCGGTCCCCGGCGTTGACCTGCACCGAAACCGGTCCGAAAGCGTAGTCCCCGTGGGATACCGAGGCCTCGTTGAGCGTGCACATCACCGAGGACCCGCGCTCAGCCGCGGCGATGGAGAACTGCAGGACCCATTCCTTGCGCGGTTCGGCCACTTCGTCGAGCCGGGCGATGCGCGATTCCATCTGGCGCACCTTGGCGGCCTGCTTTTCCGAGGACTCGGAGTTGGCCCGGCGGCGGATCTTGTCGTTGTCCGGCGCCTTGCGCATGGCGTTGCGCACGCCTTGCGAGGACCATTCGCGCTGGGTGCGGGCGCGGGAGACCAGATCGGCTTTCTGGTTCTCGAACTGCTCGTAGGCCTCACGGGCATGGGTGCGGTTGATGGCCCGTTCGGCAAGGTACGAGTCGTAGCCGCCTTCATAGGTGGCTACCTGGTTCTGGGCCAGGTCCAATTCGATGATGCCGGTGGTGCAGCGGGAGAGGAACTCGCGGTCATGCGATACCAGGATCACCGGCGCGCGCAGGGAATTGATGAAATGCTCCAAATGCTCCAGGCCCTCGAGATCGAGATCATTGGTCGGTTCATCGAGCAGCACCGCATCGAAGCGGGAGAGCAGCAGGGCTGCCAGAGCCACGCGGGCTACCTGGCCGCCGGACAGGGCAGTCATCTCGGTTTCTACCGGGAGGGTGAAGCCGAGCTTGGCCAGCACCTCGGGGATGCGGTCTTCCAGATCCATGGCGCCACAGGCCATCCAGTGGTCGAATGCAGCAGTGTAGGCGTCATCCGCACCGGGCTTGCCGCTGCCAAGTTCTTCGGCGGTGGATTCCATGGCGGTGGTGGCGGCGGCGCAACCGGTGCGGCGGGCCAAATACGCGGTGATGGTTTCACCTGGAACGCGGTCGTGTTCCTGGGGCATCCAGCCGATGAACGCAGAATCCGGGGCGGTGCTCACCGTTCCGGCCTGCGGGGCCGCGGCCCCGGCAAGCAGCGAGAGCAATGTGGACTTGCCAGCGCCGTTGGCACCCACTACGCCGTAGACATCACCGGGTGCGGCGGTGAAGTTCAGATTCGAGAAGAGGGTTCGGTGGGCGTGGCCGCCAGTCAGGTCCTTGGCCACGAGCGTTGCAGTCATGGCTCCAATTCTAGTTCCAGTCGGACGCGGAATATTTCCGGTGTGCCCTAGGTAATACCGGGCGAGAGTATTAGTCTATTAGCATGCATGCAGATAATAAGATTTATGCTCCGGATCCTTCCTCGGATTTCGTGGAGCTGGCCGCGGAAGTCTTCGGCTTGCTGTCCGATGCCACCCGGATCCGGATTGTGCTGCATCTGCGCCGTGCCGGTGAGCTCTCGGTCAACGCGCTCGCGGAGCTGGTCGAGAAGAGCCCTTCGGGGGTATCCCAGCACCTGGCCCGTTTGCGCATGGCGCGCATGGTGACCACGCGCCAGGACGGAACCAAGGTCCTGTACAGCCTCACCGATGAGCACCCGGCGCGTCTGGTCAGCGAAGCGATCAAGCAGGCGGAGCATTCGGTATCCAACGGACAGCTGCCGCTGCACCACGAAGCCCCGCAAGGCTAGCGGCAAAAGATACGGGAGTCGGCAAAGATGCTCGCAGTACTCAGGGACCAGGCGTACGCCAAGCTTTTCAGCGCCCAGATGATTGCGCTGCTGGGCACGGGCCTGCTTACCGTTGCCCTGGGCCTGCTGGCTTTCGATATTGCCGGCAGCAACGCGGGATTAGTGCTTGGGCTGGCTTTGACTGTGAAGATGGTCGCCTATGTGGCCGTTGCTCCTGTGGCCAATGCCCTGGTTTCCCATATTCCGCGCAAACCCGTGCTCATCGGGTCCAACATCATTCGTGGACTAGTGGCGCTCTGCCTCCCATTCGCCAGCGAAGCGTGGCAGATCTATGTGCTGATTTTCGTACTGCAATCAGCATCGGCGACCTTCACCCCCGCGTTCCAAGCGGTCATTCCCTCGATCCTGCCCGATGAGCGGGATTACACCCGGGCCTTGTCGCTGTCGCGGCTGGCCTATGACATGGAGTCGTTGGCCAGCCCGATGCTGGCGGCCGCGCTGCTGACCGTCACCAGCTACCACAACCTCTTCGCCGGGACCGTGCTCGGCTTTGCCGCGTCTGCTCTGCTTGTTGCCGCGACGCGCTTCCCGGCGATCCCGCCGCCCCAGAAGTCGCTCTTCTTCCATCGCCTCACCGGGGGAACCCGGGCATTCTGGGCGGCACGGGAACTGCGCAGCCTGATGGCGCTGAATCTGGTGGTCGCCGCGATCTCCGCCATGGTCATCGTCAACACAGTGGTGCTGGTGAAGGGGGATCTGGGCCGCTCGCAGGTGGATGTGGCGCTGCTGCTCGGAGCATACGGTGCAGGTTCGATGGCGGTGGCACTGGGCATGCCGGGGTTGCTGGAGCGATTCGAAGACCGCAGCGTGATGCTCGCCGGCGCCGTGATGATGCCGCTGCTGCTGTTCGTCGGTGCCGCTGTGATCGGCTGGGGCGAGGGTTCTGGCCAATGGGCCGGGCTCCTTGGCCTGTGGCTGGCCCTGGGTGCGGCGACCGCAACTATCCTCACGCCCTCGTCGAGGCTGCTGCGCCGCAACAGCACCGAGCAAAACCGCCCCGGTGTTTTTGCCGCGCAATTTTCCTTGTCCCATGCATGCTTCTTGCTGACCTATCCGGTGGCCGGCGCCCTGGGCGCTTCAATCGGCCTGTGGGGTGCGGCTCTGGTCCTGGTCGGCATCGGAGTGCTCGGTACGGTGCTGGCATTTGCCTCGTGGCGCCCGGTAACGGTTTCGGCGCACCAGGGGTGAGATCACCCGGGCAGCAGGACCGGCAGGCGCAATTGGAGCCGGGAGCTGGGAATGACGCTGGATTCCTCCTAGCCGGCCCTTGCCCGTGCGGGGCTGGATGTGTTCAGTCGCGAAGCTGACCGGTGCTATCGGCTAACCCGGAACTTGGACGCAATGTCCCGGGCTGCGGTCCTGGGACCTCACCGCGCGGAGCGCAGCATTTCCAGGACCTGGTCCTGGCCCACTTGCCCGAAGTCCTCGTAGAAGGCTCCGACGGCAGTGAAATTTTCCGGGGTGAGCAGTTGGCAGATGCCATTGACCAGGGGTGCCAATTCGGCAGCCGTTCCAGGCGAAGCCACCGGAACTGCCAGCGTGATGGAGGCGGGAGCCCGGCCCTGGATAAGATCCAGCGCGGCCTTCATCGTGGCGCCCGTGGCCATTCCGTCATCGCAGAGCAGCAGGTCGCGCCCGGCCAGATCGGGGCAGTAGTCCTTGAAGGTGCTGGCCAGGGCCCGCAGGTCGGCACCGGTGCCGCGTTCGAGGGATTCGAGTTCGTCCTTGCCGAAATACTGCAGAGCCCGGCGGTAGATCGCCTCGTTGATGTGGCGAGCGCTGCTAATCCCGTACCGGGCCATGGCGCCGAATGCCAGTTCGGGATTGCGGGGCACCCCGAGCTTGCGCACTGCCACCGCGCCCAGGGTGGCCCCGAGGGCCTTGGCCACTTCATGGGCGATGGGCACTCCGCCGCGCAGCAAACCCAGCACGGTGTATTCGCCGGCGGGCAGCAAGGTGGACAGCTTCATGCCCAGCACGGAGCCGGCATGGCTGCGGTTTTCGAACACTGTGCTTCTGCCTGTTGCCATAGTCCAAGTCTTGCCCAATGGCGCCCGATTGCAAGGGGGCTGCGGGAAATATCCAGCATTCCGAGTTCTGCGCGGTGATCAGGTGCCGCCACCGGATGCCGGCGAAGAAGTGCTGGCCGGGCGTGGCAGGGATCTTGAATGTTTGTGGCCAGGAACTATTTCCGGGCAGGCGCGGGGTGAACCCAGGACTCGGTGCCTTGCTAGAGACCCAGGAGGGACCGGGTGCGCTGGTATTTCTCGGCCAGCCGCTGCCGGGTAGCCTGATCCAGCTGGCTTGTGCGTTCCGGGTCGGTGTTATCGGCCAGGTCCGCTTCCTTGACCAGCAAGGCCAGCGCATTGCCGCGTACCCCGGCGCAATATTCTTCCAGGCTCTGCCCGGGCCGCTTGCTCAGCAGTTCCACCGCCACGATGACCGTGTCGGGAATGCCTGCGGCACGCAGGTCCGCCGCGCTCACGTCGCAATTCTCGATCACATCATGCAACCAGGCGGCTGCGATGGCTTCTGGCGAACCGCCGAGGTCGCGGGCGTGCCCGGCCACTCGTGCCGGATGCCCGATATACGCGGCGCCGAGCTTGTCGACCTGTCCTTCGTGGGCGCCGGACGCGATGTCCTTGGCCGTATCGATCATCGATTTGCGCTCGCGCATAGTCCGCCTCGCTGGGTAGTTCCTGTCGAGTCCCACTCTACGCATGGCGGCCGGCATTTGGGGAGGTAGCCTGATCCTTGAACTTCCACGTGCCTGCAGAGTGCAGCCGGCCGGCCCGGCGAGGGCAGCCAAGCCAAGGGCCGGTCCAGCAGCCGTTGCGGGACCGGCCCGGTGTCCCAGTGCGGAACTAGCTGGAGGCTCGTCCCAAGTTCTGGAACTTTTTCTGCCGGCGCTCCAACCGATCTGCCTCGGGAATGGCAAGGGCCAAGGAGATCTCCGCAGCAATAGCCGTTCCTAGTTCCTGGCAGAACTCGCGCGGCCGGGTGGCAGCGTCGTCGAACTCGTCCACCACGTGGTCCACCAGGCCAAAGGCGCACAGCGAAGCAACGCCGATCTTCTGCTGGCGGGCCATATCCGGGGCATGGCTGGTACTGCGGTGCATGATGGCGCTGGCGCCCTCGGGCGGCAACGGCGAGAGCCAGGAATTGCGGGCTGCGATGGTCCGGTCCGCCGGCAGCAGCGCCAGTGCGGCGCCGCCGGTACCTTGGCCGAGGAGCACCGACACCGAGGGGGACCGCAAGCCGATCAATTCGCTGAGCGAACGGGCAATCTCTCCGGCCAACCCGCCTTCCTCTGCCTGCACCGAGAGCTCGGCGCCGGTGGTGTCGATGATGGTGACCAGCGGCAGGCCGAGTTCCTGGGCCAGTTGCATCCCGCGGCGGGCCC